>CAYNNT010000116.1:0-8122 GCA_964398675.1 uncultured Brevundimonas sp.
TGGCCCAGGTCCAGGTCGCTCGCGACGACCTCGAGGAATGGCCGTCGCCCAAGGAAGACCGCCGCCTGTCGAACATCGTCTTCATGGGCATGGGCGAGCCGCTCTACAATCTCGACCACGTCGCCGACGCCATCGACATCATTTCGGACAATGAGGGCATCGCCCTGTCGCGCCGCCGGATCACCGTCTCGACCTCGGGCGTGGTGCCGCAGCTCGACGCGCTCGGGACCCGCACCCAGGCCATGCTGGCGATCAGCCTGCACGCCACCAACGACCCCCTGCGCGACGTTCTGGTGCCGCTGAACAAGAAGTACGACCTGGCCCAGCTGATGGCCGGGATCCGCGCCTATCCGGGCCTGTCCAACGCCCGCCGGGTGACCTTCGAATACGTCATGCTGAAGGGCGTCAACGACAGCCCGGACGAAGCCCGCGCCCTGCTCAAGCTGATCGAGGGCATTCCGGCCAAGGTGAACCTGATCCCGTTCAACCCCTGGCCCGGCACGGACTATGAGTGTTCGGACTGGAAGACGATCGAACGGTTCGCGGCCATCCTCAACAAGGCCGGCTACGCCAGCCCCATCCGCACCCCCCGCGGCCGCGACATCCTCGCCGCCTGCGGCCAGCTCAAGTCCGAGAGCGAAAAGGTCCGGGCCTCGGCGGTGCGCAAGGCGGCGGCGGAAGCGGCCTGAAGCGGGTGATTGGTGGTCGGTGATTGGTGACGGGCCGGACCCGCTCCGGCGCCAGTCCCACGACCCCCGGCGCGGACGACGTCATCCACCAATCACCAACCGCCAATCACCCTCCCAGACACACTTCTTCACCAACTGTGTCCCCGCCCCCCTTGCGGATTGAGGCGAAATCCGGGCAATCGTCAGCGGGCTCTGACAACGGACAACCATGGACTCCTCGTCCCTCACCACCCTGCTCGAAAGCGCCGAGGTCCAGGCCTTTGCGACCGGCTTTCCGACGACCCTCGCGCACCTCGGCGTGACCCTCGCCCTGCTGGTCGTGGGCGCGGTGCTCTATGCCCTGTTCACGCCGTGGAAGGAGATCGCCCTGATCCGCGAGGGCAATGCCGCCGCGGCCGTGGCCTTCTCCGGCGTTCTGGTCGGTCTGGCCATCCCGCTGGCGGTCAGCCTCAGCGTCTCGACCTCGCTCAAGGACATCGCCCTCTGGGGGGTCGCCACCGTGGTCCTGCAGCTGCTGGCCTTCCGCCTCGTCGACATGATCCTCACCGGCCTGCCCCAACGCATCCGCGACGGCGAGATCGCCGCCGCCGTCCTGCTGGTCGGCGCCAAGCTGTCGACCGCCCTGATCCTCGCCGCCGCCCTGACCGGCTGAGACCGTGGGTTTCCCCAGACCGCCGGACTGGCTCGTCTATTCACTGGTCGTCAGCACGCTGGTGATCTGGTCGCTGCAGCTGCGCGAGAATGCGGACGCGCCGCCGGCGCCGCCCGCGCCGGACGAGATCGAGGGCGCCCTGCTCGGGCCGGTCACGCCGTTCGATCCCGCCGTCACCGTCAACGCGCCGGACATTCCCTTCCAGCCGAGTTCCGGCACGGCCTTCTCAATCTCGCGCGACGGTCGCTGGGTCACGGCCCGCCATGTCGTCGAGGGGTGCCGCCGCCCGGCCATCCTTGTCGGCGGCGGCCGCGCGGTCGCCGCCGATGTGCGTCTCTCGCCCCGCGCGGATATCGCCGTCCTTCTGACCCGGGGCGGACCGGACGCCATTCCGGTCCAGGCCGCCCACGGCCTGCGTGAGGGCCAGCGCGGTTTCCATCCGGGCTTCCCCCAGGCGCGGGCCGGCGAGGTCGCCTCCCGCCTGCTGGGCCGCGAAACACTCCGGATCCGGGGACGCGGCCAGCGTGACGAGCCGGTCCTGGCCTGGGCCGAGGTCGGCCGCACCGACGGTCTCGGCGGCACCCTGGCGGGCCTGTCAGGCGCACCGGTGCTGGACCGTCAAGGCCGCGCCGTCGGCGTCACCATCGCCGAAAGCCCGCGCCGGGGGCGGATCTACACCACCTCGCCCGACACCTTCGGCCCGGCCATCCGCGGCGTGCAGAAGGCCGACGAGCCCCTGACCGGCCGCCTCGTCACCGTCGACAACTACGGCCTTGTCGCCGACGACCTGCGCCGCGATCTGCGGGTCGCGCAGGTCGTGTGTTTGTCGGCGTAAAATTGGCTCACATGCCTCTCCCTCCCCCGTGGGGGAGGGAGACGGCTGTAGCGCCCCTACCTCAGGGTCACCGAGTCGATGTTCAGGCTCGACAGCGGCACCACCTCGATATTCGGGTATTTGGCGCGCAGCGCGGTCAGGAACACCGCGGCGTCGCCGACGATGACGAGGCTGGCGCTCGAGGCGGGCAGGTGTTCCGCGGCCGCGGCCCGGATGGCTTCCGGGGTCACCCCGTTCACATCGTCGTCGTAGCTGGCAAGGTCGGTCAGCGGCAGGCCGTACAGCGCCAGGTTGGCGACCAGGCCGCCGAGGCCGTCGACGGTCTCCAGCTGACGTCCGAACGAGCCGATCAGGGTCGCCCGGCGCGGGGCCAGCTCAGCCTCCGTGGCCGTGGTCGCCGACAGGCGGGCGATCTCGGCCAGGATCAGCTCAGCCACTTCCGGCACGGCGTCGTTGCGGGTCTGGGCCGAGGCGGACAGGATGCCCTCGTCCGCCCGTGCGCCGAGGCCCGAGCTGGCCCCGTAGGACAGGCCGCGCTTGATGCGGATTTCCTGGTTGAGCCGCGCGGAGAAGCCGCCGCCCATCAGGGCGTTGCCGACGAGAAGCGGGAAATAGTTCTCGTCCGTGCGGGCGATGCCGCGCAGGGCCGCGACCACGGCCGCCTGACCGGCGCCGGGCTGGTCGATGACGATGATGCGCGGCGCGACCAGCGCCCCTGCCGGATCGTCGATCGTGGCCACCGTTGCCGCCGGGTCGCGCCAGTCGCCGAACGCCTGTTCGGCGAGGGCGTAGGCCGCCTCGGGCGTGATGTCGCCGGAGAAGACCAGCGTCGCCTCGCTCGGCCGGTAGCGGCCTTCATGGAAGGCGACCAGATCCTCGCGGGTCAGGCCCGGAATGGTGCCGGGCGTGCCCGAGCCGGGCAGGGCGTAGGGGGCCTCTCCGAACACCGCGCGGGCGGCGGCCAGGCTGGACACCGGTCCCGGCTGCGACAGCTGCACCCGCAGGCCGTTCAGCGTCTGGGTCTTCTCGCGGTCCAGCTCCTCGGCGGCATAGGCCGGGTGGCGGACCACATCGGCCATCAGGGCCATGGTCTGGGGGAAGACGTTGGATGGCGAGGAGGCGAAGACATTGGTGAAGTCCACGCCGGCGCCCGCGCCGATGTTGGCGCCCAGCCGTTCGATCTCGGTGGCGATCTCCGGGGCGGAGCGGCTCTCGGTGCCCTGGGTCAGCAGGGAGGCGGTGAAGTTGGCGACGCCCGCCTTGCCCGCCGGATCGTCGGAGGTTCCGGCATTGAAGCTGAGCCGGGCTGAGATCAGCGGCAGGCCCGGCTTGCGGGCGACCAGCACCCGCATGCCGTTGGCCAGACGGCGCTCGGCCACCTGCGGCGTGGCGGCGTCGATCGCGGGCCCCGGTTGCGGCAGGGGGGTGCGCTGGCCCTCGGGCAGCAGGGTCACCGGCTCGTCGGCCGGGGCCAGGGTGGCCAGGGTGATCGGGGCGGTGAACACCTCCTGCACCGGCGAGGCCGGGTGTTCGGCGTCGGCCTGCAGATAGCGCATGGAGATGGCCCGGTCGTCGCGCAGATATTCGCGCGCCACCCGCTGCACATCAGCGACGGTCACGGCCTGGATATTGGCCACGTCCCGGTCGGCGCTGGTCGGGTCGCCGGTCATGATCAGGGTGTAGCCGAGCGCAAACGCCCGGCCGTCGATGGTCTCCAGTCCGCGCAGGGCGCTGGCCACCAGTTCGGTCTTGGCCTCGGCCAGTTCGGCCTCCGTCACCGGCTCGTCACGGATGCGGGCGACCTCGGCGCGCAGGGCGGCCATGCCCTCGTCCGGCGTATGGCCGGCGCTCATGATGGCCGAGGTGTTGAGCACCCCGACCTGCTGCTGCTGGCTGTTCGAGGATGTGGCCGAGGTGGCGATCTGCTGGCGATAGACCAGCGACTGGTACAGCCGGCTCGATTCGCCGGTCGACAGGATGCCGTCCAGCACGTCCAGCGCGGCCCGGTCGGGATGATTGTAGGGCACGGTCGGCCAGGTGATCTGCACCATCGGCAGGGGCACGTTCGGACCATAGAAGGTCGCCTCGCGCGCCGCGCCGTAGGTCTCGGGCACATTGTTGACCGGCAGGGCGCGGTCCGGGTTCTCGATGCCGCCGAAATAGCCGTCGATCCAGGCGTCCAGCTGCGCCTGGTCGAAGTTTCCGGCCACGATCAGATAGGCGTTGTCGGGCCGGTAGAAGGTCTCGTGGAAGCGCAGCACGTCATCGATGGTCGCGGCGTCCAGATCGGCGATCGAGCCGATGCCCGGGCGGCGATAGGGGCTGTCCTGGAAGATGAAGGCCTGGGAGTGCAGGCGCTGGAACCGGCCGTAGGGCGTCGACAGGACGCGCAGGCGGAACTCCTCCTTGACCACGTCGCGCTCGCTCTCGAACGAGGCCTCGTCGACGACCAGCGCGCCCATCCGCTCGGACTCGGCGAACAGCATCCGCTCCAGATGCTGGGCCGGCACGGTCTCATAATAGTTGGTCACGTCCAGCCCGGTGGAGGCGTTGTTCGAGCCGCCGACGTCCTCGGTCAGCCGGTCGAAGGTCTCCTGCGGCAGGTTCCGCGTCGCCTTGAACATCAGGTGTTCGAACATGTGGGCGAAGCCGGAGCGGCCTTCCGGATCGTCCTTGGCCCCGACCTTGTACCAGACCTGCACCGTGACATTGGACGTGCCCGTGTCGCGCGCCGTGAAGACCTGCAGGCCGTTCGGCAGGGTCCGCTGCGCGAAGCCCAGCGGCGGCACGACGATCTCGCCGCCGCCGGCGGGGGCCGCGACGGCGTCCGGCGTCGGGGTCGCCATATCGGCGGTGGTCATGTCGGTCGAGGCGCAGGCGGAAACGCCCAGCATCAGGGCGGCGATCGAGGCGGCGGTGAACAGGCGGGACTTCATGGGGGCACGGCTCCGGAACGCCCGGCGCACGCGGGCGCGCGAACCCTATCAGGGCCAAATGGCGGCGCACCTTACGGAGTCGTAATGAGTCATATTCTGTTCCGCTCATCCCTGCGAAAGCCGGGACCCAGTCCTGTCCAGCTTGACGCCGATGTTTCAGGACTGAAGGTTCAAGGTGCCTCCTGTCCCGCCGGATCCTCCAAAGCACTGGGTCCCGGCTTTCGCCGGGATGAGCGGAGAGTTGAGAGATCAGTCCAGCTTCAGCGCTTCCGCCAGCAGTCTCGCCTCGGCGGCCCGGCTGGAGCCGGCGCGCCAGGCGACCACGATCTCGCGGCGCGGCGCCTTGGCCGCGATCGGCCGGACCACGACACCCGGCAGGTCCGCCAGTCCGGCCCGCACCGCCATCTCGGGCAGGAAGCTGACCCCCAGGCCGGCCGAGACCATCTGCACCAGCGTATGCAGGCTGGTCGCGGCGAAGACGTCCTCGCCGCGCGGCGGCTCGATGCCGAAGGCCGCCAGGGCGTGGTCGCGCAGGCAATGGCCGTCCTCCAGCAGGATCAGATCCTCGGCCTTCAGCGACCCCGCGGGGATCGGCCCGGTCCCGGCCAGCGGGTGGCCGACCGGCGCGGCGGCCAGGATCTCGTCGTCCCCGATCCGGGCATGGTCGATGCCGGGCGCCGAATAGGGCAGGGCGATCACCGCCGCGTCCAGCTGCCCCGCCTTCAGCCCGGCGACCAGCCGCGGCGTCAGGTCCTCGCGGATGAACAGCCGCAGCGCCGGCCATTGGGCCTTCACCCCCGGCAGTTTGGCCGGCAGCAGGAAGGGGGCGACCGTCGGGATGACGCCCAGCCGGAACCGGCCCGACAACGGCTTGCCGGCGTTGCGCGCCGCCTCGACCAGGTCCTCGGTCCGGGCCAGCACGTCCTCGCCGCGCCGGACGGCCTCGGCCCCGACCGCGGTCAGCTGGATATTGCCGCGTGTCCGCTCGACCACCGGCGCGCCGAGAATCTTCTCCAGCTCCTGCACCCCCGCCGACAGGGCCGGCTGGCTGACATGGGCCGCTTCGGCCGCCCGGCTGAACGAGGCGTGTTCGGCCAGAAGCTTGAGATACTGGAGCTGGCGCAGGGTGGGGAGCATGGCCGACATATAGGTGCCCGCTATCGTTTGGCCAAAGGCAATCAGACGGCCTTATGCCCCTTCGCGACCCGCGCCGCGAAGGGGCGCCGGGTCAGGCGGCCGCCGCCCCGAACTCTTCCTTCAGGGTCAGGTCGAACCGGTCGTTGTTCATCACCTTGGTCCAGGCCTTGACGAAGTCCTTCACGAACTTCTCCCCCGCGTCGGCCGAGGCATAGACTTCGGACAGGGCCCGAAGCTGGGAGTTGGAGCCGAACACCAGATCGGTGCGCGTCGCCGTCCAGCGCTGTTCGCCGGTCAGACGGTCCGCGCCGACAAAGGTCTCGTCGCCGCTGTCGTCGACCTGTTTCCAGCCCGTCCGCATGTCCAGCAGGTGGACGAAGAAGTCGTTGGTCAGCTGGCCCGGCCGGTCCGTGAACACCCCGTGCTTCGACCCGCCGTGATTGGCGCCCAGAACGCGCAGGCCGCCGAGCAGCACGGTCATCTCCGGCGCTGTCAGGCCCAGCAGCTGCGCCCGGTCGACCAGCAGCTCCTCGGTCGGGACATTGTACCGGACCTGCAGATAGTTGCGGAAACCGTCGGCCTTCGGCTCAAGCACCGCAAAGCCCTCGACGTCGGTCTGGTCCTGGCCGGCGTCGGTCCGGCCCGGGGTGAACTCAACCTCGATCGCATGACCGGCCGCCTTGGCCGCCTTCTCGACGCCCACGGAGCCGCCCAGCACGATCAGGTCGGCGATGGAGACGATGCGCTCGCCGTCAAAATCGCCCTTGATGGCCTCATAGACCTCCAGCACATGGGCCAGCTTCGCCGGCTGGTTGACGTCCCATGACCGCTGCGGCTCGAGCCGCAGCCGGCCGCCGTTGGCCCCGCCGCGGTGGTCGGAGCCGCGATAGGTCGCCGCCGCCGCCCAGGCCGTCGAGACCAGATCGGCCACGGTCAGGGTCGAGGCCGCGATCTGCTCCCTCAGCGCGCTGATGTCGTCGGCGGTCAGGTCCGGGCCGGTCTGCGCCGGGATCGGGTCCTGCCAGATCAGGTCCTCGGCCGGGACTTCCGGCCCGAGGTAGCGGGCCCTGGGCCCCATGTCGCGGTGGCACAGCTTGAACCAGGCGCGGGCGAAGGCGTCGCCGAAATAGGCCGGATCGCCCCGGAATTTCTCCATCACCTTGCGGTATTCCGGGTCGATCTTCATCGCCATGTCGGCGGTGGTCATCATCGTCGGCACCCGCTTGCCCGGCGTATGGGCGGCGGGGGCCAGGGTGTCGGCGGGGTCGCCGACGGGATGCCACTGTTTGGCTCCGGCCGGGCTGCGGGTCAGCTCGTACTCATGGTCCAGCAGCATGTCGAAATAGGTCATGTCCCACTGGATCGGCGTGGGCGTCCAGGCGCCCTCGATGCCCGAAGTGATGGTGTCGTCGCCGATGCCGCTGGCATGGCCGGAGATCCAGCCCATGCCCTGCTGGGCGATGTCGGCCCCCTCGGGCGAGACGCCGACCCTGGACGCGTCGCCCGCGCCGTGGGCCTTGCCGAAGGTGTGGCCGCCCACCGTCAGGGCCACCGTCTCCTCGTCGTTCATGCCCATGCGGGCGAAGGTTTCGCGGATGTCGCGCGCCGACTGCAGGGCGTCCGGCACGCCGCCGGGACCTTCGGGGTTCACATAGATCAACCCCATCTGGATCGCGGCCAGCGGGCTCTCCAGCGCCATCTCCTTGTCCGGCTGGATGCGGGTCTCATTGCCCTCCTCGCCGACCCATTTCTCCTCGGTGCCCCAGTAGACGTCCTTCTCGGGCTCCCAGACGTCGGCCCGGCCGCCGCCGAAGCCGAAGGTGGGCCCGCCCATGCTCTCGATGGCGACATTGCCGGCCAGGATCATCAGATC
>CAYNNT010000117.1:0-8037 GCA_964398675.1 uncultured Brevundimonas sp.
CCATCGCCGCCGCCCAGGCCCTGGGCAAGCCGAGCCTGCACCAGCGCTACTACGAGCGGGACGACACGCCGGAAATGGCCGAGGCCTCGACCGAGGCCCTGATCCTGTCGCCGACGCCGGACGGGTTGACGGAC
Source organism: uncultured Brevundimonas sp. (assembly GCA_964398675.1). Taxonomy (GTDB): domain Bacteria; phylum Pseudomonadota; class Alphaproteobacteria; order Caulobacterales; family Caulobacteraceae; genus Brevundimonas. Next base: position 135 of record CAYNNT010000117.1, read on the forward strand.
TTCCTCGTCGACGCGCGCTGGAACACGCCGGGCCCGACCGCGGTGCGGCCGTGGACGGACGACTATGTGAACCTGTTCGGCTCCCTCCAGCGCAGCATGTTCGACACGCCGGAGCTTCAGGCCCTCAGGAGCCAGTAAGCTCGATCGTGGCGATGGCCTGGGCGGCGAGGCCTTCGCCGCGGCCGGTGAAGCCCATGGCTTCGGTCGTGGTCGCCTTCACGCTGACGGCGTCGAGCGGAAGCGACAGCAGGTCCGCGAGGCGTTCGCGCATGGCCTGACGGTGCGGCTTCACCTTCGGCCGCTCGCAGATCAGGGTGACGTCGACATTGATCAGCCGCCCGCCGCGTGCGGTCAGCCGCTCGACGGCGTGGATCAGGAAGCGGTCGGACGACGCGCCCTTCCATTGCGGGTCGGTGGGCGGAAAATGGTCGCCGATGTCGCCGTCGCCCATGGCGCCGAGGATGGCGTCGGTCAGGGCGTGAATACCCGCGTCGGCGTCGGAATGGCCGATCAGGGTCTGGTCGTGCGGGATCTCGACACCGCACAGCCAGACCGATTCACCGGGGCCCCAGCGATGGGCGTCGAAGCCCTGGCCGACCCGGGTCTGGCGGGGAATCAGCGCTTCGGCCATGGCGAAATCATCGGGGTAGGTGAGTTTCATCAGCCGCGTATCGCCGGCCACCATGGCGACGGTCCGTCCGGCGGCGCGGGCCACCTCGACGTCGTCGGTTGGCGGCGCGCCGTCGGGCCAGGCGGCGTAGGCGTTTCGGATCGTCTCCAGCCGGAAGCCCTGCGGAGTCTGGGCCCGCCAGAGGCCCTCGCGGTCGACCGACTCGCCCAGCACCTCGTCGACGCCGCGGCGCAGGCTGTCGGCGACGGGCAGGACGGGCAGGGCGGCCTCATGCTGTTCGAGCGCCGCCAGCACCCGGTTGATCGTCGCTGCGTCCAGGAAGGGACGGGCCGCGTCATGAATCAGAACCCGCGCGTCGGGCGCCGCCGTCAACGCAACCAGACCCGCCCGGACCGAGGCCGCGCGGGTCGCGCCGCCGGCCACCGCGAACCAGCCATCCAGACCTGCCAGCGCCTCTGCGGCCAGCCCCTCTGCGCCGGGGGCGACCACCACGACCAGTTCGGACGCGCCAGCGGACAACAGCGCCTCGACGGACCAGCGCAGAACCGGCCGCCCGCCGAGCGTGCGCCACTGTTTGGCTTCGCCGGCTCGGGACCCGGTTCCGGCGGCGACGATGATGGCGGAAAAGCTCATGCGGCTCCTTCTACCGACCCGGCGGAAGCCTGACGAGGCCTCCCGGCGCCGGGTCCATCCTGTTTTGACAAGGGACCGAGGGGGAGTCAGCCTGCACGAGGGAGGACATTCGATGATGCATTCGATGCTGCAACCGGTCATCGCCCTGGTGCTCTGGTCGATGGTGATGTGGGCCTGGCTCTACGCCACCCGCGTGCCGGCCATGATGCGGGCGCGGACCAAACTGGATCCGACCCTGCCGCGCGACGTCATGCTGGGCGGCCTGCCGCCGCGGGTGCGGTGGAAGGCGGACAACTACAACCATCTGATGGAACAGCCGACGCTGTTCTACGCGACCGTGCTGACGCTGGCCCTGCTGGAGCAGGGTGACGCCGTGACGGTCGGACTGGCCTGGGCCTATGTCGGGCTCCGGATCGCGCACAGCCTGATCCAGGCGATGATCAATGTGATCCTCGTCCGGTTCACCGTCTTCATGATTGCGAGCGCCGTTCTGGTCGTTCTCGCCATTCGCGCCGCGATGGTCGTCTTCCAGGCCTGAGTCCGGATTGGACCGGGGGCGGGAAACCCCCTATCTGCCCGCCCATGCAAAGCGGCCTGCAAATCGGCGACGTATGGGTGCCCGGCCGGGTGCTGACCGCGCCCATGACCGGCATCACCGACCTGCCGTTCCGGCGGCTCGCCTCACGCCTGGGCGCGGCCTATGTGGCGACCGAGATGGTGGCCGCGGCGGAGCTGGCGCGGGCGCGTCCGGACGTCGTGCGGCGCGCCGCCGTGGGCGAAGGCCTGCCGCTGACCGTCATTCAGCTGGTCGGCCGCGACCCCGCCGCCATGGCCGAGGGCGCGCGCATGGCCGAACAGGCCGGCGCCGACATCGTCGACCTGAATTTCGGCTGTCCGGCCAAGGAGGTCACGGGCTCGGCCTGCGGCTCGGCCCTGATGCGGACGCCGGACCTCGCCTGTCGGCTGATGCAGGCGGCGGTCGAGGCCACGTCGCGTCCGGTGACGGTCAAGATGCGGCTCGGCTGGGACGATGCCCACCGCAACGCCCCCATGCTGGCGAGGCGGGCCGAGGAGATCGGCGTCCGGGCCGTGACAGTCCACGGGCGGACGCGCCAGCAGTTCTACACCGGCGTCGCGGACTGGAGCGCGGTCGGCGAGGTCAAGGCGGCCGTAGGCATTCCCGTCATCGTCAATGGCGACATCCTGACCGCCGAGGATGCACGCGAGGCCCTGCGGCAGTCGGGGGCGGACGCCCTGATGCTGGGGCGCGGCGTCTATGGCCGGCCCTGGCTGGCGGCGCATATGGAGCGGGCCCTGGCCGACGGGACGGTTTTGCTGGAGCCTGACCGGGACGAGCGGCTGGGCATCGTGATCGAACACTTGCGCGCCTCGGTCGCCTTCTACGGCCTGCCGCTGGGGCTGAAGATGTTCCGCAAACATCTCGGCTGGTACGTCGAACAGGCGCCCTGGCCGGCGGATCCGCTGGAGCGGCGCGCGGCCAAGGGGCAGCTTTGCCGACTGGAAAGCCCCGAAGCCGTCGAACAGGGTCTGGCGGCGCTCTGGACCGAAGTGACGCATTCCGGCAACCCGGGTGTTGATATTCCGCCACAGGTGGTCGAGACTGCTGTGGCATGACGGATACGCCCGCCGCCGAGACAGAGCCCGCTCCGCCCGCTGATCGACGCGGCGCGGTTCGCTGGTTCTCCGGCTGGTCGGAGGAGCGCCGTCGCAACATCTTCCTCATCGCCTATGCCGTCGCCTTCCTCGTCACCGCCGCCGCCATCTGGCTGGTGGCCGTGGCGCCCGGGGCCAGCGGCGAGGGCGCGCGGGCGGCGGCGAGCCAAGCTGTTCTCTCCATTCTCGGGGTCAATCTGCTGCTGATCGGCGGGCTGGCCGCGGTGGTCGGTCGCCGGGCCCTGATGCTGTTCCGCCGCCGGACCGATGCGGGGGCGCGTCTGCACCTGCGGTTCGTGACCCTGTTCTCGATGGTGGCCCTGATCCCGGCGGTGCTGATCGCGCTGGTGTTCGGCGTGCTGGTCAACCGGGGCGTGGACCAGTGGTTCAGCGGGAATGTCCAGACGGCGGTCCAGAACAGCGCCAGGATCGGCCAGGCCTATGTCCGGGACGTCAATCTCCAGGTGCAGGCCGACCTGGAGACCATTGCTGACGAACTGGCGGCCCCGGAAGCCCGCGCCCGCTTCGCCTATCCGATCCAGTTTTCGGACCTTCTGGCCCAGATCTCTGACCTGTTCGGCTATCCGGCGCTCTATATCGTCGACGGGGACGGACAGGTGCTGGCGCGCGGCGAAATGCCGGGTGCGCCGCCCTATTTCGCACCCTCGCGTGAGGATCTCGAGACGGCCGCGGGCGGGCAGACCGCGCCGATCGAGGTGACCGAAAACCCCGACGCCATTCGCACCCTCTATCCCCTGACCGGCTACGGCGACGCCTACCTCTATCTGGTCCGGCCGATGCAGCCCGGACTGATCGCCCAGATGCGCAACGGCGAGGAATCCATCGCCGCCTTCCGGGAAGCCAAGGAGAGCCGCGCGCGTATCCAGACCGCCTTCGCCCTCGGCTATTTCGAGACCGCCTTGCTGGTGCTCGTCGGCGCGATCTGGCTGGGCATGGGGGCCGCCAGCTCGATCTCGGCGCCCATCGGCCGTCTCGTGGAGGCGGCGGACCGGGTGGCCTCGGGCGATCTGACGGCGCGCGTCGACGGCGAGGACGGGCCCGGCGAGATCAAGACCCTGTCGGCCGCGTTCAACCGCATGACCGGCGACCTCGAGGCCCAGCAGGCCGCGCTGAGGGCCGCCAGCGAGGAGGCGACGGGCCGCAGCCGGTTCATCGAGACCGTGCTGTCCGGCGTGTCGGCCGGCGTCATCGGCCTGGACCGCCGGCGCCGCGTCTCGGCCATCAACGACAGCGCCATCGAACTGCTGGCCATCCGCGATCCGGCCATCATCGGCCGACCGCTGGGCGAGGTCTCGCCCGAGCTCAGTGAACTGGCCGCCCGCGCCGAAGCCCATATCGAGGAAGAGATCGATGTCAGCCTCGAAGGCGAGACCCGCCGGCTGCGCGTGCGCATCGAGGGCGGCGTCGGCGGCGAGATGGTGCTGACCTTCGACGACATCACCCGGCTGGTCACGGCGCAGCGCAACGCCGCCTGGCGCGACGTGGCGCGCCGCATCGCCCATGAGATCAAGAACCCCCTGACCCCGATCCAGCTGTCGGCCGAACGGCTTCGGCGGCGCTATCGCAGCCAGGTCGGCGAGGATGTGGAGGTGTTCGACCGCTGCACCGAGACCATCATCCGGCAGGTCGGCGACATCGGCCGGATGGTGGACGAGTTCTCGTCCTTCGCCCGCATGCCGGCGCCGCGCTTCACCGCCGTCGATCCGGCGGAGCTGCTGCGCGAGGCGGTGTTCGCCCAGCGCGTGGCGGCGGCCGGGGTCGGGGTCGAACTGGTCGAGCCCCTGCCCAGCATCGTGCTGCACGCCGACCGGCCCATGGTCGGCCAGGCCCTGACCAACATTCTCAAGAACGCCGGTGAGGCCGTGTCTGCACGACGGGCCATCGCGCCGCGCGACGGCGACGGCGACCGGCCGGGCATTTCGGCGCGACTGCTGGTCGAGGACGAGTCCGTGGTCTTCATCATCGAGGACGACGGCATGGGCCTGCCCGCCAAGGACCGCGACCGGCTGACCGAGCCCTATGTCACCACGCGCGAGAAGGGCACCGGCCTTGGCCTGGCCATCGTCAAACGCATCTGCGAGGAACACGGCGGCGAGTTGAAGCTGGCCGATGCAGAGACCCTGGCCGGCGCGCGCGTCTGCCTGATCTTCCCCCTGAAATCCCAACCGAAACCGACCGGCGCCGCCGGGACCAAGGATGCGAAAGCGTCCCGGTCCCGCGCGGTTCCGGCCGCCGAATAGCGAGGCGTCATGCGATTCACGGGAGCCGACATTCTGGTCGTCGACGACGAGGCCGACATCCGCGAACTGGTCTCCGGCCTGCTCGAGGACGAAGGTCACGGCGTGCGCGTCGCCTCCAACTCGGACGAGGCCCTGGCCGCGATCCGCGCCCGGCGGCCGTCGCTGGCGCTGCTCGACATCTGGATGCAGGGCGGTGGACTGGACGGGCTCGAACTGCTGGACGTCATCAAGGAACTGGATCCCGACCTGCCTGTGGTGATGATCTCGGGCCACGGCAACATCGAGACGGCCGTTACGGCGCTCCAGCGCGGTGCCTATGACTTCATCGAAAAGCCCTTCAAATCTGACCGGTTGGTGGTCGTTGTTCAGCGGGCGCTTGAGGCGTCGTCGCTGAAGCGCGAGAACAAGCGGCTGCGGGCCCAGGTCGCGGCGCCGTCGGGCTTCATCGGCCGGTCCGCGGCCGCCCAGACCCTGCGCAGCACCGTCGCCAAGGTCGCCCCGGCCAACAGCCGCGTCCTGATCTCGGGGCCTCCGGGCTCGGGCAAGGAGCTGGTCGCGCGCCAGATCCACGAGGCCAGCGCCCGGTCGAAGGGCGAGTTCGTCGCCATCGCGGCCGCCGGCATGACGCCCGAACGGCTGGACATCGAACTGTTCGGCGAGGAGGGCCACGACGGCCGCCCGCGCAAGATCGGCGTCTTCGAACGGGCCCACAACGGCACCCTCTATCTCGACGACGTCGGCGACATGCCGCGCGAAAGCCAGAGCCGCGTCCTGCGCGTGCTGGTCGAACAGCGTTTCCGTCGGGTCGGGGGCGAACAGGACGTTCAGGTCGACATCCGCGTGGTCACCTCGACCTCGCGCGACCTCAAGGTCGAGATCGCCGAGGGCCGGTTCCGCGAGGACCTGTTCCATCGGCTGAACGTCGTGCCGATCCGGGTGCCCGCCCTGTCGGAGCGGCGCGAGGACATCCAGGAACTGATCGACTATTTCATCGACACCCTGTCGGCGTCCCAGGGCCTGCCCAAGCGGCGCCTCGGCGACGACGCCATCGCCGTGCTGCAGGTCCATCCCTGGCCCGGCAACGTCCGTCAGCTGCGCAACAACGTCGAGCGTCTGTTGATCCTGGCCACCGGCGATCCGTCCGAGCCGATCAGCGCCGACATGCTGCCGCAGGAGGCGACCAACGCCAACTCGACCGGCACCCTGGGCGGCGAACGCATCATCGCCCTGCCGCTGCGCGAGGCCCGTGAGGTGTTCGAGCGCGAATATCTGGCGGCCCAGATCATGCGCTTCGGCGGCAATATCTCGCGCACCGCGGCCTTCATCGGCATGGAGCGGTCGGCCCTGCACCGGAAACTCAAGTCGCTGGGCGTGTCCCCGTCGCGCGGCGGCGAGGACGATATCGAAGAGGCAGTCGAAGAATGAGCCGCGTCGCCTACGTCAACGGCCAGTACCAGCCGCACGGGCAGGCCGTGATCCATGTCGAGGATCGCGGCTTCCAGTTCGCCGACGGCGTCTATGAGGTCTGGTCGGTGTTCGACGGCCGGATGGCCGACTTCGACGGCCATATGAACCGCCTGCTTCGCAGTCTGAACGAGTTGCGCATCCCGATCCCGATGTCTCCCGAGGCCCTGACCCGCGTCCTGAACGAGACGGTCCGCCGGAACCGCGTGTGTGAGGGGCTGGTCTATATCCAGGTGACCCGCGGTACGGCGCGACGGGATCACCCGTTCCCGCCGGAAGGCACCCCGCCCAGCGTGGTCATCACCGCCAAGTCGCTGCCGCTGTCGAAGGGCAATGCGGCGGCGAAGAAGGGGGTGGCGGTCGTCACCCATCCGGACATCCGGTGGGGCCGTTGCGACATCAAGACGGTCGGCCTGCTGCCCAACGTCCTCGCCAAACAGGCGGCCAAGGAGCGCGGCGCCGCCGAGGCCTGGATGGTCGACGAGATGGGTCTGGTCACCGAGGGCTCGTCCACCAACGCCTGGATCGTCGACGAGGACGGCACGCTGCGGACCCGGGACACCCAGGCCAATATCCTGCACGGCATCACCCGCGCGGCGGTCATGGCCCTGATCGCCGACGAGGGGCTGGCGTTCGAGGAGCGGGCCTTCTCGGTGGACGAGGCCAAGCGCGCGCGCGAGGCCTTCTACACCTCGGCCAGCGGCTTCGTGATGCCGGCGACGTCCATCGACGGCGTGAAGATCGGCAACGGCAAGCCGGGCCCGATCGCGACCCGGCTGCGGGAGCTGTATCTCGATCAGGCGAGGCGGGACGCCATCTAGGCGTTGCGGCCCCGTGCAGGCGGTGGCTAAGGTGAGGGGCCGGACATTCGATCCAGCCCCGCGCCGCTCCCTCGGCCGGAGAACAAGCAAGAACAGGCTGAACCTGCCATGTCGCAAGACAAGTCCAAGAACCTTCAGGACACCTTCCTCAACAGCGTCCGCAAGACCAAGACGCCCCTGACCATCTTCCTCGTCAACGGGGTCAAGCTGCAGGGCATCGTGACCTGGTTCGACAACTTCTGTGTGCTGCTGCGCCGCGATGGCCAGTCGCAGCTGGTCTACAAACACGCCATCTCGACCATCATGCCGTCCGCGCCGGTGCAGCTGTACGAGCCGGACGCCGACGAGGACTGAGCGCCCCTTCGGCCGTCGTATCCCGGACTCTCCAGTCGTCATCCTCGGGCTTGACCCGAGGATCA
>CAYNNT010000118.1:0-7844 GCA_964398675.1 uncultured Brevundimonas sp.
GCCTGACGACACCACGACGCGGCCCCACGGCGCCGATATGGCCCGGGGATCGGCCGTTCCCGGAGAGGGTCAGACCAGCCGGCTCTGGACCAGCGCCGCCTCGATGAAGCCCGCGAATAGCGGGTGCGGCGCAAACGGTCGGCTCTTCAGTTCCGGGTGATATTGCACGCCCACGAACCACGGATGGTCCTCGCGCTCGACGGTCTCGGGCAGGACGCCGTCCGGCGACAGGCCGGCGAAGATCAGGCCGCCCTTCTGCTCGATAGCCTCGCGGTAGTTGATGTTGACCTCATAGCGATGCCGATGCCGCTCGCTGATTGTGGTCGAACCGTACATGGCCGCGATCTTCGACCCCGCCTTCAGCGTCGAGTCATAGGCCCCCAGTCGCATGGTGCCGCCCATGTCGCCGCCCTGCTGACGCAGGACGCGCTGGTTGCCCTGGGTCCATTCCGTCATCAGGCCGACGACGGGCTCGGCCGTGGGGCCGAACTCCGTGGACGACGCCCTGGGATAGCCGGCCAGGTTCCGGGCCGCCTCGATCACCGCCATCTGCATCCCGAAACAGATGCCGAAATACGGGATCTTGCGCTCGCGGGCGAAGCGGGCCGCCTCGATCTTCCCCTCCGAGCCCCGTTCACCGAAGCCGCCGGGCACCAGAATGGCATGCGCCGCCTGCAGTCGGGCGTCGCAGGCCTCGCGGTCGCCCTCAAAGGTCTCGGCTTCGACCCAGTCGATGTTGACCTTGACGTTGTTGGCCACCCCGCCGTGGTGAAGGGCCTCGATCAGGGATTTGTAGGCGTCCTTCAGGACCGTGTATTTGCCGACCACCGCGACGGTGACCTCGCCGTCGGGATGCAGGCGACGCCGGGCGATCTCCTGCCACATCGTCAGGTCGGGCTCGGGGGCGTCGGTGATGCCGAAATGGGCCAGCACCTCGGCGTCCAGCCCCTCGCGGTGATAGTCCAGGGGCACGGCGTAGATATCGTTGGAATCCATCGCCTGGATAACGCCGGTCGCGCGCACATTGCAAAACAGCCCGATCTTGCGCTTTTCCTCGGGCGGGATCGGGAATTCGCAACGGCACAGCAGGATGTCGGGCTGGATGCCGATCGAACGCAGCTCCTTGACCGAATGCTGCGTCGGCTTGGTCTTCATCTCGCCGGCGGTCTTGATGAACGGCAGCAGGGTGAGGTGCACGAAGCACGACTGGCCGCGCGGCAGATCCTGCCCCAGCTGGCGGATCGCCTCGAAGAACGGCAGACCCTCGATGTCGCCGACCGTGCCGCCGATCTCGACCAGCACGAAGTCCACGTCCTCGCCGTCGTCGGTCAGGGCCGGGGTCAGGCAGAAGGATTTGATCTGGTCGGTGACGTGCGGAATCACCTGCACCGTCGCGCCGAGATAGTCGCCGCGCCGCTCTTTCTCGAGGATCGTCGAATAGATGCGGCCGGTCGTGATGTTGTCGGACTTCGCCGCCGACACGCCGGTGAACCGCTCGTAGTGACCCAGGTCGAGGTCGGTCTCCGCCCCGTCGTCGGTCACAAAGACCTCGCCGTGCTGATACGGGCTCATCGTGCCCGGATCGACGTTCAGATAGGGGTCGAGCTTACGAAGGCGAACCTTGTAGCCGCGCGCTTGCAGAAGCGCGCCGAGAGCGGCGGATGCGAGGCCTTTTCCCAAAGAGGAAACCACGCCGCCGGTGATGAACACGTAACGGGCCATGGGAGATCACTCTACCGCTGATTCGAGCGGCGACTTACGGAGACTTTGAGGGCGGGAGAGGAAGGCGGGGATAAGGTCCCCGCCCATCCTTAATTCGCGGGAGCCGGTTGCGCCGGCGCCGGCGCGGCGGAGACGCCCGCCAGGCTCGACTCGAGGTTCTGCAGCGACGGGGCGGCCGGCTGGGCCGGCGCCGCCGGATCAGCGGCGGGGGCCGTGTCCGTCGCGGCCGGAGCCATCAGTTCACCCACGGCGTCGGCATCGACGATCGAACGGTTGGACCGCTCGACGTTGCCCAGGATCGTCAGGCCGATGGCGCACAGGAAGAACAGCGTGGCCAGCACCCAGGTCGCCTTGGTCAGCAGATTGCCGGCCCCGCGCGCGGTCATGAAGCCCGACGGACCGCCGCCCATCCCGAGGGCGCCGCCCTCCGAACGCTGAATCAGGATCACGCCGGCGAGCGCGACCGAGATGAGGATCATGGCGACGAGGAGAATTGTCTGGAGCATGGCAGCCGATATGTGTGGCGCGAGGCGGCGCCGATCAAGCGGCGGCGTCTAACATTGATGCGGGACGGGAGCAAACGTCGGGATCAGGCGCCCCGAATAATGCCCAGAAGGTCCGCCGCCTTCAGCGAGGCGCCGCCGACCAGGGCGCCGCCGACTTCGGGTACGGCGAGGATTTCGCGGGCATTGTCCGGCTTGACCGAGCCGCCGTACAGGATCGGCGTGGCGGCGGCGCCGAGCCCCAGCCGTTCGATCATCGCCGCGCGGACGGCCCTGTGGACTTCCTCGATCTGCTCCAGCGTGGGCGTCAGACCCGTGCCGATCGCCCAGACCGGCTCATAGGCCACGGCGAACGCGGCGCCGGCCAGCGCCAGCGGCAGCGAGGCCATGATCTGCGACCGCACCACCTCGACGGCCCGGCCCGCCTCGCGTTGCTCCAGCGTCTCACCCACGCAGATGATCGGAGACAGGCCGGCGGCCAGGGCCGCCTCGGCCTTGGCGGCCACCAGGGCGTCGGTCTCGTCATGTCCCTGACGGCGTTCGGAATGCCCCAGGATCACCAGCGTGGCGCCCGCATCCTTCAGCATGGCCGCCGAGACATCGCCCGTGAACGCCCCGTGGGTCTCCGCCCGGCAGTCCTGCCCGCCGATCTCGACGCCGTCGCCGGCGGCGCGCGCCATCCGCTCGATCAGGGTCGCGGGCGGGCACAGGGCCACCCGGCAGGCCGGCGGCGCCTCCGCCAGCCCGGCGCGCAGCGCCTCCACCTCGCCAAGGCTCGCGCCCAGGCCGTTCATCTTCCAGTTTCCGGCGATCAGTTTTGCTGTTGGCATCATCCGGCTTTTCTATGCGGCGCCTTTCGACAAGCCAAGCCGTCCGGGACCGCCACCAGCCTGGGGCGGTGTCGAATTCCAGGCCGCGTCGGGTCGGGAGGTCCCGACGGGCCGACGACCGCGGCCCAACAAGTATGCCTTCGTCTTGCCGTGCGGGGCGCTGACACCCTATAGGCCAAGCAGCACCCTTGCCGCTGATCCGCCAGGACCGACCATGCTCACCGCCTTCCGCACCTTCGCCAAATCGAAATGGGCCATCGGCCTGCTGGTCCTGCTGGCCATCGGCCTGATGGTCACGGGCGGATCCCAGTTGGATGTGCTCGCGAACCTGGGTCCGAAGCATGTGGTTTCCGCCGGCGATCGCAGCCTCAGCCAGGCGGAGTTCCGCGGCGAACTGGACCGCATCCTCGAGCAGGCCCGGCAACAGTCCGGTCGCCCCCTGACGTTCGAGGAACTGATCGGCGAAGGCGGCCTGCGCCAGTACCTTGAGCAGAAGTCCCAGCAGCTCGGTTTCGTGAACTGGGCGTGGAAGGCCGGCATCCGCCCCGGCAAGGAGCTGGTCCTTCGCCAGATCCGCCAGGCGCCCAATTTCTTCGACAGCGTCACCGGCCAGTTCAGCGAGGAGCAATATCGCGCCGCCCTGGCCCAGGGCAACGCCACGCCCGAGATGTTCGAAGCCCAGCTGCGCGACCAGTATTCGACCCAGCACTACGGCGCCGCGCTCGGCGCCGGCATGCGCCTGCCGCGCATCTATGGGGCCATTCTCGCCAGCCAGGCGCTTGAGACCCGCGACGCACGCTGGTTCACGGTTACCCAGGCCATGGCGGGCTCGGCCGGCGCTCCGACCGACGCCCAGCTGACCGCCCTGATGAACCAGAACGCCGATCAGCTGCGCCTGCCGGAATCCCGCACCGCCTCGGTGGTGCTGTTCGACGACGGCGCCGCCGCAGCCGCGCCGACCGAGGCCCGCATCGAGGAGCGGTTCAACTTCCGCCGCGACGCCCTGTCGTTGCCCGAGAAGCGCAGCTTCGTCACCCTGACGGCGCCGAACCGCGCCGCCGCCGACCGTATCGCCGCCGCCCTGCGCGCCGGCCAGTCCCCGGCCGACGTGGCCCGCGCCAACAGCATCCAGCCCGCCGAATACAATGACACGCCGCGCAGCGCCCTGGGCGACCAGGCCGTGGCCGCCGCCGTCTTCGGCCTGGCCGCCAACCAGGTCTCCGCCCCGGTCCAGGCCGGCGTGGGCTTCGTCGTCGCCAAGGTGAACAGCATCCAGCCGGGCCGCTCCGCGACCCTGGCCGACGTCCGCGACCAGGTGATCGCCGAACTGCGCGCCGAAGACGCCCGCGCCGCGGTCTATCGTCGGGTCGAGGCCTATGAGAAGGCCCGCCAGGACGGCAAGACGCTGGACGTCGCCGTGCGCGAGGTCGGCGCCCGGATCATCCAGATCCCGCCGATCCGTCAGGACGGCAAGCTCCGCAATGGCCAGGACATCAACCCTGCCCTGCCCCCCCAGCTGATCCAGACGATGTGGAGCCTCGGCAAGGGCGCCGAGAGCGAAGTGGTCGACATGGGTCAGGGCCAGTATTTCGTGGTCCGTCTCAACGACATCCTGCCGGCGGCCCTGCCGCCGCTGGCCGGCATCCGTGAACCGCTGGCCCGCCAGTGGGTGCTGCGTGAGAACGCCCGGCTGCTGAGCGCGCGCGCCAGCGCCCTGGCCGCGCGGGTGCGCGGCGGCGAGGACCTCGCCGCTGTGGCCGCCTCCGTCGGAGCCTCCCTGCAGACCGGAACCGGCCTGAACCGTCAGTCCGCGGAGCAGAACGGACAGGGCGTCATCGCCGGCGTGTTCAGCAGCGGTCGCGGCGAGCCCTTCTCGCAGCAGAACACGGCCGACACCTTCGTCATCGGCCGCACGGATCGCATCACCGCGGCCGTCCCTGCCCTGGCGGCTCCGGTGGCCGAACAGTTCCGTCAACGCATGGGCGGGGACCACGTCAACGCCGTGGGCGAGGTCGCCATCGCCGCGGCCGCAGCCCGCAGCAAGGCCGAGTTCGACGAGCCGCTGGCCCGCATCTCCCTGGGCCTGCCGGCCGAGGCGCCGGCCGCTCCCGCAACGCCCGGCGCGCCGCCGGCGCAATGACGAACGACGGCGAAGGCGGCTTCGCCGAATTCGAACGCGGCTGGTCGCAAGGCCGGCCGCAGGTCGTCATCCGCCGGCTGGTGGACGACCTCGAGACGCCTGTCTCGGCCTTCCTGAAGGTCGGGCATGGCCGGCCCCATGCCTTCCTGCTGGAATCCGTCGAGGGCGGCGCCGTCAACGGCCGCTATTCGATCATCACCCGCGAACCTGACGTGGTCTGGCGCTGCCGCGGCGGCGCGGCCGAGTTGGCGCGGGGCGCGGATATCGCCGCCGGCCGGTTCATGCCCGAGGCGACCGACGCCCTGACCTCCCTGCGCGCCCTGATGGCCGCATCACGCCTCGACCTCCCCGCCGGCCTGCCGCCCATGGCCGCCGGCCTGTTCGGCGTCTTCGGCTATGACATGGTGCGGCTGCTGGAGCCTCTGGGCGCGCCCAATCCCGATCCGCTGAACCTGCCGGACGCCGTCCTGACGCGCCCGTCGCTGGTCGCCATCTTCGATTCCGTCAGCCACGAGATCGTGCTGGTCTCCGCCGCCTGGCCCGACAGCGGGCTCGACGCGCGATCCGCCTTCGCCCTCGCCGTCACGCGGCTCGACCGGTTCGAAGCCGACCTGCGGACGCCCCTGCCGGCCCTGCCCGCCCCCGTCGAGACCGACATCGCGGCCTTCCGCTCGCCGGTCGACGAGGCCGACTTCGCCGCCATGGTCGCCCGCGCCAAGGACTACATCGCCGCCGGCGACATCTTCCAGGTCGTGCTCAGCCACCGGTTCGCCGCGCCCTGGGCGACCGACCCCTTCGCCTTCTACCGCTCGCTGCGACGCAGGAACCCGTCGCCCTATCTGTTCTATCTCGACTTCGGTGATTTCCAGCTGGCCGGGTCCAGCCCTGAAATCCTCGTCCGCCTCAAGGACGGCCGCGTCACCATCCGCCCGCTCGCCGGCACCCGCCCCCGCGGCGAGACGCCCGAGGCCGACCGCGCGCTGGAGGCCGAACTTCTGGCCGACCCGAAGGAACGGGCCGAGCATCTGATGCTGTTGGACCTCGGTCGCAATGACGTCGGCCGCGTCGCCGCGCCCGGCTCGGTCGAGGTGATCGAGAGCTTCCGGGTCGAGCGCTACAGCTCGGTCATGCACATCGTGTCGGAGGTCCAGGGCGACGCCCATCCGGACCTCGACGCTGTCGACACCCTGCTGGCCGCCCTGCCCGCCGGCACCCTGTCCGGCGCGCCCAAGGTGCGGGCCATGGAGATCATCGACGAGTTGGAAAGCGAGAAGCGCGGCGTCGGCTACGGCGGCGGCGTCGGCTACATCTCGGCCGGCGGCGAGGCGGACATCTGCATCGTGCTCAGGACAGCCCTGTTCGCCGACGGCAAGATCCATGTCCAGGCCGGCGCCGGCGTCGTCGCCGACAGCGATCCGGCGGCGGAATACGCGGAAACCCTCGCCAAGGCCCGCGCGCCCATGCGCGCCGCCGAAGACGCCTGGCGCTATCCCTTCGGAAACCGCTAGACCGAAATCGGTCCTGTTGGTCGCAGTCCAACAAGGGTCAGATTTCGGTCCAGCATCTCTCTGGAGCCTGATTCACGGCATCGGCGGAATCGCGAAGCGATTCCACCTCAACCGATCAGGCTCTGGGGCTGGGCTGAAGCGGCCGGCTCGTCGAACCGCACGCCGGGTCCCAGAACCATCACGCCCGCCATCAGCACCGCGGCCATGGCGGCCAACGCCGCCGCGCCGAGGGCCGCATAGGGATTGGACGGGGACGGCGCCGCAGGCGTCAGCAGGGTGCGCGCCTTGGTGATGCTTGCGTGTGCCATGGAGCCCCTCCGGTTGGTGACCCCAGTTCGGGCGGGTTCGGTTAACGAAGACTTACCGTCACAGCCGCTTGGCGCGGCCTCCCGCAGCCCCTAGAAGCCGGTCATGATCCTCGTCGTCGACAACTACGACAGCTTCACTTGGAACCTCGTCCACTACCTCGCGGAACTGGGCGCGGAGACGCGTGTCGTGCGCAACGACGACCTGACCGCCGCCGAGGCCTGGGCCCTGAAGCCCGAGGCCGTGCTGCTCTCGCCCGGTCCCTGTACGCCGAACGAGGCCGGCATCTGCCTCGCCATCCTCGAAACCGCGCCTCTGGACATGCCGATCTTCGGCGTCTGCCTCGGCCATCAGGCCATGGGCCAGTCGTTCGGGGGCGAGGTGATCCGCGCCAAGGCCCTGATGCACGGCAAGACCTCGCCGATCGAGCATGAGGGCCAAAGCGTCTTCGCAGGCCTGCCCTCGCCCGTCACCGCCACACGCTATCACTCGCTGGCGGTCAAGCGCGAAACCCTGCCCGACGACCTGGAGGTCACCGCCTGGACCGCCGACGGCGAGATCATGGGCCTGGCCCACCGGAGCCGACCGATTCACGGCGTCCAGTTCCACCCCGAGTCCATCGCCACCGAACACGGCCACGACCTGCTCGCCAACTTCCTCGACCTCGCCAATATCAAGCGCACGGCGATGGTCTGAGATGGCGGAAGGTTTCAAACCCCTGCTGGCGAAGCTTGTCGACGGCCGCATCCTGTCGGCGGACGAGGCCCATGCCTTCTTCGCCGCCTGCCTGCGCGGCGAGCCGACCCCGGCCCAGGTCGCCGCCGCCGTCACCGCC
>CAYNNT010000119.1:0-7786 GCA_964398675.1 uncultured Brevundimonas sp.
GGCCCGCGCGGCCTGATGCCGAACCCCAAGGTCGGCACCGTGACCCCGAACGTCGCGCAAGCGGTCAAGGACGCCAAGGGCGGCGCGGTCGAGTTCCGCGTCGAAAAGGCCGGCATCGCGCACGGCGGCATCGGCAAGGCCTCCTTCACCCAGGAAGCCCTCGAAGCCAACGTGAAGGCCTATGTGGACGCCCTGCAAAAGGCCCGTCCGGCCGGCGCCAAGGGCACTTATGTCAAGCGCATCACCCTGTCCTCGACCATGGGACCGGGCTTCAAGATCGACCCGGCGTCGCTGAACGCCTGATCGGCCTGACAGACTGAAGATTGCGGCGGCGGAGAGCGATCTCCGCCGCCGTTTTCGGTTGCGCGCCGCCGCAACCGGGGCGATTGTCCCGGGTCGTCGGGGGAGCGTCATGCGTATCATCGCCATTGTGGCCGTCATCCTGACGGTGTGTGCGGGCCCCGTCGCGGCCCAGACCGCGCCGGACGCTGCGCGCCAGAACCATCTCGACCTCGCTGAGCAGTATCTCGAGCTGACCCAGGGCGGCGATCTGGTGAAGCAGATGCGGAGCCAGATCGAGGACGGCTATGACGAGGCCGATCTGCCGGCGCCGCAGCGGGCCTGGCTGGTCGAGTCCATGGGCGCGATGTTTGCCGATGTGGTGGCGCTGACGATCGTGGAACTGCGCGACGATGTGGCGGACAGCTTCACGGTCGAGGAACTGGAGACGGCCATCGCCTTCTACGGCTCGCCGGTCGGACGAACGATCGTGCGCAAGCAGGTCGAGCTGAATACCGAGCTCCAGCAGGTCATGACGCGTCTGCTGGTCCCCCGGATGACGGACCTGATGGAGAAATACTGCCTGCGGTTCGACTGCACGGCTGCGGGCGGAGCCGCCGCCAAGCGGGACGATTGATCGTCAGCGTTCTGACGGGTTGACGCACGTTTGCGGACGCGGGACTCAACGGCTGCGGGCATCGCCGATGTCCCGGAGATTCGTGGATGCCCTGCCGCTTTCAGTCACTGTCGTACGGAGCGTATGACGGCCGGATTTTCGGGCCTCGCCCGTCCTGATGGTGGATCATCACCCCCGAACCCAGTCGGCCGAAAGGCGTCAGGTCGCGGCCCTGCCGTGGCGCAGGCGCGCGGACCGGATCGAGATACTGCTCGTCACCTCACGCGAGACCCGACGCTGGGTCACCCCGAAGGGCGGGCGAATGGTCGGGCTGACCGACGCCCAGGCCGCCGCCCAGGAGGCGCTTGAGGAGGCCGGGGTCGAGGGCGTGATCGGAGAGGCGCCGCTCGGGACGTTTCGCTATCTGAAGATCCTCAAACGCCGCGCGCCGCGCTGGTGCGTGGTCGCGGTCCATGCGCTGGAGGTGCGGGTCGAGCACCGGACCTGGCACGAACAGGCGGAGCGCGAGCGGGTCTGGGTCAGCCAGGACGAGGCCGTCCGCCGGGTCGATGAACCCGATCTCAAGGCCCTGATCGCGGCCTTCACAGGCTAGGCCCGGACCGCGCGGGCCAGATAGCAGCCGCGCGGGGCGAAATGGATGTGGACCTGGTCGGTGGCCGGATGGTCGAACCAGGCCGCCAGCCGGTCGTCTAGGGCCCGGCCTTCGATCACCTCGCCTTCGATCATCATGTTGCGCCGGTCGTAGACACGCAGGGACAGCGGGCGTTTGGCCAGCATCCCGGGCGCGGGACCCTTGATCGAGTCGGCCTCGATGGCGGCTTCGCGCACGAAGATCGGACCTGACGCGCGATAGGGTGAGCCGGGATCGGTCAGGTGGGCGTGGTTGACCAGCACCAGCCGCTCGCCGGCATCGGCGTCGCGCAGGCTGACACGGCAGGGCGCGCGGCCCGGCGCGTCGGCGACCCAGCGCCGCGCGCCGACGGCGGCGAGCTCGCTGTCGGTCATGGCAAAGAACGGGGTGAACGGGGCCAGCGGCAGGGCTTCGATACGGTAGGTCATGGGGGTCTCCTTCGATCGGGAAGGTGCGACGAACCGCCGGTGGCGTCTGGCGGGTTTCGGACGTTGCGCCGGACGGCCCGCATCCCCACAACGGAGGGCATGAACGCACCCTTCAAGACCCCGACCGATCCGCTCGACGCTCCCGTCTGGGACCTCTCCGACCTGTACGCCTCACGCGAGGACGCCCGCATCGAGGCCGACCTCGCCCGCACCCGGGGCATTGTCGATGAGTTGAACGCCTTGCAGGGCCGGCTGATCGCGGCGCGCGGAGAGCCTGCGGTGCTGGGCGAGCGACTGGACCGGGCGGTGACCCTGTACGAACAGGCGTCCGACATCCTCGGGGCGCTGGGCGCCTATTCCTTCCTCGCGGCCTCGACCGACCGCAATGACGCGGCCGCGCAGGGCTTTGAGGCGACGGTCCGTGAAAAGCTCACCGCCATCGCCACGCCGACGGTCTGGGTCACGCTGGAGGTCAACCAGCTGGAGGAGGCCGAGATCGAGGCGGCGCTGGTCGCGCATCCGGCGGCGGCGCGCTGGCGGCCGTGGCTGCGGCGGGTGCGGGCGATGAAGCCGCATGAACTGTCGCAGGAGCTGGAGACCTTCCTCGCCGAGCGCGGCCCGATCAGCGCCCAGTGGCCGCGCCTGTTCGACGAGACCCTGGCGGCGATGAAGGTGAAGGCGGGCAAGGACGAGCTGACCCTGTCCGAGGCGCTGAACCGTCTGTCCGATCCCAAGGCGATCCGGCGCAAGGCGGCGGCCGAGGGGCTGAATGAGGCGCTGGCGGCGCGGACCCAGACCATGGCGCTGGTGATGAACACCGTCGCCGCGGACAAGGCGCTGGAAGACAAGTGGCGGGGTTTCAAACGCCCGGCCGATGCGCGCCACCTGTCCAATGAGGTCGACGGCGAATCGGTGGACGCCATGGCCGAGGCCGTGGCCGCCGCCTATCCGAAACTGTCGCACCGCTATTACGCGCTCAAGGCCCGGGCCATGGGCAAGGCGAAGCTGGATCAGTGGGACCGCAACGCCCCGATCGAGACCAGCGCGCCGCGCGGCTATGACTGGGCGGCGGGCAAGCAGCTGGTGCTGGAGAGTTTCGCCGATCTGGGGCCGGAGTTCGCGGACCGGGCCGGCGGCTTCTTCGACAGGCCGTGGATCGACGGCAAGGCGCGGCCGGGCAAACAGTCCGGCGCCTATGCCCATCCGGTGACCTCGGACCGGCACCCCTATGTCTTCCTGAACTGGATGGGCGAGCGGCGCGACGTGCTGACCCTGGCCCATGAGCTGGGGCATGGCGTGCACCAGACGCTGGCGGCGGGGCAGGGGTCGCTGCTGGCCGACACGCCGCTGACGCTGGCGGAGACGGCGTCGATCTTCGCCGAGGGGCTGACCTTTGACCGCCTGCTGAAGACGGCCCCGAAGGCCGAACAGCGCGGCCTGTTGGCCGGACGGATCGAGGACGGACTGAACACCGTGGTGCGCCAGATCGCCTTCCACCGCTTCGAGACGCGCTTCCATGACGAGCGGGCGGCGGGCGAACTGCCGGTCGAGCGGATCGGGGAGATCTGGATGGAGGAGATGGGGGCCTCCCTGGGGCCGTCCGTGACGCTGAACCCCGGCTATGAGCACTGGTGGAGCTACGTCAGCCATTTCGTCCACTCGCCCTTCTATGTTTACGCCTATGCGTTCGGCGACCTGCTGGTGGCGGCGCTGATGGAGACGCGGGCCAAGGACCCGGCCGGGTTCACGCCGCTGTATCGCCAGCTGCTCGCGGGCGGGGGATCGCGCGGCTATGTCGAGGCCCTCGCGCCGTTCGGCCTGAACCCGCGCGACCCGGCGTTCTGGACGATCGGGTGCCGGCGGCTCGAGCGTCTGATCGATCAGTTCGAGGCGGTGGCTTGAGCCTGCGCCAAGGGCCGCTATAAAGCGGCCACCGATTGATCTGAGTCCCGGACAACACCCATGGCCAATTCGCACGACTCCCACGACGCCTATGTCCGCGGTTCGCAGGAAATCAGCGAGCAGAAGTCGACGTTCGACGCCTTCGTCGGCATGTCCAAATGGGGCTCGCTGATCATCGCGGCGTCCGTGCTGTTCCTGGTGGTCTGGTTCCAGCCGGGCGGCGCCTTCCTTCCCGCCGCGATTTCCGCCTTCGTGGTGCTGGTCGCCGGATTCTTCATCCTGAAATCGCCCAAGAAACACTAGGCGTCAGGTGCGCCAACGCTCACGACGCGGTCGCTCGCTGCTTGAGCGCGGCGCGAAGCGCCAGGCCGCCCTCGGGTCCGACCTTCGGTCGGCCAAGGGGTAAGCGGGTCGAGAAGGCGGAGCCTTCCGACCGCGGCCCAGCAAACAACCCGCTTTGACGCGCCCTCCCGGATAAGCCTAACGTCGCTCTGTCGAGAGATGACGGAGGGATTCGCTTGGCTGTCGCCATCGCTGTGACCCGCGAACGCCGAGATGGCGAAACGCGCTGCGCCGTCACCCCGGAAACGGTGAAGAAATTCGTCGCCATGGGCGCGACCGTGACGGTCGAGGCCGGGACGGGGACCGGCTCATCCATTCCCGACGACGACTATGCCGCCGCCGGCGCGACCGTGGCCAAGGACACCAAGGCGGTGCTTTCGGGCGCCGACATCGTGCTGAAGGTGCGCGGACCCACGGCGCAGGAGACCAGCGCCCTCAAGCCGGGCGCCATCGTCGTGGCCCTGCTGGACGCCTATCGCGACAAGGAGACGGTCACGGCCCTGGCCGGCGCCAACGCCACGGCCTTCGCCATGGAGTTCGTGCCGCGGATTTCGCGGGCGCAGGTGATGGACGCCCTGTCGTCCCAGGCCAACCTCGCCGGCTATCGCGCGGTGATCGAGGCGGCGTACGCCTATGGCAAGGGCTTCCCGATGATGATGACGGCAGCGGGCACGGTCGCCCCGGCCAAGGTCTTCATCATGGGCGTGGGCGTGGCGGGACTGCAGGCCATCGCCACGGCGCGGCGGCTCGGGGCGGTGGTCACGGCCACCGACGTCCGGCCGGCGACCAAGGAGCAGGTGGAATCGCTGGGCGCCAAATTCCTTGCTGTCGAGGACGAGGAGTTCAGGAACGCCCAGACGGCCGGCGGCTACGCCAAGCCGATGTCGCCCGAGTACCAGGCCAAACAGGCGGCCCTGACCGGCGAGCACATCAGGAAGCAGGACATCGTCATCACCACCGCCCTGATCCCCGGCCGCGCCGCGCCGGTGCTGGTCTCGGCGGCGCAGGTGGCGACGATGAAGCCGGGGTCGGTGCTGATCGATCTGGCGGTCGAGGCGGGCGGCAATGTCGAAGGGGCGAAGGCGGGCGAGGTGGTGACCACGGCCAATGGCGTCCAGATCGTCGGCCATACCAATCTGCCGGGCCGGATCGCCTCGGACGCCTCGTCGCTCTACGCCAAGAACCTGGTCGCCTTCGTCGGCCTGATGATCAAGGACGGGGCGCTGGCGCTCGATCTTGAGGACGAGATCCTCAAGGCGTCGGCTGTCACCCACGGCGGCGCCGTGGTGCATGAGGGAGTGAAGGGATGACCGCTTCCAAGACTCCAACGAGCTTCATCCAGGGCTTCGGCACGGCGGCCATGGGGCTGGGCGTGCTGCTCGGCGTCGTCTGGCTGGCCCTGTGGGGGCTTGAGGCGGCGGGCGGACCGGACTGGCGTATGCCGATGAAGCTGCTGCAGAGCGCCGGGGCGCTGGTCCTGATCGGCTGGGTGCTCCGGGTGCTGCTGCAGTCGCGTGGTGTAAAGGGAGCTGCCTGATGGAACACGTCGATCCCACGGTCTTCCGGCTGGCCATCTTCGTGCTGGCGATCTTCGTCGGCTACTACGTCGTCTGGAGCGTCACCCCGGCCCTGCACACGCCGCTGATGGCGGTGACCAACGCCATTTCCTCGGTGATCGTGGTCGGCGCGCTGATCGCGGCGGCGGCCTTCAGCGGCGACGCGGGGCCGAACGGCTGGATCGCCAAGGGGGCCGGCGTCGCGGCCGTGACCCTGGCCAGCGTCAACATCTTCGGCGGCTTCATGGTAACCCGGCGCATGCTGGCCATGTACCGCAAGAAGGAAAAGCCGAAGGCGGCGGAGGCGACCAGGGCGTGACGGTCGACGTCCTCCAGCTCGCGGTCGGCGCGTCCTGGGTCGCTACGGCGATCGGGGCGGGGCTGTGGCTGTGGAGCTGGCTTCGCGAGAAGGACGCCATCCGCAAGCTGCGCTTCCTCGATTGCGGGGTCGTGCTGCTGTTCGCCTCCATCCTGCTGCGCATCGTGGCCCAGGAACGGCCGATGAGCACCTGGGACTGGGCGATGATCTTCATCGGGCCGCTGTTCATCGCCGCCGCCCTGTGGCGGCTGGCGCGCACGGCCTGTCCGCCGCCGGGACGTTGAGACTGAGGGAAGACTGATCGCATGAACGCATCCTTCGCGGCCCTGGCCTATCTGGTCTCCGGCGTCCTGTTCATTCTCAGCCTGCGCGGGCTGTCGAGCCCCGAGACCAGCCGACAGGGCAATACCTTCGGCATGATCGGCATGGCGCTGGCCGTCGGCGTGACCCTGGCGACCCTGTGGTCGACGGGCACGCTGGACACCGTGACCCTCGGCCTGATCGCGGGCGGGGTGGTGGTCGGCGGCGGGGCCGGGGCCCTGATCGCCGGGCGGGTGCAGATGACCCAGATGCCGCAGCTGGTCGCGGCCTTCCACTCGCTGGTCGGCATGGCCGCCTGTCTGGTGGCCATCGGCGCCGTCTATGCGCCGGAGAGCTTCGGCATCGCCACGGCCGCGGGCGGCATCAAGACCCTGTCGATCGTCGAACTGAGCCTGGGCGTCGCCATCGGCGCCATCACCTTCACCGGCTCGGTGATCGCCTTCGCCAAGCTGAACGGCAACATGAGCGGCGCGCCGATCATCCTGCCGGCGCGGCACCTGCTGAATATCGGCCTGCTGCTGGGTCTGGTGGTCCTGATCGGGGTGATGATCAGCTCCGGCGGGACGGCGGTCTGGGCCTTCTGGGGCGTGTTCCTGATCGCCCTGATCCTCGGCGCGACCCTGATCATCCCCATCGGCGGCGCGGACATGCCGGTGGTGGTGTCGATGCTCAACTCCTATTCGGGCTGGGCCGCGGCGGCGCTGGGCTTCACGCTCGAGAACATCGCCCTGATCATCACCGGGGCGCTGGTCGGCAGCTCGGGCGCGATCCTGAGCTACATCATGTGCAAGGGCATGAACCGCAGCTTCATCTCGGTCATCCTCGGCGGCTTCGGCGGCACGGACGCCGCCGCGGGCGGGGCCGGCCATGTCGAGACCCGGCCGGTCAAACAGGGCAGCGCCGACGACGCCGCCTTCATCATGAAGAACGCCTCCAAGGTCATCATCGTCCCCGGCTACGGCATGGCCGTCGCCCAGGCCCAGCATGCCCTGCGCGAAATGGCCGACAAGCTGAAGGAGGAGGGGGTCGAGGTGAAATACGCCATCCACCCCGTCGCCGGCCGCATGCCCGGCCACATGAACGTCCTGCTGGCCGAGGCCAATGTCCCCTATGACGAGGTGTTCGAGCTGGAGGACATCAACAGCGAATTCTCGAGCTGCGACGTGGCCTTCGTCATCGGCGCCAATGACGTCACCAACCCGGCCGCCAAGACCGACCCGCAGAGCCCGATCTACGGCATGCCGGTGCTGGACGTGGAGAAGGCCGGCACGGTGCTGTTCATCAAGCGCGGCATGGCGGCGGGCTATGCGGGCGTCGAGAACGAGCTGTTCTTCCGCGACAACACCATGATGCTGTTCGGCGACGCCAAGA
>CAYNNT010000120.1:0-7757 GCA_964398675.1 uncultured Brevundimonas sp.
GGTCGGCGGCCATGCCGGCGCAGTCGCCGACGTTGTCGCCCACGTTGTCGGCGATGGTCGCGGCGTTGCGGGGGTCATCCTCGGGGATGCCGGCCTCGACCTTGCCCACCATGTCGCCGCCGACGTCAGCGCCCTTGGTGAAGATGCCGCCGCCCAGACGGGCGAAGATGGAGATCAGCGAGGCGCCGAAGCCCAGGGCGACAAGGCCGTCGATGACTTCGCGGCTGGTCGACTCAAAGCCCGCGCCGGCCGTCAGGAAGGCGTAGTAGCCGGCCACGCCCAGGAGGGCGCCGCCCGCCACGAACATGCCGGTGATGGCGCCCGAACGGAAGGCCAGGTCCAGACCCTTGGCGAGGCTCTCGGACGCGGCCTGCGCCGTGCGGACGTTGGCCCTGACCGAGATCAGCATGCCGGCGAAACCGGCCAGACCCGAAAGGAAAGCACCGATGACGAAACCGATCGCCGCCCAGACGCCGATCAGGAAGTAGGCCGCGACCAGGATCACCACGCCGACCATGGCGATGGTGGTGTACTGCCGCCGCAGATAAGCCGAAGCGCCTTCCTGGATCGCCGCAGCGATCTCGCGCATCTTGTCGTTGCCGGTACTGGCCTTCATCAGCGAGGCGGTCTGGATCAGTCCATAGAGGACCCCCAGCGCGCCTGCGGCGATGACCAGCCACAGATAGTTGCTCATGACGTTTCCAAGTCCTGTGATCTTCAGACGCCCGGTCCCTTGGCGCGGTGGGCGTTAGCCGCCTCTTTCCGCCTTCCGGTCCCCCCGTGCGCACCGGACGCATGTTGCGTCCTTGGGGAATTGCGGCGGAAACGTGCCAAATACCGGCAGGCGACGCAACAGGCGATATTGATCAGCCGGTCTGGACGCCGGTGCGTCGGCGCGGCGCCTGGCTGACAATATCAACCCGGGTGACCGAGCCGCGCCCCGCAATCGTCGCCGCCGACCGCATCAGGCTGGCGGAAACGGCCGCCGCGTCGACCCGCGTCCAGTCATCGGCCACCACGAAGGGCGTCCGGTGACCGGCGCGCACCAGGGCGTCGCGAAGATAGGCTTCCTTGGCGCGCATCGTCTCCGGCGTCGCCGAGCCGCCGAGATGCAGACGCAGCGAGACGAAGACGTAGTTCCGCAGCCGGCCGCCCGCGATGATCGGCAGGCCCACGCCGGGCATGCTCAGGCTGGCGCCGGCGGCGGGCGCGTCTTCCGCCAGCGCGGCAGGCGCGACAGCAGACAGGACGGCGGTGGCGGCGATGAGGTCACGACGGCGCATGGCGACCTGCGTAGCGCCGACGCCTTGAGAATTCGTTGTCAGCCGTGGGTAAAGCCGGGGCGGGCGAATGGAACGGGCTGCCCGCCGAAGCGGGCGACAACGCCCTGCCCGGCTGTGACACGGCCGATCCGCGTCAGTCGAAGGTGACGACGCTCCGCGTCCCGCCTCAGGGCCGCCTCATCACGCGGCGAGGCCGTGAAGGCGATCTCATAGTCGTCGCCGCCCGTGACCAGCTTCTCCAGCGCCGCCTGCTCGTCGACGCGACCGTCAAACCAGGCCTGGCCGGCGGCCGACAATGGCACGGTCTCCAGGTCGATCTCGATGCCGATCCGCCCGGCTTCGGCAATGTGCCCGAGATCCGCGATCAATCCGTCCGAGATATCGATCGAGGCCGTGGCCATGTCGCGGATGGGCAGGGCGAACTCGGTGCGGGGCGTGGGTGCGCGGTAGTGGTCGGACAGGGCCGCGACCCGCTCGGCGTCGATGGACAGCTTGCCCTGCACGGCTTCGAGCCCCAGCCAGCCGTCCCCGATCGCGCCGGTGACGAACACCAGGTCCCCGGGTCGGGCGCCGGCGCGGCCCACCGTGCGACCCTTGGGCGTCCAGCCCAGCAGCGTCATCGAGAAACCGGCCGGCCCGGACGTGGCGACCGTGTCCCCGCCCAGCAGGGCGACGCCGAACACCTTCTGATCCGCCCGCAGACCGTCCGCGAACATCATCCGTTCGGGCCAGCCGCAGCGTGGCGACCAGTGGCAGGCCAGCAGATAGCCGAACGGCTCGGCGCCCTTGGCGGCCAGGTCCGACAGGTTCACCCGCATCAGTTTGCGCGCCACCGTGTCGAGCGGGTCGGTCGGCAGGAAATGGACGCCCTCCACGATGGCGTCCTTGGTCAGGACCAGATCGTATCCGGCGCGGGAGGGCACGACGGCGACGTCATCCGTCAGTCCCCGTCCCCATTCCGGGTGCGCGAGCGGCGCGAACAGGCGCCGGATGGTCTCGAACTCGCCGGCGACATCGACCGCGGGCATGGGTTCACCTCAGGCTTTCGGACGAACGTCCCGGGCGACGCCGTCCAGCGCCGCATTGACGAATTTCGCCTCGCCGTCGTCGAAGAAGGCCTTGGCCAGTTCGACATACTCATCGATCACGATCTCGCGCGGCACATCCTGACGGTCGCGCAGTTCCCAGGCCCCGGCCCGCAGCAGGGCCCGGAGGGTCGAATCCAGACGCTCCAGCCGCCAGTTCGAGGCCAGCCGCGCCTTCACGGCCGCATCGATGTCACGCTGGCCGGCGACCACGCCACGGACGATCTCCGCGAAATAGTCCTCATCGGCCTCGGCCAGCGGTTCGCCCTCCATGTCGGAGTCAAAGCGATGGTTGGAGAATTCGGCGATGACCGTATCCACACCCTCGCCGGCCAGCTCCATCTGGTAGAGGGCCTGGACGGCGGCGAGGCGCGCGACGGTGCGGGCGCGCCGCTGACGGCTGGTCAGCTGCGGCTCGGCGCGCTGCTTTTCGGCCTCGGCGAGTTGCTCGAGCACGGATTGAAGGCTGGCGGGTTCGGTCACGCGCCCAGTCCTAGCCGCAGCCGCTTGCGCAAGGCAATGAGGTCCAGACAGGCGCGGGCTGCGCCGCCGCCCTTGTCGCCCTCGCTGACCCGGGCCCTGGCCCAGGCCTGATCCTCGTCCTCGGTGGTCAGAATGCCGTTGCCGATGACCAGCCCCTTCAGGCCGAGGTTGCTCAGGGCCGCCGCCGACTGATCCGACACGATCTCGAAATGATAGGTCTCGCCCCGTATCACGCAGCCGAGGGCGACATAGCCGTCATAGCGCGGCGCGGTCGGGAACCGGCCGGCTTCCTCGGCCAGGGCGATGGCGGTCGGGACCTCGAGGGCTCCCGGCACGGAGACGACGTCGAAATCCGCGCCCCGCGCGCGCAGGGCGTCCTTCGCCCCTTCCAGCAGGGCGTCGGCCAGGTCGTCATAGAAGCGCGCCTCGACGATGAGGACGCGATAGGGGTCGCTTACGATTGGTCTTCTCCGTCCATGTCGCGCCAGCCGACGATGCGCAGGCCATAGCCCTCAAGCGCGGCAGGGTTGGGGCGGGTCGAGCTCATGACGATCATGTCGCGCACGCCGAGATCCAGCAGGATCTGGGCGCCCACGCCGTAGTTTCGGATCGACCGGTCAACCGCTGCCGGCTTTTCGACCCCCGCCAGCCGCTCGGCCAGGCCCTGCAGGTCAGGGTCGCGCAGGAAGACGGTCACGCCGGCGCCCGCATGGGCGCTGATCGCCTCGAGGGCCCGGGGCACATAGTTTTGCCGCGCCTCGACGTGTCCGAGGATGTCGGCGGCGAAATCGACCTGGTGCATGCGCACCAGCGTCGGCTTGCCCGCTTCGATCTTGCCCTTCACCAGGGCGATGTGTTCGGCGCCCTCGATGGTGTTCCGGTAGAGCATCAGCCGGAACGGCCCGCCGTGGATGCTGTCGAACGGCGTGTCCATGACCCGCTCGACATAGCGTTCGGTGCGGCGGCGATAGGCGATCAGGTCGGCGATGGTGCCGATCTTCAGGCCGTGCAGCTGGGCGAACGCGACCAGATCCGGCATGCGCGCCATCGAGCCGTCGTCGTTCATGATCTCGCAGATCACCCCGGCGGGCGTCAGCCCGGCCATCCGCGAGATGTCGACCGCCGCCTCGGTGTGGCCGGTGCGGACCAGCACGCCGCCGTCGCGGGCGACCAGGGGGAAGACGTGGCCGGGCGAGACGATGTCGTCGGCGCCCTTGGTCGGGTCCGAGGCGACCTGCACCGTGCGGGCGCGGTCGGCGGCGCTGATGCCGGTTGTGACCCCCTCGCGCGCCTCGATCGAGACGGTGAAGGCCGTCCCCATGCTGGTGCGGTTCTCGGCGGCCATCGGCGGCAGGCGCAGCTGGCGCGCGCGCTCGCCGGTGATGGCCAGGCAGATCAGGCCCCGCGCGTGCCGGGCCATGAAATTGATCTGGTCCGGCGTCGCGAACTGGGCCGGAATGATGATGTCGCCCTCGTTCTCCCGGTCCTCGGCGTCGACGAGGATGTAGGGTTTGCCGTTGCGGGCGTCCTCGAGGATGTCCTCGATAGGGCTGATCGGGCTGTCGTTCATGTTCGCGGCCAGTTGCATCACGCCGTCTCCTGCCACCGCGCGAGGTATCGCGCCAGCATGTCGATCTCGAGATTGACCGCGTCGCCGGCCTTCAGCCCGCCCAGCGTGGTCGCGTCCCAGGTGTGGGGAATGATGTTCAGCCCGAAGACCTGCCCCTCGACGGCGTTGACCGTCAGCGACACCCCGTCGACCGTGATCGAGCCCTTGGCGGCGATATAGCGGTGCAGAGGGGCCGGAGCCTCGATGTCGATCCGGTGCGACCCGCCCTCGGGCGTGATCGAGACGACCCGGCCGAGGCCGTCGACATGGCCCGAGACGATGTGGCCGCCCAGTTCATCACCGAGTTTCGCGGCCCGCTCCAGATTGACCGGATCGCCCTCTCCCCAGGCGCCCAGCGTCGTCTTCGACAGGGTTTCGCCCGAGACCTCGACCGCGAACCACGTCGGTCCCTTCTCGGTGACCGTCAGGCAGCAGCCCGCGTGGCTGATCGAGGCGCCGAGGTCGATGCCGGCCGTGTCCCAGGCGGTCTCGATCTCATAGCGCCGGTCACGTTCGGTCTGGCGGACCGAACGAACGCGGCCGATGTCTGTGACAATGCCGGTGAACATGGGCTCAGAAGACTCTCTCGTAGCGTTCCCACAGGTCGTCACCGCAGGGCTCAACCGCAAGGCGCCGGAATTTCGGGGCATCGGAAAGGCGCGACAGGGCCAGCGCCGCCACGCACGGCCGCCCCTCCCCGCCCAGCAGGATCGGCGCGCGAAACCATTCGAGCCGGTCGACCAGGCCGGCGCGCAGGAAGCTGGCGGCCACCTGTCCGCCGCCCTCGATCAGGACTGACGTGACGCCGCGCCGCTTCAGCGCGGCCAGACTGGCCGCCACGGACGGACGGCTCCCGTCGGCCTCGATGCGTTCGATCACGGCGTTGCCGATGGGCGCGGGCCCGGCGACGGTGAGGATCAGACTGTCCCCGCCGCTGGCGACCTTCGCCGTCGCCGGGGTCCGCAGGCGGCTGTCCAGCACGACGCGCAAGGGCTGGTCCACCGGTCGGCCCGGCAAGCGGGCGGTCAGTTCCGGATCGTCCGCCAGCACCGTCTCGACGCCGACGAGGATGGCGTCATGGGCGGCGCGCAGGCGGTGGCCTTCCAGCCGCGCCGCCTCTCCGGTGATCCATTGGCTCTCGCCGGACGCGGTGGCGATCCGGCCGTCCAGCGAGGTGGCCAGCTTCAGGGTGACGCGAACCCTCTGGTTCGGGGCGGGCATCAGCTTTCGTCCAGACCCTCATCGCCGAGGAACCGGGCGAAGTCGCCGGTGTGGCGGAAGTCCTTGTAGACCGAGGCGTAGCGCACATAGGCGACCTCATCGACCGACTTGAGCGCCTTCATGATGAAGTCGCCGACCGTCGAGGACGGGATTTCCGTCTCGCCGAGGCTTTCCAGCTGGCGGGTGATGCGGCTGACCAGCTGCTCGATCTGCTCGGCCTGCACCGGGCGTTTGCGCAGGGCGACGTTCAGTGACCGCTCCAGCTTGTCGCGGTCGAAGGGCGCGCGTCGGCCGTTGCGCTTGAGGATCATCAGTTCGCGCAGCTGGACCCGCTCGAAGGTGGTGAACCGCCCGCTGCACTGCGGGCAGGACCGTCGGCGGCGGATCGCAGCGCCGTCATCCGACGGGCGGCTGTCCTTCACCTGGGTGTCCTGATGTCCGCAGAAAGGGCATTTCATCAGCGGCTTATCCGTAAATCGGGAAGCGATGCGTCAGCTCGCGCACCTCGCCCGCCACCCGTTGCGACACGCCGGCGTCGGCCTCGTCCGTGCCCTTCATCGAGTCGATGACGTCCGCGATCCAGTGGCCGACCTGCTCGAATTCAGCGACACCGAAGCCGCGCGTCGTACCCGCCGGGGTGCCCAGACGGACGCCCGAGGTGACCGTGAAGGGCGCGGTGTCGAACGGCACGCCGTTCTTGTTGCAGGTCATCAGGGCGTGTTCGAGCGCCGCCTCGGTGGCCTTGCCGGTGACGCCCTTGGGCCGCAGATCGACCAGCATCAGATGGCTGTCGGTGCCGCCCGAGACGATGGCCGCGCCGCGCTCGACCAGCACCGCGGCCAGCGCCTGCGCATTGGTCACGACCTGTTGCGCATACAGTTTGAACTCGGGCTTCAGCGCCTCGCCGAAGGCCACGGCCTTGGCGGCGATGACGTGCTCCAGCGGCCCGCCCTGCAGGCCGGGGAAGACGGCCGAATTGATCTTCTTGCCCAGTTCGATGTCGTTCGACAGCACCATGCCGCCGCGCGGACCGCGCAGGGTCTTGTGCGTCGTGGTGGTGACGACATGGGCGTGCGGCAGCGGGTCGGGATAGACGCCGCCGGCGATCAGGCCCGCGTAGTGGGCCATATCGACCATCAGGTACGCCCCGACGCTGTCGGCGATCTCGCGGAAGCGCTTGAAATCGATGTGGCGGCTGTAGGCCGAGGCCCCGGCGAGGATCAGCTTCGGCTTCTCCTTCTGGGCCATTTCGGCGACGTGGTCATAGTCGATCAGGAAGTCGGTCTCACGGACCTTGTAGGTCACGGGCCGGAACCATTTGCCCGACTGGTTCGCCGGCGAACCGTGGGTCAGGTGGCCGCCGCAGGCCAGATCCATGCCCAGGAAGGTGTCGCCGGGGGTCAGCAGGGCCTGGAACACGGCCTGGTTCGCCTGGGCGCCCGAGTGCGGCTGGACGTTGGCGAAGGCGCAGCCGAACAGCGCCTTGGCGCGCTCGCGGGCGATGTTCTCGGTGACGTCGACATATTCGCAGCCGCCGTAGTAGCGGCGCCCCGGATAACCCTCGGCGTATTTGTTGGTCAGGACCGAGCCCTGGGCCTCCAGCACCGCCCTGGAGACGATGTTCTCGGAGGCGATCAGCTCGATCTGTTCCTTCTGACGGCCCAGCTCGCCCTGGATCCCGCCGAAGATGTCGGGGTCAGCCTCGGCGAGGCTCTTCGAGAAATAGGCGTCGTGGGTGAAGGCGGTCACGAAGGAGCCCCGATACTAGAGTTGCGCCGAAACAGGCGACTCCTCTACGCCGCCGACCGCCTGACCACAACATCTGGTAGGTCAGCGCGACGCCAACGCCCTTTTCAGCTTGGCGATGGCGATCCGCTCAAGACCCGTCCGTTCGGTCACCGGCCCGATCGCCGAAGCCTCGACGCCGGTCGCGACATGCACGACCGAGCATTTGAGATACGCCCCGTTGCTGGTCAGCTCGACGATGACCTCGCCGATGTCCTCAGGCGACGGCAGGAAGGCGCGCCACGTTGCAGTGGGTCCACAGGGCGTCCATGGCGCGGACCAGGTCGTCCA
>CAYNNT010000121.1:0-6923 GCA_964398675.1 uncultured Brevundimonas sp.
CCGTCGACCTGTCGGCCGAGTTCACCGGCCTGATCACCACCCAACGCGCCTATTCCGCATCGTCCAAGATCATCACCACCGCGGACGAAATGCTCGCAGAACTCATCAGCATCAAACGCTGATACTTGAGTAACAGGGCGTAAACCTCAATGAATCCTTCGTTGAATATTGAGACTGTGGACGGACGGCATTTTAGCCTTTCCTTCACCACGACGCTTAAACGGCCCTTAGCCGCCGACCGCTACGGTCATGATCATAGTGGTGGTGGTCAATGAGGCATAAGCCCATGTTGCAAGAGCGACGCCTTAACAATCGAGGCGAACAATACGTGGTCGGGCCGACGGGCACTCCCCTGACGCTGCACGACCTCCCTCCGGCCAATACGGACCGCTGGGTGATCCGCCGCAAGGCGGAAGTCGTGGCCGCGGTTCGCGGCGGACTGATCAGCCTGGAAGACGCGCTCGCGCGCTACCGACTGACGGCCGAGGAATTCCTCGCCTGGCAGAAGGCGATCGACAAATGGGGCATGCAGGGCCTGCGCACGACGCGCATCCAGCACTACGGCCGCCCTTAAGGCGACCGCTCCGACGAGATCACGGCCGCTCCCGGCGACGGGGGCGGCCGTTGTCGTTTCCGGACGGGCCTCGAATTTGCGCCGCTTTCGCACTACATGCCCCGCCATGACCCTCGTTGAGGACATCTGCCCGGTTCCGACCATCGCCCGCACCGACATGGATGCGGCGGTCGAGTCCGCGCGCGCGGCGGTCGGCCTGCCGGTCGGCTCACGCGTGGTGGCGGCCATGTCCGGCGGCGTGGACTCCACCGTCGTCGCGGCCCTGCTGCACAAGGCGGGCTATGACGTCGTCGGCGTGACGCTGCAGCTGTATGATCACGGCGCGGCGCTGAAGAAGAAGGGCGCCTGCTGCGCGGGTCAGGACATCCACGACGCCCGTCTGGCGGCCGAGATGCTGGGCATTCCCCACTATGTCCTGGACTACGAAAGCCGGTTCCGGGACGCCGTCATCGACCAGTTCGCCGACTCCTATCTGGCCGGCCAGACGCCCGTGCCCTGCATCCGCTGCAACCAGACGGTCAAATTCCGCGACCTGCTGGATGTCGCCCGCGACCTCGGGGCCGAAGCCATGGCGACGGGCCACTATGTCCGGCGCTCGGTCGTCGACGGCCGCGCCCAGATGCGCAAGGCGATCGACCATTCGCGCGACCAGTCCTATTTCCTGTTCGCCACCACGGCGCAGCAGCTCGACTATCTGCGCTTCCCCCTGGCCGATCTGGAAAAGCCTCAGGTGCGCGGCGTCGCCGCTGAACTGGGCCTGCGCATCGCCGCCAAGCCGGACAGCCAGGACATCTGTTTCGTTCCCAACGGCGACTATCGCACCCTGATCGACAAGCTGCGGCCGCAGGGCCGTGAGGCGGGCGAGATCGTGCACATGGACGGCCGGGTGCTGGGCGGCCACTCGGGCATCACCGACTACACCATCGGCCAGCGCCGCGGCCTGAACGTCGCGGTGGGCGAGCCCCTGTTCGTGACCCGGCTGGATCCGGTGAAGCGCCACGTCATCGTCGGCCCGCGCGAAGCCCTGCTGACCGCGTCCCTGACGCTGGACGAAACCAACTGGCTGGGCGACGAAGCCTCGATCGGAGCGGCGGCGCAGGCCGGCGCACCGGTGCTGGCCCGCGTCCGCTCGACCCGCCCGCCCTCGCCTGCCCGCCTGTCGATGGTCGACAGCGCGGTCTCCGTGACCTTCGCCTCGGGCGAGGAAGGCGTAGCGCCCGGTCAGGCCTGCGCCCTCTATGACCCGGCCGATCCGGACCGGCTGCTGGGCGGCGGCTTTATCAAGACGACCACCGCGGTTGTCTGACGCGCTCGCCACGCGGACGGGGCTGCCGTCCGGCTTCCGCTATCTCCTGGACGAATACCCGCGCGACCGCTGGACCTCGGCGCTGGATGAAACCGCCGCCTTCTGGCTGCAGATGCACGGCAGCTTCCGCGGACATCAGGCCCATATGGAAGGGCTGGTCGGCCAGTGGCGGGCGAACGGAGACCTCGCCGCCCTGCACCGGTCGCTCATACCCGCGCTCCAGTCCTTCCTGCAGCACCTCGACGGCCACCACCGGATCGAGAGCGGCCAGTATTTTCCGATGATGCGGAAGATCGAGCCCAAGATCGGCGCCGGCATCGACCTGCTGGACCGCGACCACGACGCCATCCACGAGACGCTGGAGGCCCTCTTCCAGGGCGGTCTGGCCTTCCATCAGGCCGTCGTCGGCAATGCCCCGGACGCCGCGGACAAGGCCGCCCGCCTTTCAGACCTGGTCGAGCGCGGCGCCCGCCCCCTGCTGCGCCATCTGGAGGACGAGGAGGACATCGTCATCCCCCTGATCCAGCTACGCGGCCTGCACGGCTAGCCGCGGGTCGGCATCAACTTCCTGCGTTGCCGTACCAAGGCCAGCGGCCGGCCATCCGGCGCATGCGCCACCCCGTCCTCGACCGCCCAGCCGCCGCCGACGTCGCGGCTGGTGAAGTGGAAATAGGCCCACCCCTCGGGCGAGGTGTCCGGCGTGAGCCCGGTGAGAAGATCGGCGCGCAGATCGACGCTGGCGGAAATGTTCGGCGGGGCCGGCAAGGCTGTGAAATAGGTCGGGTACAGGCCATCCAGCAGGAACAGCAGCCGGGCCTCGTCCAGCGGCGCCCCGTCGATGGTCCGCATCCAGCAGCCGAGCTCGGGCGTCCGGTCCGCATTCTCGCCGAACAGCTTCGGTCCCGCGACGAAGCGGTGGTCGATGTGCCGGGTGAACCAGGGGCCGAACGTGGCGTCGAGCGGAGTCGAGTCCAGATCCTCGACCGGCGTCGGCGCAGCCGTCAGCGGCGTCAGAACAGGCCCGGCGACATCCCTGCCAAAAGTCCCCAGCGCCTGTATCGCCGGCCGGTCGGGCTGTCCGCCCGTCACCGAGGCGTAGGCGACGTTGCGGCCGCCGCGGTTCATCGTCGGGGTGAAGACCGCGTCCTCGAAGCGGGCGGCGGCGAGATACTGGATGGTCAGCGACTGCAGCGGGGCCTCGATGCCCAGGCCCTGGCGCATGGCGCCCGCGGCCAGCGCAGCCATCAGGCCGCCGAAGGGCGCGCCGCGTTCCTGCGGCGCCGACTGCGGCGCGTTGGAAAAGCCGCCGGTCAGCCGGGCGGTCAGGCCGCCGGCCCCGTCGTCGGTCAGGGCCAGGGCTTCGGCGAGGGTCTGCTCGATCATGTGGCCTTGCTATCGTGCGGGAAAGGCGGGCGGAAGCGGGGAGGCCTCCGCCCGAAGTCAAGGGATCCGGAAACGCCGCAGCGTGTCCGTAGCCAAACAAGACTGACCTAGTCCGTTTAGATTGGCAACCCTCTTGCCAAACGGCTGACGCAGGGTCACTTTCGTCCGTATGGGACGCACCGCTGACTATTCTCGACAGAGCTGTTCGATCGCCGCCACCCTTGAGGTCATCGGCGATCCGTGGACCCTGCTGGTCATCCGCGACGCCTTCAACGGCGTCAGCCGGTTCGAACAGTGGCAGGAGCGGCTGGGGGTCGCCCGCAATGTGCTGGCCGCCCGGCTGAAGAGCCTGGTCCAGCACGGGGTGCTTGAGCCCCAGCTCTATTCCGAACGCCCGCCCCGCAATGAGTATGTCCTGACCGCCAAGGGCAAGGACCTGTACGGTGTGCTGGTCACCCTGCATGGCTGGGGCGCGAAACACGTCTATGGCGACGCGGATTCCGGCGTCTCCATGATCCACAAGGCCTGCGGCCACGACCTGGCGCCGCGCATCGCCTGCGGTCACTGCAACGAGATCGTCAAGCCGCGCGACATTCTGCTGACCCGGGCCGAGAACCGGCCCACGGTCGGCGATATGATGCCCCGGGAACGGACCGACGAAGAGGCCGCCTGAGCCTCTTGCCTTTCCCTGAATTGCGGCCCATCCAGCCGCGCAATTCCTCCTCCCAAGGGTAGTCTTTCCATGTCTGATCCCGTCGTCATCGTCTCCTTCGCCCGCACGCCCATGGGCGGCTTCCAGGGCGCCCTGTCCGGCGTCAAGGCGACCGAGCTGGGAGCCACGGCGGTCAGGGCCGCGGTCGAGCGCGCCGGCGTCGCGGCGGACAAGGTCGACCAGATCTACATGGGCTGCGTCCTGCCGGCCGGCCTCGGCCAGGCCCCGGCCCGTCAGGCCGCGATCGGCGCCGGCCTCGGCCAGCATGTCGAGGCGACCACCGTCAACAAGATGTGCGGCTCGGGCCTGCAGGCCGTGATGATGGCCTCGGACGCCCTGCTGGCGGGCAGCGCGGACGTCATCGTGGCGGGCGGCATGGAGTCGATGTCGGGCGCGCCCTATCTGATGACCAAACACCGCGGCGGCGCCCGCATCGGCCACGATATCATCGTCGACAGCATGTATATGGACGGGCTGGAGGACGCCTACACGCCCGGCAAGCTGATGGGATCGTTCGCCGAGGACTCGGCCCGGACCTATCAGTTCACCCGCGAGGCCCAGGACGAATACGCCCTCGAGAGCCTGAGCCGTGCGCTGGAAGCCATCGCCTCGGGCGCCTTCAAGGCCGAAATCACCCCGGTCGAGGTCACGGGCCGCAAGGGCGTCGTCACGGTCACCGAGGACGAACAGCCCGGCAAGGCCATGCCGGAGAAGATCCCGACCCTGAAGCCCGCCTTCTCGAAGGACGGCACCATCACCGCCGCCAACGCCAGTTCGATCTCGGACGGCGCCGCCGCCCTGGTCATGACCCGCGAGAGCGTGGCCAGGGCCATGGGCCTGCCGATCGTCGCCCGCGTCGTCAGCCACGCCGCCCACGCCCATGAGCCGGGCCTGTTCACCACCGCTCCCGTCCCCGCGATGCAGAAGGCCCTCAAGAAGGCCGGCTGGTCGGTCGAGGACGTCGACCTGTGGGAGATCAACGAGGCCTTCGCCGTGGTCGCCATGATCGCTATGCGCGACCTCGGCATCGACCGGGCGAAGTTGAACGTCAACGGCGGGGCCACGGCCCTCGGCCACCCCATCGGCGCTTCGGGCGCCCGGGTCCTGACCACCCTGCTGTCCGCGCTTCAGGCGCGCGGCGGCACGAAGGGCGTGGCCAGCCTGTGCATCGGCGGCGGCGAGGCCGTGGCCGTGGCGGTCGAGCTGGCCTGACGCCGGTCAGCCGCTGATCAGGCCCTCCGCCAGCAGGTCATCCAGCCGGGCGTAGCCGGCCTCCATGCCGTCGGTCATGCCCGACATCTTCGCGCCGTCGCGGGCCTCCTGCGACGAATACAGGATGTGGGTGCGCAGGGTGGTGCCGCCCCCAGACTCGTGCAGGCTCTGGGTGACCACGGTCTCGCCGCCGCTCCAGTCCTCGTCGAACTTTTCGGTGGCGACCATCCGGTCGTCGGCGACGATCTCGCGGAAGATGCTGGTCATGCCCATCGAGCGGCCGTCGTCATGGGCCCAGACGAACCGCATGGCCCCACCGACGCGCAGGTCGATCTCGCACACAGGCATGCTCCAGCCCGGCGGGCCGAGCAGCCAGCGCCGGACCAGGGCCGGCTCTACCAGCGCCCGCCAGACGAAGGCGCGCGGCGCGTCGAAATGGCGTTCGATCAGGATCTCCCGGTCGCCCGGCGTCATCATCTTCAGCTTGTTCATCGGTCACTCCCTCGTGGGTTCGCGGCCGGCGGATCGCCGGCGGCCTTCAGTTCATCGAGCACCGCGTCCAGCGCCGCGTAGCGGGCGTCGAACAGCCTGCGGAGCTCGACCAGAAAGTCGTTTGCAATCACCAGCGCGTCGGGCTCCAGCTTGCGGGGCCGGCGCTGGGCGTCATGGCCGGTCGAGATCAGACCGGCGCGCTCGAGCACCTTGAGATGCCGGGAAATGGCGGGCTGGCTCATGTCGAAGGGACGGGCCAGTTCGCTGACCGAGGCCTCGCCGGCCGCCAGCCGCCTCAGGATGGCGCGGCGTGTCGGGTCCGCGAGGGCGGCGAAGGTCTCATCCAATTTGAGCGCGGCGGCCATTTAGATAACCTCATCGTTCTATAACTTATGTGTTATATTCTAGTGCCTGTCAACCGCCTTGGCGAAGGCCGCGTCCATGGCCTAGCCTCGCCGGCAGGAGCCGCCCCCATGACCCTGAACCGCCGAGCCGCCCTGGGCCTCGCCGCCCTGGCCGCAGCGCCCCGTCCCGCCGCCGCCCTGACACCGGTGTCGGTGCAGGCCGCGCCGCCCGACCCGACCGAGACGGTCCGCCTCTGGCCCGGCCCGGCGCCCGGCGGCGAGCGCGTCACGGTGACGCCGCAGGTGACCGAACGCTCGACCGATCCCACCTTCCACGATCGTTTCGCGCGCTACACTGCCGATCCCATCCTGACGGTCCTGCGGCCCGCACGGCCCAACGGAGCCTCCCTGCTGCTGATCCCCGGCGGCGGGTACAAATGGGCGGTGATCGACAAGGAAGGACTGGACTGCGCCCGGGTGTTCGCCGCCGCCGGGGTGACCTGTTTCGTCCTGCGCTACCGTCTTCCGGGCGACGGCTGGGCTGCGGGACCGGATGCACCCCTGCAGGACGCCCAGCGCGCGTTGCGCCTGGTACGGTCACAGGCCGCCGCCCAAGGACTCGACCCGGCGCGGGTCGCCGTCCTCGGCGCCTCGGCGGGCGGGCATCTGGCGGGGATGCTGACCGCGCGGTCCGACGTGACCTATGCTGCTGTGGACGCTGCGGACGCCTTTTCGCACCGCCCGGACCTGTCGATCCTGCTGTATCCGGTGGCGACCATGGCGGATCTCCACGTCCACGCGGGGTCGCGGCTCGAATTGCTCGGATCGTCGCCGAGGCCGGAGGCGATCGACCGCTATTCGCTGGAGCGGATGGACTGGACCGGATGCCCGCCGACCTTC
>CAYNNT010000122.1:0-6848 GCA_964398675.1 uncultured Brevundimonas sp.
GAGCGCCGGTTTGCGCCTATTCGGCGGGAATGAAGCTCGACGACCTCTGGTCCCATCTCAGACGAACGTCGGGACAGGCCGCGCCATTGCCGCAGGCGGGATTGCTGATCAACCGCGCGGGGGTCGTGGCGATGTCGACCACGGCCCAGTGATCGGGCGCGGAGGTCCAGGCCTCGGCCAGCGCACCGTCCGGTCCCGTCAGCCAGACGCTGAAGCCGACGGGCGTGACCGTGTCTTCAGGCGAGGCGGCGCAGGGGTCCGGCTTGCGGACCAGCCAGTCGCGCCGGCCGTCTCCGTTCAGGTCCGGCACGCTCTTGAAGACGGCGCGGTACGTCCGGAACCCCTCGTCGTCGCCCGACGGGCAGGTCAGCCGTGAGCCATGCCAGACCTCGGACAGTTCGGCGGGCAGCCGATCCTCAACGGGCCGGCTGTCCTCGCGCTGGCCGATGGGCGCGAATCCTCCGTCATTGCCCAGCAGGGTCCGGCCCGCGGCGGTCGGCCGCTCGACCAGCTGCTTCAGCCCGGCGTCCCACGTCCAGGCGAAGGCGCAGTCGTCGCCGGTGGAGCCGCAGAAGACGTGGTGGACCTCGGTCTCGATCAGGGTCTCTCCGCCCCGGCGGGACAGCGCGAAGGTGTGGCTCTGCTCGTCGAAGGCCATGACGTAGTCCTCGCCGTCGCTGACATAGAGCGTCCGCAGGCAGCCGCCGGTGCCGCAATACATCAGGCCGGAGTCCGTATAGTCGACCAGCCAGTCCGGCTTGCCGTCGTGCGAGATGTCGACCGGCCGGATCACGCCCGCGGGCACGCGGGTGACGAGGGCGGGCCGGTTGAACGGCTCGGTGCGGTCGAACCAGGCCCCGTTGATCTCGTTCAGCACCATCCAGGTCAGGGTCTCGGGCGGGGTCTGGGCTGTCGCCGGGGCGGCCGCCGCCAGCAGAAGCACGGCGCTGAGCGCGGGATTGAGGACTTTCATGGCCGATTCTCCACCTGACGAACGCCAGCCTTTGGGCCGGAACGCCCCGCCCTGCCCCCTCCGGTTCCTGACGGCGAAGACAAGGTTCGCCGTAATCCGTCCGCGGGATCGCCGCAGGGGCGCCACAATGCGTGACCGGGCCGCCACACCGGCCGCAAGCCGCTGTTTTGTGACGGGTTTGTAATAGCACAGCTGGAATGGACGCTGATAGCCGGGCGGTCTGGCGGCGCGACTCCCCGACGCCGCCCACAAAAAGGAAAAGCCATGAAGTCTCTCCTCCTTCTCTCCTCCGCCGTCGCCGCCCTCGCCGCGACGCCCGCCCTCGCCCAGGAAGGTCCGGCCGGCTCGGTCGGCATCAGCTACACCGACACCAGCATCGACACCGGTCTCGGCGATGCGGACCTGGAAAGCTGGTCCCTGAACGGCGTGTCCGCCATGCCGGCCTTCGGCGAATGGACCGTCACCCTCGCCGCCGACGTCACCAACACCGAATTCCTCGGTGACGACGAGACCGCCGGCTCCGGTTCGGTCGGCCTGTCGCGGATGTTCGGTTCGGACACGCGCCTCGGTGGCTTCGTCGCCGCCTCCGACGCGGGCGACGACACCGCCTGGACCGGCGGCTTCCGCGCCCAGAAATACCTGGCCAACTCGACCCTGACCGGCGTCGTGGCCTACACGGATGTCGACGGCGTCGAGATCTGGACGGCCGGCGCCGACGCCGCCTTCTATGTCACGCCGAGCCTGCGTCTGAACGCCGGCGTCACCTATGACTCGATCGACGGCGGGGACGTGGACGCCTGGACCTACGGCGTCGGCGCTGAATACGACATCGGCGCCACGCCGTTCTCGGTCACCGCCGGCTACGCCCGTTCGGACCTGGGCGACATCGACCTGGAAGTCGACAGCTTCAACGTCGGCGTCCGCTACTCCTTCGGCGGCGACCAGCAGTCCCGTGACCGCGCCGGCGCCGGTGCGTCGGGCGTGGGCATCGGCTCCCTGCTCGGCATTCTGTAAGCCCAGCTGCTGACAGACAGACAGAACCCCCGGCGGAGCGATCCGCCGGGGGTTTTTGCTGTGCGGTCGCCCTGCAGCGGGCATGAAAAAGGCCCGGAGGGTTCCACGCTCCCGGGCCTTCTCACTCGCGGCGGCTGAGGGGGATCAGCTGCCGATGCGAATATCTCCGCCGCCGGCGACCGAGCGGCTCACTGAACCGGTGGCGCGGGCGATATTGACATCCCCGCCGCCGGCCAGGGAAACGTCGACGTCCCCGGCCACGCCGCCGAAGGTGACGTCGCCCGAGCCCATGATGCTGACGCTGACGTCGGGGCTGGTTCCGGTGCGGACCACCACATCGCCCGAGCCGGCGATGGACACGTCCATCGGGCCGTCGATCCGGGCGACGGCCACGTCTCCCGAACCGGCGATGGAGACATCAAGGTCACGGGTCACGCCGGCAGTGGCTGAGCCTGATCCCGCAATGCTGATGTCCAGGGAGGCCGAGGAGCCGGCGCGCATGTCCCCGGAACCCGCAATGCTGAGCGATACGGACCCTTCGGTATTGGCGACATTCCAGCTGCC
This sequence comes from uncultured Brevundimonas sp., assembly GCA_964398675.1. GTDB lineage: Bacteria > Pseudomonadota > Alphaproteobacteria > Caulobacterales > Caulobacteraceae > Brevundimonas. Next base: position 2,552 of record CAYNNT010000122.1, read on the forward strand.
GCAGCCGCTGGCGCCCAGATCGACGGACGAAGCGCCCCGGCCGACCGAGCCGAACACGGCGCCGGAGGCGGACACGTCCACCTCGCGCGGGGTGCGGATAACGATCAGGGGCGCGTCCGACAGACTGATGCGGCCATGATCGCGGACCTCGACCGAGGCCCCGTCGCCGGGGCGCGGGGCGTTGTCCGGGCCGGACTGGCAGTTGCGGATGCCGTCGCCGCGATTGAAGAAGCCGCGGCGGTTCAGGCCGCCGTCGATGCGGACCTCATTGCCGACACGGGTCACCTGGATGGCCGGCAGGCCCGACGAGCCCTGCTCGACCTCGACGGCGACGTCGGTGCGGTCCTCGACGATGACGGCGACACGGGCGACGGCGTGGTGGATTTCGACCTCGGGGCCGTCCCCGGGCTTGGCGAAGGCGGGAGCCGCTAGGACGGCGACGGCGGCGATGACGGTGGAAGCGATAACGGGTTTCATGAGACGGGTTCCCTCTCCGGACTGTGTCCGGAAGGTGCGACCGCCCCGTCGCCAAGTCACTTTAAATCGAGGTCATGACCTCGTTGTAAGGAACGGCCCGCCGCGCACTCAGCCGCGCAACGCCCCGGCCCCGTCCGCGACGCCGACCTCCGGTTCGAAGTCGCGTTCGAAGCTGTCCAGCCGGCTCTTCAGCGCCCCCGCCCGTTTCAGGGCCAGGGAGGCGGCCCAGCGGGCGGCGAGCTCGGGCGTGGCCATGCGGTCGGTCATGCGCGGGCGGGCGCCCCGACTGCGCAGCACGGCGTTGGTGAACAGGGCGCCGTTGCGCAGACGCGATGTCCAGGTCTGGAAATCCATCGACAGGGAGACGCAGAAGCGGTCGAGGTTCTCGACCCGGTGCGGCGCATAGATCGGCCAGGTCAGGGCCTGGCCCGGCTCCAGATCGATGACCTGGGCGTCGGCCTCGAAGGCGCGGGCGTAGGGCAGTTCCTCGGTCGTCTGGCGCGACACCACCTGCTCCATGTCGACCTCGGCCAGATGGGCCTCGTCGCCCGGATAGACGAAGATCCGCTTGCGGCCGCGCATGTGGAACAGAACCACGCCGGCGGCGTCGAAATGATAGGGCACCCGCGCCTTGGGCGACGACAGGATCAGCTGGCCGGCGTTCTTGACCGCCCGCAGGCCCGGATAGGCCGCCTGCACCTTGCCGAACTCGCCCATCGCCGCGGCCCACAGCTCGGGCCAGCCGGTCTCGACCGAACGCAGATTGACCCACAGACGCCCCTGCTGGATCGCGGCCAGAAGCTCGGCCCCGTCCAGCTTGCCGCGCGCGCCGGTGCGCAGCGAGACCTGACCCTCGTCGTCGTAGTCATAGAGATTGATGTCGAAGAGCTCAGCCGGATAGCGGTCCAGCACGGCGGCCAGCGCCTCGTCGGTCGCGAATCCCTGTTCGATCAGACTGTGAGGATGGACCCCGGCCTCGGCGATCGGGCCGGCGTAGCGGGTGCGGGTCTGGATGTTGCTTTTCATCTGTCTCAGGCCGGAACGCGGTTGGTGGTCGTACGGACCTTTGCAAGAGCGGCGCCCGCCGCCTGCATGGCCCCCTTCATCCGGGCGGTCGGCGTGGTCTCGCAGGCCTCGATGGCGGCCCAGCGGCGGCGCACGCTGGTGCGCAGGCGTTCGCCACGCCCGCCGCCGGCCAGGTTCAGCGCCCCGACGGCCGCCTGGCTCATGGTCGCGCCGAGACCGGGCTTCAGCACCACCGCCTCGCGCGCCAGCTTGAAGCCGTTGCAGAAATATTTCTTGTAGTGCTCGCCCTCGAACCCGAAGTCGAAGGTGCGATAGCCGCGCGCCGAGGCCAGCTGCATGGTGTCGAGGCTCAGCAGGATGCCGGGCGAACAGCGCGCCAGGCTGGGTTCATAGCCAGGGAACCAGAAATGATACTGGTCGCCCGCGTGCAGCGAATATTCAACGGCCGTCAGCCGGTCGCCGGCCCAGAGGGCGGCCATGGAGGCGCCGAAGCCGTCGCCCTCCTCCCTGAGGAGGGCGTGCAGCAGGTCGGCGGTCCAGCCGCAGGCGAAGATGTCGTGACGGCCCGTGCGCCGGTACTGGTCGCGCTTGAGGTCGATCAGCCAGTCCAGAAGCGCCGGATCACGGAGATTTTCCTCCACCCGCATAGGACCCAGTTCGGCCTCCATGCTGCGACGCGCGCGTTCCTTGTCCTTGAAGAATTTGCCGTAGGTCGCGCGCCGCTCCGCGTACCAGCCGTCATAGCCGGAGTCGCCCAGTTCGACCTGGACCGTGCGGCGGTCTTCCCCGAGGGCGGTCGGTCCGACCCAGGCGGTGACGTTCAGCCGGGTTGCCCCAAGCGCTCCTGCAGCCTCTTCCAGCGAAGGCGCCTCACCCGGGAAGGCGATGACGCCGTGATAGTCGTTCATGGGCGCCGCGAGCGGCTGCATCGCGCCGCCGCGCCGCTGGTGCGGGAAGAAGCCGACGGTCTCGCCGCCGCGCGAGAACACCGCCACCGCCGCCCTCGGGCTGACACGGCCGGCCACGCGGGCGAACTCGGGACGGAAATAGGGGCTGGCCAGCGCGGGGTTGGCGGCCAGCATGGCGCGCCAGGTCGCCCACTCAGCCTCGCCCAGCGTCTCGATCCCGACGATGTCCACCTTCAGCGACGTCATGCAGAGGTCCTTCGGCGGACCATGACGGGCCGCCCTTCCCGTCCTGTCTAACCCCGCGCCCGTTTCGGGCCGGTGAGCGTTCATGGTGAACGAAGTCTGTCCGGAGCCTTGGACCTGGGCGCGCGTTGCTCCCGCAGCCATCCCCCATCGCCGGAGCGCCCATGACCGACGCCGACCGCCCCTCCAGTCGCGAAACCGAAACCGAGGACCAGCGCACGCCTGCGCGCGAGGGGACCCCGCCGCGTCCCGCCACCGAACCCAGGGGCTCCGAGGGCTCCTCCAACTCCGGCGAGACCGCCACGGACCCGGCGACAGGCAAGCCCAACCCCTGACTCGCGGCCCGGCGCCGCGATCGTGGGGGAACAGGCGGCCGGGTCAGGGGTTGGGAACGGACCCCAACCGTCCGGAACTCCATGTCCTTTCGCCTGATCCTCGCCTCCGCCAGCCTCATCACCCTCGCCGCCTGCCAGGCGCCGTCTCCGGCCGAGGCGCCCTCTGTCGCCGCGCCGCAGCCGCTTCTGACCGCAAGCCAGATCGAGGCCGGCGTTCCGCGGCCGACCCTGCGTCCGGCCATTCCGCCGTCCGAAGCCCCGACGCCGGCCGCCTACGCCCCTGATGCGGGCATGGTGCGGCTCCAGATCCTGCTGGACCGCTCGCGTTTCTCGCCGGGGGTGATCGACGGCCTCGGCGGCGAGAACACCCGGCAGGCCATCGTCGCCTGGCGCAAGGCCAATGACCTCGGCGAAGGCGGCGCGCCCGACGCAGCCCAGCTCCAGACCCTCGCCGCCGTCGATACCGGCCCGGTCATGACGCGCTACACCCTGACCGCGGCTGACCTCGCCGGGCCGTTCAGCCCGCCCGCGGGGGCCGACCTGGCCGCGACCGCCCGCGCGGGCACGAATTTCACCAGCGTCCTCGAACGTCTGGCCGAACGCTTCCACGTCACCGAGGCGCTGCTGCAGGGGCTGAACCCCGGCGTCGACTTCCGGCGCGCCGGTCAGGTCCTTGTGGTCCCCGCCGTCAATGACGCCCCGCTGGCCGGCGTCGCCCGCATCGTCATCGACAAGACCGAGCGTTCGGCCCGCGCCTTCGACGCCTCGGGCGCGCTACTGGCCTTCTATCCAGCCACCATCGGCTCGAGCGAGCGTCCGGCCCCGTCCGGCACGGTCACCGTGGTCGGGGTCGCGCCCGAACCCGACTACACCTACGATCCGCAACGGGTCAGCTACGACCGCGGCGACGAACGCATCGTGGTCCCGGCAGGCCCGAACAACCCCGTCGGCACGGTCTGGATCGACCTGTCACGCGACACCTATGGCATCCACGGCTCGCCCGACCCGTCGAAGATCGGCAAGACCGCCTCCAACGGCTGCGTCCGTCTGACCAACTGGGACGCCGAACAGCTGGCGGCCGGGGTCAAGCCGGGCGTGGTGGTGCGGTTCATCTAGTTCCAGACAGCAAAACGGCCCCGGAGTTTCCTCCGGGGCCGCTCTGTCAGGCGATCAGATGACCGAGCTTACTCGGTGATCTTGGAGACGACGCCGGCGCCGCCTCCGTGTGCGGTTGTCGCACACGGCGCTCGTTTCGAGCTTACTCGGTGATCTTGGACACGACGCCGGCGCCGACGGTGCGGCCGCCTT
>CAYNNT010000123.1:0-6806 GCA_964398675.1 uncultured Brevundimonas sp.
CCGCCCCCGCCTCAAACCGGCGACCCCAGGACGCCCCCACCAACCACCACCCACCAACCACCAACCACCAACCACCAACCACCAGCCACTAATCACCAGCCACTAATCACCAATCACCCGACACATCTCGTCTCTCCGGAAGCCCCCATGGCCGACACCTTCTCCACCCTCCTCATCGAACGCCACGCCGACGGCTATGCGGTGGTGACCCTGAACCGGCCCGAGGCGCTGAACGCCCTCAACTCGGCGCTGTTCAGGGATCTGTCGGACTTCCTCGACGCGGTCGAACACGACGACAGCGTCCGCTGCCTCATCCTGACCGGCTCGGGCGACAAGGCCTTCGCCGCCGGCGCCGACATCAAGGAGATGCAGGACCAGACCTACGCCCAGATGTACACGGGCAATTTCTTCGCCCTCGGCCACGACCGCATCACCCGTTTCCGCAAGCCGATCATCGCCGCGGTCAACGGCTTCGCCCTCGGCGGCGGCTGCGAACTGGCCATGCTGTGCGACTTCATCGTGGCTTCGGAGAAGGCCAAATTCGGCCAGCCCGAGATCAACCTCGGCGTCGCTCCCGGCATCGGCGGCTCCCAGCGCCTGACCCGTCTGGTCGGCAAGGCCAAGGCCATGGACATGGTCCTGACCGCCCGGATGATGGACGCCGCCGAGGCCGAACGCGCCGGCCTCGCCAGCCGCGTGGTCCCGCACGACACCCTGCTGGACGAGGTCCGCAAGATCGCCGCGAAGATCGCCTCGCAAAGCCCGCTCGCCGTCATGGCCAACAAGGAAATGGTCAACGCCGCGCTGGAGACCACCCTGACCCAGGGCGTCCAGTTCGAACGCCGCCTGTTCCACAGCCTCTTCGCCTTCGAGGACCAGAAGGAGGGGATGGCGGCCTTCGTCGAGAAGCGGAAGCCGGTGTTCACGGGGAAATAGGGTCGAGGGACCAGGGATGAGGGGGAGGGCTGAGGACGTCGAGGTTCCGGGATCCGCCTCATCCCCCATCCCTCATCCCTAATCCCCGGACTCGCGTTGACCCCCCAACCCCTTTCCGCTATAGCCGCGCGCTCTTCGAGATTTCCCCGCCGTGGACGATGCTCCGCGGCGTTTCCGTTCGTAAGGTTTGACTGATGGCCAACAATGCCGGCGCCAAGAAAGCGATCCGCAAGATCGCTGCCCGCACCGAAGTGAACAAGGCGCGCCGCACGCGCGTCCGCACCTTCCTGCGCAAATTCCAGGAAGCCGTCACGGGCGGCGACGCCGGTGCCGCGAAGACCGCCTTCATCGAGGCCCAGTCCGAGCTGATGCGCGCCGTCTCCAAGGGCGTGGTTCACAAGAACACGGGCTCGCGGAAAGTCGGCCGTCTGGCCGCCCAGCTGAAGAAGATGGCGGCCGCCTGATTTTTCGGACCGCTGACGGCCTTTCATAGGGCTGTCACAGCAAAATCCAGCGATTCCAACGGCGAGGGCGCGAAGGCTCCCTCGCCGTTTGCACGTGCGCCGGTAACCGCTGTCAGGCGTATCGGCACTCGCTTCTGTGGCGAAAACACGTTTTTCGTTGACGGCGTTTGGCTTTAGCGGAGTCAACAATTTTAACTGCAATTCGACTCGCGAATCAGCGTTGACGCCCCCCTCCCCGAGGGTAAGTTCGAGCCGCTGACGCACTTCCATTCCCATACGGAATGAAAGCGGCGCGGAACCAGTTTTCGTGTCGGCGTGAGACGCCTGTTCAAGAGTACGACCCCACCCGCGAGGCTCATGCCGCGCGGGACAGGAGAAGTCGTCCCGGTTCAGACCTCTCCCGAAGTGCGTCGGTTGATGGGTTTCCAAGGGTGGCTTTGACGATGACGGGGAGCGCGCAAATGGCGGGGATGACGGATCCGGATCGTATCTGGACCGAGGCGGCCGGTCGCCTGCGCAGCGAGATCGGCGAGGGGCCCTTCAGCTCCTATATCGCCCCCTCGGCCGTGCGCGCCGACGGCGCCGGCCAGCTGATCCTCGTCACCCCGACCGCCTATGCCCGCGACTGGGTTCGCAAGAACGCCCTGCGCCGTATGAATGAGCTGTGGCTGGGCCTCGACGGCCTGTCGCGCCGTCTCGACGTCCGCTGCCGCGCCGAGATGGGCTCGACCCCCTCGGCCTCCCAGGTCGCCGCCGGCCGCGCCGAGGGCGCCGCCGTCATTCCGCTCCAGCCCGCCGCCATTCCCATGGCCACCGTGCCGCCCGTCGCCGACGGCGCCCGCGCCGTCCGCGCCGCCGGCCTGCAGGACCGCCTGACCTTTGACAGTTTCGTGGAAGGGCAGGGCAACGCCTTCGCCCTGGCCATCGCCCGCCAGGCCGCTGCCTGGGCCGACGGCCATTTCAACCCGATCTTCTTCTGCGGCCCCTATGGCTACGGCAAGACCCACCTGCTCAACGCCATCGCCTGGGAGGCCCAGCGTCTCCGCCCGGACGCCCGCGTCGTCTATCTGACCGCCGAACGCTTCCTGTCGACCTTCGTCCGCGCCGCCCAGGACCGGACCATGGCGGCCTTCAAGGACAGCCTGCGCAACGCCGACATGCTGCTGATCGACGACGTCCAGTTCGTCGGCGGCAAGGCCGGCACCCAGGAAGAGCTGCTCTCCACGCTCACCGCCCTGATCGAGGACGGCAAGAAGATCATCCTCTCGGCCGATCGCCCGCCGATGGCCCTGACCGAGGTCGAGCCGCGCCTGCGCAGCCACCTCGCCTCGGGCCTGACCTGCCCGGTCGAGCCCGCCGACCGGGCGCTGAAGCTGGCCGTGGCCCGCAACCGCATCCAGGCGCTCGCCAACCTCGGCGTCGTCTCGGGCGAGGCCCAGGCCGAGGTGCTCGAACACCTGGTCGACCGCACCCCCGGCTCGATGCGCGAGCTCGAGGGCGCCGTGAACACCCTGGCCGCCGTCGCCGGCGCCCGCCTGTCGGCCCTCAGCGTCGACGAGACCCAGGCCCTTCTCGGCTCCGCCCTGCGCGGCGGGCCCGAGCGCCGCATCACCGTCGACGAGATCCAGAAGACCGTCGCCGATCATTTCAGCCTCAAACAGGCCGACCTGCTGAGCGAGCGCCGCACCCGCGCCGTCGCCCGTCCGCGCCAGATCGCCATGTGGCTGTGCAAACAGCACACGACCCGCTCCTACCCCGACATCGGCCGCCGCTTCGGCGGGCGCGATCACACCACGGTCCTGCACGGCGTGCGCAAGATCGAGGAACTGATGGCGCTCGACGACCAGATCGCCCGGGATGTCGAGACGCTGACGCGGAAACTGCGCGGCTGACGCGAGGGATTAGGGATGAGGGATTAGGGATTAGTTTTGGCCCGTGACCCGTCGGCGGGGATTATCCACACAAGGATGGGGCGGCGTCCCTAATCCCTAATCCCCCATCCCTAGTCCCTTCCTTGCCCCGCCCCGCCAATCCGCTAGTGTCCATAGCCCTATCTCTTTGCGGCGGCTTGTGAGTCGCTGACGGCGGGCGAGACCACATGCAACTGACCATCGAACGATCCGCGCTTCTCAAGGCCCTCGGCCACGTGCAGAGCGTCGTCGAGCGCCGCAACACCATCCCGATCCTGTCCAACGTCCTGCTCAGCGCGGGGCACGACAAGCTGTCGTTCGCCGCCACCGACCTCGACATGGAGATGGTCGACGAGGCCGAGGCCCAGGTGAACGTCGAGGGTCAGATCACCGCCCCCGCCCACACCCTCTACGAGATCGTCCGCAAACTGCCCGACGGCGCCGAGGTCTCGCTCAGCTACAACGGCGATGACCCCCGTCTGGTGGTCCAGGCCGGCCGCTCCAAATTCAACCTGCCGGTCCTGCCCGCGGGCGACTTCCCGGTCATGTCGACCGACACCTCGGGCACGCGCTTCACCCTGCCCAAGGAAGACCTCGCCCGGCTGATCGACAAGACCCGTTTCGCCGTCTCGACCGAAGAGACGCGCTACTATCTGAACGGCCTGTATCTCCACACCGTGGCCGAGGCCGGCATCCCCCTGCTGCGCGCCGTGGCCACCGACGGTCACCGCCTGGCCCTCGCCGAAACGCCCGCGCCCGAGGGCGCCGCCGGCGGCCCCGGCGTCATCGTCCCGCGCAAGACCATCGACCAGGTCCGCCGCCTGCTCGACGACGGCTCCGGCCCGGTCGAGGTCATGGTCAGCCCGCAGAAGATCCGCTTCGAATTCGGCCAGGCCAGCCTGACCTCCAAGGTCATCGACGGCGCCTTCCCCGACTACATGCGCGTTATTCCCAAGGGGAACGACAAACAGGCCGACATCGACAACGCCCTGTTCGCCCAGGCCGTCGACCGCGTCGCCACCATCTCGGCCGAGAAGAGCCGTTCGGTGAAACTGGCCTTCGAGCTGGACCGCGTCACCCTGACGGTGCGCAACATGGAGGCCGGGCAGGGGGTCGAGGAGGTCGAGATCGGCTATTCCGAAGAACCCTTCGAGATCGGCTTCAACGCCCGTTACCTGCTCGACGTCGCCGGCCAGATCACCGGCGAAACCGCCCACTTCAAATTCGCCGACCCGGCCAGCCCGACCCTGGTCCTCGATCCGGGCGATCCGGGCGTCCAGTATGTGCTGATGCCGCTGCGGGTCTGAGGCTAGGCGGCGCGATAGTCGTCAAAGCGCGCCGCGAAGGGCTCCGGCTCCAGCGCCAGTGCGCCGCACAGTTGGCTGACCGTGCGGTAGTAGCCTGCCAGCATCAGTATCTCGAGAATCTGTTCGGCGTCGAAGAAGGCCGACAGACCGGCGAACGCTTCGTCTGACAGCGAAGCGCGTTGATGAAGACCCTCGACCGCTCCGAGAAGGGCGGTCTCCTCAGGGGACCAATCCCCGCCGGAGACGCCGCCCAGAGTCCCGGCGATCTCGGCGGAACTGATCCTCGCCCGGGCCGCGAACAGCCTGGCGTGTACGCCCCACTCATATTCGCACCCCGCCAGGGCGCAGGTCCTGAGAATGACGAGCTCTCGCGTCCTCAAGGTCAGCGGCCCGCCATCCAGCAAGGCGCCCGCTCGAAACTTTTCCCAGGCGCGAGAGCTGCGGGCGAGGGTCCGGAACAGGCTCAGGGGCTCGATGCCGGGGGGCATGATCCGCTCGAACTGCTCGTTCAGGGCCGGTGGCCAGGGGCGGGGCAAGGGGGTGATGCGCATCGACAGGGTTCCTGCTACTATTTGTGTAGCAATTCAGGGAATCGCGATGCCGTCCAGTCCCGTTTCAAACCTCGCCGGGCCGTCGACACGGCCGATTGTTCTGTTGCTGGATATCCTTGGGCGCCGCTGGGCCATGCGTATTCTGTGGGAGCTTCGCGACACGCCTTGCACGTCACGCGCGCTCCGCCGGGCCTGTGGCGACGCATCACCCGGGGTGATGCAGACGCGCCTCGACGAGCTCGGACAGGCGGGGTTTGTCGCCAAACGTCCGGGGGGCGGCTACGGCCTGACCGACCGGGGCCGTGACCTGCTTGAGAGCTTCCTGCCTCTCTACGCCTTCGCCGAACGATGGGGCGGGCCCTCGCAGGATGACGCACACGCCGACGCGGGCTAGGGAAGGGCCTTGATCACCGCCCTCACCCTCACCGACTTCCGCTCCTATGCAGCGGCCACCCTGCCGATCGCAGCGGGGGCGGTGGTGCTTCACGGCCCCAACGGCGCCGGCAAGACCAATCTGCTGGAAGCCCTCAGCCTGTTTACCCCCGGCAAGGGCCTGCGCGGCGCCACCGCCCCCGAAATGGGCCGGCGGGAACCCGGCGAGGCGACCGGCCGCGCCTGGGCCGTCGCCGCCGTCCTGACCGACGGCGAGGAGGACACGAAGCTGGGCACCGGCGTCCAGTCCCCCGGCGCCGCCCGCCGCATTGTCCGCATCGACGGAGAGACCGCCCAGCCGGGCCGTCTGCTCGACCATCTGCGCCCGGTCTGGGCCACGCCCGAACAGGACCGGCTGTTCTCCGACGCCCGCGCCGCCCGGCTGAAATTCCTCGACCGGCTGGTCTTCGCCGCCGATCCCGCCCACGCCGCCTCGGTCTCGGCCTATGAAAAGGCCCTGCGCGAGCGGCTGCGCCTGCTGACCGAAGGGGCGGAAGGGCGCGCCGCCGACCCCCTCTGGCTCGACGCCCTGGAGCTGCGCCTCGGCGAGGCGGGCGCCGAGGCCGCCATTGCCCGCGCCGCCGCCCTGACCACCCTCCAGGCCGCCATCGACGCCCGCAACGACCGTCCCTTCCCCCAGGCAGACCTCGGCCTGACCGGCGAGGCCGAGGCCATGGCCACAGCCGGCGCCGGCCCCGAGGCCATCGCCGCCGGCATCCGCGACGGCCTGACCCGCAGTCGCGCCCGCGACGCCGCCGCCGGCCGCTCCCTGTTCGGCCCGCACCGCTCCGACCTGACGGCCCTGCATCGCGAGAAGAACCGCCCCGCCGCCGAAGGCTCCTCGGGCGAGCAGAAGGCGCTGGTCCTCAACCTGATCCTCGCCCAGATCGCCCGCCTGGCCGATCAGAGCGCCCCGCCCGTCCTCCTCCTCGACGAGGCCCCGGCCCACCTCGATACGGCCCGGAGAGCCGCCCTGTTCGACGAAATCGAGGCCCTCGGCCTGCAGGCCTTCATGACCGGCACCGAGGCCGAGCTCTTCGCCCCCCTGCGCGGCCGGGCGCAGTTCGTGCGGGTGGAGGGCGGGGCGCTGACGGTGGAGTAGCGCCCCGACGGCTATCGTCATTCCGGGCGAAGCGCAGCGGAGACCCGGAACCCAGCGGCGCGCGATAGCGCGAACCTGCCGGGAGCGCAGTGTTCGACGCAGCG
>CAYNNT010000124.1:0-6730 GCA_964398675.1 uncultured Brevundimonas sp.
TTCGAGGACCTGCGCGCCGCCATCGGCCGCCTGCGCCTGAACGACGCCAGCTTCACCTATGAGATGGAATCCAGCGCCGCCCTCGGCTTCGGCTTCCGCTGCGGCTTCCTCGGCCTGCTGCACCTCGAGATCATCCAGGAGCGCCTCAGCCGCGAGTTCAACCTCGACCTGATCGCGACCGCCCCGTCCGTGGTCTACAGGATCGCCCTGCGCGACGGCTCCGAGATCGAGCTGCACAATCCGGCCGACCTGCCCGACGTGATGCAGATCATGGAAATCAGCGAGCCGTGGATCAAGGCGACCATCCTGACCCCCGACGAATACCTCGGCGGCGTCATCAAGCTGTGCCAGGACCGCCGCGGCTCCCAGGTCGAGCTCTCCTACGTCGGCGCCCGCGCCCTCGTGGTCTATGAGCTGCCCCTGAACGAGGTCGTCTTCGACTTCTACGACCGCCTCAAATCCATCTCCAAGGGCTATGCTTCGTTCGACTACGAGCTCAGCGACTACAAGGTCGGCGACCTGGTGAAGATGAACATCCTCGTCAACGCCGAGCCCGTCGACGCCCTCTCCATGCTGGTCCACCGCGGCAGGGCCGAGATGCGCGGCCGCTCCATGGTCGAGAAGATGAAGGAGCTGATCCCGCCCCACCTGTTCGTCATCCCGATCCAGGCGGCCATCGGCGGCAAGATCATCGCCCGCGAAACCGTCCGCGCCCTGCGCAAGGACGTGACCTCGAAATGCTACGGCGGCGACGCCACCCGCAAGAAGAAGCTGCTCGAGAAGCAGAAGGCGGGCAAGAAGCGCATGCGCCAGTTCGGCAAGGTCGAGATCCCGCAGGAAGCCTTCATCGCCGCGCTGAAGATGGATGACGATTGACACCCGTCCCGCCTGACCGTCCTTTCGCATCCTTCGTTTGATCCGAGCCCGCCCCATGACCGACGCCGTCCAGACCCCCATCACCTTCACCGACAATCCGATGAACCCGCTGGAGGAGCTGCTCTACGCCGGTCTGGCCGACCCGGCGCAGATGGGCGAGTTCGAGCAGATCATGCTCGAGGCCGACCTCTACGCCGTGCCCGAGGCCGGCAGCCCCGGCAGCACCCCGGGCGACGACGGCGCCAAGGTGCTGCGTCCGGGCGAGCAGCTGGTCCTGCGCGGCGTCGTCCTCAACGACGGCCGCAACACCGTGACCCTGTTCACCGACCCGCGCCGCGCGGTCCAGATGTTCGGCGAGGACACCCGCATCCTGGCCATGAAGGGCCGCAACCTGCTCGACATGCTCAAGGACACGGTGATCCTGTTCAACCCGGCCGGCGGCAAGGGTCTGATGATGGAGTCCGACCAGATCAGGTCGGTGCTGCAGCACGCCCCGCTCCCGTCCTTCGTCGGCCGCCCCACGGGCGAGGTCGAACTGGCCAATGTGCCCGAGCCCCAGCAGCCCTTCACCCTGATCGGCCGTCTGAACGTGGCCTTCCGCGACCTGAAGATCGACGAAGCCTGGCTGGCCCGCGCCCGCTGGAACGAGGCCCGGATGATGGGCTGGTTCCTCGACATCCGCACCGATGAGCCCGCCGACGAGATCGTCGCCCTGTGCGAACGCGCCGTGCGCGGTCTGGCGTTTGGCGGCGAGGTGTTCGACGTGAGCGTGAGCAAGCCGGGCGGCGAGAAGGGCGTGGGGGTGAAGATCCGGTAGGGGGCAACCTCCGAGTCCGCTCACGCCGTTCAACCGAAGCGGCGAACCTGCCGTTGAATTCGCCCGCGGAATTCGAAATCAATCCCGCATGGGCGATCAGAAGCCTAGTTCGTGGGAAGGACTTGACCTGCCCCGTGCTTGTTGCGCGTTGGTGGCTGAGGTCGACCCCTTTACCGCTTCCGGAATCGCGTCGCCTCGGCCTTGAGGTTGGAGCCCCAGTCGGTGACCGGGCGGTCGGGCTCGGCGTGGAACGGAAGTTCGCCGGCGACGCCGCGCAGGGCCAGCGCCAGCGGCAGGGCCCAGTGCGCCAGCATGCGCAGGGGCTTGCGGCGCGCATCGAGGACGTCCCAGCCCTCGGCGGCGAAGGCTTCGGCCATGTCGGCGGGATCAAGGCGTTCGATGCCGTCCCAGTCGGCGGGACGGGCGACGGCGGCGGCCTCCTCCGGAGTCAGGCCGAAGGCGGCGCGGGCGGCGGCGTCGATGGCCTCCGCGATCTCGGGGAATTCATGCAGCTCGTCCGGATCGGCGGCGCGCGGCTTCATCAGCGCCTTCAGCTCCAGATCATCGATGCCGGGCAGATCAAGCAGGCGGCGCAGGGGAGGGTTGGTCATGCCGCCGTCTCTACCCCATCCCGCCGCCCCCCGCATCCGCCGTTGACCCGCCCCCCGCATCCGCCGTTGACCCGCCCCCCGCCGGGGCCGACACCACCAACCACCAACCACCAACCACCAACCACGCCTTCCCCCGAAAGCCGCCCCCCATGACCCCCGCCTCCAAAGCCCCCCGCCTCGCCGTGCTGATCGACGCCGAGAACGCCTCGGCCCGCATCGCCGAGGCCCTGTTCACCGAGATCGCCACCCTGGGCGAGGCCTCGGCGCGGCGCATCTACGGCGATTTCGCCTCGGCCCAGCTGGGCGGCTGGACGAAGGTGCTGGCGCGCTACGCCATCCAGCCGCAGCAGAATTTCGCCAACACCAAGGGCAAGAATTCGGGCGACATCGCCCTCGTCATCGACGGCATGGACCTGCTGCATTCGGGCCGGTTCGACGGCTTCTGCCTGGTCTCCTCTGACGCCGACTTCACCCGGCTGGCGTCGCGCATCCGCGAGGAGGGGGTCGATGTCTATGGCTTCGGCGAGCGCAAGACGCCCGAGAGCTTCCGCCAGGCCTGCACCCGTTTCATCTACACCGAGAACCTGATCGGCCAGCCCGTCGAGAGCCCGGCCCCGGCGGCGGGCGGGGGGCGTGCGCCGGCCGCGGCCGCGCCCGAGGCGCCCGGCAAGCGCAAGCCGGTCGAGGCGGCGCGCCTGATCGCCACGGTGATCTCCGACATGGACGAGGACGGCGACGGCTGGGTCACGGTCAGCGGCCTGGGCGATCGGCTGCGGAATGCGTACCCGGACTTCGACCAGCGCACCTATGGCCACGCCAAGCTGTCGGACCTGATCCGCGCGACCGGCCGGTTCGAGGTGCAGACGGGCGCGGCCGGCGGGGCGATGCGGATCCGCGACAAGGCCTAGAAGGTGATGACCGTCCGCACCGCCCGCCCCTCGGCCAGGGCGTCGAAGGCGACGTTGATGTCGGACAGGGGGATGGTCCCGCTCAGCAGCCGGTCCACCGGCAGCCGCCCCTGCCGGAACAGGGCGATGTAGCGGGGGATGTCGCGGGCGGGGACGCAGGTGCCGATGTAGCTGCCCTTGAGGGACCGCTCCTCGGCCACCAGCTGGACGATGTTGACCGCCAGCGCGGCCTCGGGCGGGGGCAGACCGGCGGTCACCGTGGTCCCGCCGCGCCGGGTCATCCGCCAGGCCGCCTCGAGGGCGAGGACGCTGCCGGCCATCTCGAACACGAAGTCGGCCCCGCCGCTCGTGAGGGCGCGGACCTGTTCGACGGCGTCGGGATCGGCGGCGTTGACCGTCTGGACGGGGCCGAGGGAGCGGGCGAGGGCCAGCTTGTCCTCGCTGACATCCACGGCGATCACCGGGCTCGCGCCCGCCGCCAGGGCGCCGAGCACCGAAGACAGGCCGACGCCGCCGAGGCCGACGACGACCGCGCTCTGCCCCGCCTTCACCTGCGCCGTGTTCACGACCGCGCCCACGCCGGTCAGCACCGCGCAGCCGAACAGGGCGGCGTGCTCGAACGGCAGGTCGCGATCGACCTTCACCAGCGACCGCCGCGAGACCACGGCGTGGCTGGCGAAGGCGGAGCAGCCGAGGTGATGATTGAGATCGCCCGCGGCATCGTGGAGGCGCCGGCCGCCGGCCAGCAGCTCGCCCTTGCCGTTGGCGGCGGCGCCCGGCTCGCACAGGGCGGGGCGGCCGCCGGCGCAGGGGTCGCAGTGGCCGCAGGAGGGCATGAAGACCATGACCACAGGGTCGCCGATCTGAAGGTCCGTGACGCCGGGGCCGAGGGCCTCGACGACGCCGGCGGCCTCATGGCCCAGCGCCATGGGCAGGGGGCGGGGCCGGTCGCCGTTGATGACGCTGAGATCCGAATGGCACAGGCCCGCAGCCCTGATGGCGACGAGCACCTCGTCGCGGCCGGGCGGGTCGAGCGTCACCGTCTCGAGCGACAGCGGGCGGCTGTCGGCATAGGGGCGGGCGGCGCCCATGGTCCGGAGAACGGCGGCGATGGTCTGCATGATCGGAGGCTAGGCGCTTGACGCCGCGTCCGCCAAGCCCAAGGCTGACAACAAGCGCGCCGAGACGCGCGGAATCAAATCGCGCTCAAGCAGCAAGGCGCCGCGCGCCGAGCGATAGCGCACCCAGGGAGACTGCATGACCGGCACCATCGAACGGACGAAGCGGAGCGACTATCGCCGGTTCCAGGCCATATCGACGCGCTGGATGGACAATGACGTCTACGGCCATGTGAACAACGTCGTCTATTATTCGTGGTTCGACACGGCGGTGAACCGGCTGCTGGTGGTCAACGGCCTGATCGACATCCACGACGGCAAGACCATCGGCCTGGTGGTCGAGACGGGCTGCCGCTATTTCTCGCCGACCGCCTTCCCGGACGAGATCGAGGCGGGCGTGCGGGTGGCCCACGTCGGCACCAGCTCCGTCCGCTACGAGATCGGCCTGTTCCGCAACAAGGAGCAGGAAGCCGCGGCCGTCGGCTATTTCGTCCACGTCTATGTCGACCGGGACTCCAAGCGGCCGGTGCCGGTGGACGACAAGATGCGGGGCTTCCTCGAGAGCCTGAAAGCCTGAACGCACGCACGACCGCAGTATTGCGGAAGTTTCACTACAACCCGACCAATCGTCGGGCTAGGGTCGCTACAAATGTAGCGAGGACCTTATGCGCGCGCTTCTCTTCGGCCTGTTTCTGATGATCGCCAGTCCGGCAGTCGCCGAGCCCCAGACCTGGCTCCTGACGATCGATCGCTGGGGCAATCGGGAATATGCCGAGGCCACCATCGAGGTCGAGGGCGACGTTCTGACCGGGCAGTTGGGGCGATGGTCGCTCGCCGGTCTGCGCGAGGGCGACCGGATCGCGTTTGCGGCCACCGACGAGGACGGCGAGGTCTATCGTTTCTCCGGCACGGTCGCCGACGACCGGATGAGCGGATCAGCCGACTATCCCGACATCAATATCGCGGAGGCGCGCACCGTCCACGGTTTCTCGGCCGTGCAACTGACCCTCCCGGGTGGCGACGGCCCGGCACGGGTGGTTTTCGAGCCTCAGTCCTATTCAAACGAGTTCACAGCCCATCGAGAACCAGCGCTGCTGATCCGGCCGGGCGACACCATCGTGACAAGTACAATCGACTCGGGCGGGGTCGACTCGGCCGGAGTGACGCGGGCCATGTACGGCAACCCGCAGATCGGGCCCTTCTATGTGGTGGGTGCAAGACCCGGAGATGTGCTTGCCGTCCAGATCCGGCGGCTTCGGCTGAATCGCGATTGGGCCGACAGCTTGGACGGATTTGTCGGGTCGGCGATGACCCCGGCCCTGGCGGGCCAGGCAGGAGGCCTCGGCCAGCGTGTCCGATGGCGGCTGGATCGAGCAGCGGGAACGGCCCGTCTGGATGATCCGCCCGCCGGTTTGCGCGACTTCGTCGTACCGGTCAGGCCGATGCTGGGCGGCATAGGGGTCGCCCCGGACTTCGGCTTCGCGCCGTTCTCGGCCGGCGATACAGGGCGGTTTGGCGGCAACATCGATTTCAACGACCTGGGGGAGGGCTCCACCATCTTTCTCCCGGTCTATCAGCCCGGCGCCATGCTGTTCATGGGTGATGGCCACGCTCTGCAAGGTGATGGCGAAACGACCCAGTGGGCGCTCGAGACCTCGCTGGACGTGGAGTTCAGCGTGACCGTCCTGCCTGCACGTCCTCTCTCCAGCCCGAGGGTTGAAACGACCGACAGGATCACCGTGATCGGCCAGGCCGGCTCGCTGGACGACGCGTTGAAAGCTGCGACCTCGGGAATGGTTCAGTGGCTGGCCCAGGACTTTGGCCTGACCGTCGCCGAAAGCTCGCTGGTGCTGGGGGTGGCGGCCGAATACCGGGTCGTCACCCTGGCCGGTCGCAACGCGGGCATGGCCCTGAGTCTCGACAAGGATCAGCTGGCGGACCTGACGCGCCGGACCCCCTAGTCGTCCAGACGCCCCATCAGCGCCAGGGCGCCGACGGCGGTCAGGACGCCGAGGGTGAAGGCTCCGATGATGGCGCCGGTGGCGACGGCGGTCGGGACGGTGACGGGGCGGGCCTCGTACCATTCGACGATGTCGGCATTGTCGAGATCGTCGTCGTGGTAGCCTTCGGCGTGATAGATGGCGTCTTCGGCGGTCATGGCGGGCTCCGGCTGCTGTTGGGGAAAAGCTGTAGCGCGGCAGAGGTTCCTGAACCGTGACACCGTCGCCGCCATCGGCTAGATGCGCGACCTGATCATTCCGACCGCGCTCAAGCAGCGAGCCGCCGCGCGGCGAGCGTTGGCGCACACCAAGAGACCCAATCCATGGCCGGCCATTCCAAATTCAAGAACATCATGCACCGCAAGGGCCGCGCCGATGCGCAGCGGTCCAAGCTGTTCTC
>CAYNNT010000125.1:0-3517 GCA_964398675.1 uncultured Brevundimonas sp.
GGCACACCTACGCCACGTTCCGGCTCACCGAAGGTGTCGATTCCCTGTTCCTGGCCAAGCAGATGGGCACTTCCGTCAAAATGATCGAGGACCATTACGGCCACGTCTCGCCCGATAAAAATGCCGAGCGCATTTTGCAGGGATTACCTGGATGGGGGGCAGCCTCCGACGCCGCCGTGGCGACCTTTGCGGAAGTGGACGACGCATCGCCAACGCAAGATGGAGCCTCTGCAAAGCCGGAACGGAAGCGCCGCGAGAAAGCCGGTCGAGTTCGACCGCAGCGGCAAGCTTCCGCCGAGATCACCGCTTCCAGCGCCCGGCCCGAGGCGAGTTCGCCACGTCGGGCAAAGCGGAAGCGGAAAAGCCTCTCTGCGCATTGATGACGGTTTTTAGGACGGCAGCGATTCTCTTGGGAAAAACTGTGTCTCTACAGCAACTTCTGAAAAGAAGTGGCGGACAGAGAGGGATTCGAACCCTCGGTAGGCTTTCACCTACACACGCTTTCCAAGCGTGCGCGATCGACCACTCCGCCACCTGTCCGTTTCCACGACGCGCGTGAATCCGCCGGAGGTCGATCCGACGGGAGGCGAGGCTGATAGAACACCCGGACCCCCTCGGCAAGCGCCTGAACACATCCCATATAGAGGTTCGACCGATCGACCGGAGTTCACGCCATGCTGTTCCAGAAAACCCACGAAATGCCGACCGCCGCCGAGGCCTTGCCGGGCCGGGCGACGCCGCTGCCGACCGACGAGGTCCATTTCGTCAGCGGCCGCCCGCTGAAGGGGCCGCATCCGGAGGGGTTCGAGACCGCCATTCTCGGCATGGGATGCTTCTGGGGCGTGGAGCGGATCTTCTGGCAGCTGCCGGGCGTCTGGGTGACGTCGGTCGGCTATGCGGGCGGGATCACGCCCAATCCGACCTATGAGGAGACCTGCACGGGCCGCACCGGCCACGCCGAGGTGGTGCAGGTGGTCTTCAATCCGGCGGAGATTCGCTACGCCGACCTGCTGAAGGCCTTCTGGGAAAATCACGACCCGACCCAGGGCATGCGCCAGGGCAATGACGTCGGCACGACCTACCGGTCGGCGATCTACTATCTGAACGACGAACAGCGGGCGGAGGCGGAGGCCTCGCGCGACGCCTACCAGGCCGCCCTGTCCAGCGCCGGACGCGGAAGCATCACCACCGAGATCGCGCCGGCCGGCCCCTACTATTTCGCCGAGGACTATCACCAGGGCTATCTTGCCAAGAACCCGGCCGGCTACTGCGGCATCGGCGGGACGGGCGTGGTCTGCCCGATCGGCGTGGGCGTGGAGGCCTGATCATGGATCGGGCGGGGGTCGGCAAGGTCTGCCTCGCCTTGCCGGCGGCGACGCTGGACCACCCCTTCGGCGAGCAGCACGACGCCTACCGTGTCGGCGGCAAGATGTTCGCCATGGTCGGCGAGCGTGGCGGCATCTCCTTCAAGGTGTCCGACATCGCCTATGAGGTGCTCACGGACTCCGGTCACGCCCGTCCGGCGCCCTATATGGCGCGCAACAAGTGGGTGAACCTGGCGCAGATCGACGACTGGGCGGACGACGAACTGGCCGAGCATCTGGCCATCGCCTACGGCATCGTGGCGGGAAAGCTGACGAAGAAGGTGCGGGCGGCGCTGGGGCTCGATCCTTCCGCCTGAGGCGACGTCAGGGTTCCGTGGGCAGGGTGGCCGTCCAGGCGGCGAAGGCGGCGGCCGAGGCAAAGGCCTCGCCGTCGAGAACGGACTCTCCGCAAGCGGCCCGGGCCAGCTCCGCCGTGCCGTCCGCCTCGTCAACGGTTTCGGTTTCAGCCGGCAGATCGCCTTCCCGCATAACCGCTCCGGCGCTGTCATGGAGCGACATGCGGGCAGCGCTGATCGTGCGGGCTTCGCAGTCGATCTCCGTCTCGACCACGAGGAACGGCCGGGGTGTTTCCTCAGCGAGCGAGACGATCACAGTGCGCGCCGCGCGACGGGTCGGCGGCCCGGTGAAACTGGCGGTGTCGACCGCCACCTCGAAAGCGGCGTCGCGGGTCAGCCGGCGCCACGCCCCGACCTCCTCCGCGGATGCGGCCGATGCGGCGGACGCCAGCAGCAGGCCGGCACAAAGGGCGGCCCCGACCGTTGCTCTCATGCTCACCGCGCCTTCTCTTCCGCGATCCAGCGATCCATGCGCGCGTCCAGCAGGGCCATCGGCAAGGGGCCGTCGACCAGCAGGGCGTCGTGGAAGCGGCGGATGTCGAAGCGGTCGCCCAGTTCGGCCTCGGCCCGCGTCCGGATCGCACGCAGCCGGATTTCGCCGATCTTGTAAGCGGTGGCCTGACCGGGCCAGCCGATATAGCGCTGCAACTCGGTCTCGATGTTCAGCGGGGCGAGGGCGGAGTTGTCGCGGAAACAGGCGCGGGCCTGTTCGATGTCCCAGCCCAGCCAGTGGATGCCCGTATCCGACACCAGCCGGCAGGCGCGCCACATCTCGTAGCTGAGGCGGCCGAACCGCTCATAGGGCGTGCGGTAGAAGCCCATCTCCTCGCCGAGGAACTCCGAATACAGGCCCCAGCCCTCGGTGAAGGCGGTCACGTCGACGCTCTTGCGGAAATAGGGACCGTCCTCGGCCTCCTGCTGCAGGGCGATCTGGATGTGGTGGCCCGGCACGGCCTCATGCAGGGTGAGGGCCGGGAGTTCATACAGGCCGCGCTGGTTCAGGCTTGAGGTGTTGACCATATAGCCGCCGGCGACGCCGTTCTCGACGGATCCGGGGTTGTAGCGGCCGGTGGTGTAGTTGGCCTCGATCTCGCGCGGCACGGGGCGGACGCCATAGGGCAGGCGCGGGAGGGTTCCGAACAGGGCCGGCAGGCCGTCGTCGGCCCGCTTGGCCATCTCCGACGCCTTCTCCATCAGGTCCTCACGCGTGGTGGTGTAGAACTGCGGATCGGTCCTCAGGAAGTTGAGGAAACCTGCGAAATCGCCGGTCCAGCCGGCGGCGCGCATCTCGACGTCCATGCGGGCCCGGATGCGGGCGACTTCTTCGAGACCGATCGCATGGACCTCATCGGGGGTCAGGTCGGTCGTGGTGTAGCCGCGCACCAGATAGGCGTACATCTCGCGCCCGCCCGGCCGGTGGACCAGGCCCAGGGTCTCGGGCGCGCGGGGGAGATAGTCCTCGCGCAGGAACCGCGCCCATTCGCGCCGCTGCGGCATGATGCCGTCCGCCACAGCCCGGGCCGCCCGGGCGCGCAAGGCCGCCTGCTGGGCCGCCGGGATGGAGGCGGGCAGGGTCGCGAACGGCTTGAGCAGCGGGTCGGCGTCCGGGGTCAGGGCCGCTTCGGGCTCGATCAGGGTGAGGGCGTTCTCGACGATGGAGCGCGGCTGGACCATGCCGCTCTCGAGCCCGCGGCGGGCGTTGGCCAGGGGAGCGGCATAGCTTGCGGGCATGGCCTCGAGCCGGGCGATCCAGGCCTCGGCGTCGGCGACGGTCGCAATGCGGGTGACGCTGGCGAC
>CAYNNT010000125.1:3527-6701 GCA_964398675.1 uncultured Brevundimonas sp.
ACCGTGACGACAAGACGGAGTCGACGATTGTGCAGGCGTCGATCCGGCCGGTGTCCAGCGGGATGCGGGCCAGCGACCGCTGCAGCACATAGGTCAGGAAGGCGTGGTTCAGCCGGTCGTCCTCACCCAGGCCGGCGGGATCGATCGCAGCCAGCCGGTCGGCGAACCCCTTGAGAACCGGCTCCTGCGCCATTTCGAAGGCGCGTGAGCCGTCGGGCAGGCGCGACAGGGCCGCCCGGTCGCCTTCCATGCCCGCATTGATCGGGTCCACGGCGCGCAGATAGGTCTCATAGTCGGCCAGCACCGCCGCCAGGGCGGGGTTCTCGGCGTTGCGGACGACCTGCGCCTGGGCCGGTGCAGCCCCGGCGGCAACGGGCGCGGCGGCGGCGGCGAGCACGGCGATGGCGCAGGCGGTTATAAGGCGTTTCATGTCGTCCCTCTCCCGGATCGGGCGGGACTGCACCGGAGCGGAGCCTTCGCGTCAACCGCAGAAGGCGAAGAAGCGCTCGATATTGGAGGTGGACTCCGGCTGGGGCGCATAGGCCTGCCGCTCGCCGTCCAGCCAGAGGGCCAGCCAGCCGACGCGCCGGAAGCGCTGGAACACGGGCGCATCCGCATCGGCCTCGGCCGTCAGAAAGACCCCGTCGTTCAGCTCGGACGGCTCGGACCGGGCCGGAAACCGCTCTGTCTCACCGCCCGCCTCGATATGGATCTCCGGCTTGGCGTCGGGACCGCCGACCGCGCTCAGCGCCAGGCGTCCGCTGCCCTCGGCGCAGTCCAGTCCCAGCCGAAGATCGTCGCTCTCCGCCAGGCCGTAGACGAGGCGGGCCTCGCCGCCGTCGCGATGATAGAACCAGTCATGGTCGGCCACCGGGACCGGCGCGCCGGTTGTCGCGACGCCGGGAGCCGGCTCCGTCGGCGTATCAACCGTGGCGCAGGCGGCGGCGCCCAGGGTCAGGCTGGCGAGGATAATCAGGGCTGGGGCGCGCATCCACGTCTCCGGCAATCAGCCCGAGCACAGTTCCGCGAAGCGGCGCAGCTTGGCAAGATGCGCCGTGGGTATCTCGACCGGACGGCGCTGGTCGCCGACGACGATTGCTATCCGCCCATCGACGGTAAAGGCGGCGAACACCGGATGATCGGTCCGAAGCGCCAGTCTGGTGGCGCCGGCCCGGGCGACCGCCGCCTCGGCCACGGCGGACGATTCGCCGGCGGTGACCCGCGCCATCCCGGCAAGGGCGACGCCGCCGTAGAGTGTCAACCGCGCGACGCTGCTTCCCGGATCGCATTCCAGCGTCGTCCGAAGACTGGCGGTGTCCGGGACCTCATGCGCCAGAACGATGGGTTCCGCGTCGCTGTACAGCGTCCAGGTCCAGGCGGGTGCTGACGGCAGATTCTGCGCAGCCAGGGCCGCGATGACGAACAAGGCGATCATGGCTCAGCCCCGGCTGAAAAGTCCGACCACTGTTGTGGTCAGACGCGGTCGGAACCGCAATAGGCGAAAAAGTCGCCGATCAGGCGTCGTTCGGCCGGGCTGGCGGACAGCTGGAACAGGCCAGCGTCGCCCTCGACCGTTAATTTTCCGTTCGTCGTCAGCTGTTGCATGGCCGGATCGCGAACCGAAATCCGGGTCTCACCGGACAGGTCGCCGCTGAGGGGATCGATGGCCGAAGTTGTGGACGTTCTGATCACCCGCGGGCTGGCCGGCTGGACATCGCCATAGATGATCGCCTGGGTCTGACCGCGTTCGCAGGTCATCATCAGGGCCAACTGGTCCGAATTTTCAACGCCATAGGCCAGTTTGGCCAGCGAACCCTCATGGCTCAGGTGCCATGCCATCGGCACGACGCCGCTCTGGACGTCGAGGTTCGTCGCCTGGGATTGGGCGGCGAAGGCGATCAGCCCGAGGGCTGCGACGGCTGGAATGGCGACCTTGAACATCGGGAAATCTCGCGTCTGGTGTCGAAACGCTAGATTCCATTAACGGTTCACAGCCCCGCTTGGACGCATCCCCGCCCGATCCGGGGTGTGATGAATTTATCGCGCGTTCGGCGAACGGGTGTCGTCAGCCCGCGTCGGTTCGAAAAGGCAGGGCCTCTTGACCGCGGGCCGGCGAACAGCCCGTGGCCAACTAGAACGGGCTGAAGCGCTCGACCAGCGACTGGGCCGCAGGCGTGGCCTGGACGCGGCTGATGTCGCCACGGCCGCCGTAGCTGATGCGGGCCTCGGCGATCTGGGTGTGGGCGATTGTGTTGGCCGAGCTGATATCCTCGGGCCGCACGATGCCGGCGACGGTCAGTTCACGCACCTCGCGGTTGGTGCGCACTTCCTGCCGGCCCTGGATGACGAGGTTGCCGTTGACCATGACGTCGGTCACGACCGCCGCGATGGTCAGGCTGACCTTCTCGGATCGATTGACCGAACCCGAACCGTTGGAGTTCGACGCGCCCTCGATCCCCACCAGATTGGCCGGGTCGAACCCGCCCGGGAAGGCCTGCCCCAGACTGTTCTCGAGGCCGAAGAAGTTCGTCACGCCGCCGGAGATGTCGTTGGTGCGGCTGCGCGCCGTCGTGTTCTGGGTCTGGGCGCGGTCGTCGATATCGATGTTGACCGTAAGGATGTCGCCCACCCGGCGGGCGCGCTGGTCGCCGAAGAAGGTGCGGGCGCCGGCTCGCCAGAGGCTGTTGGCGCTGGCGGCGCGGTCGGCGTGCTGCTGTTCGGGCGAGGGGAGGTAGGCCTGGGTCGTCGGGACCAGCGCCGCCGGATAGCCGATGGGGGCCAGCTCCGGGCCTCGCACGGCCTCGATAGCGGTCGAGCAGGCGCCGAGCGAGAGGGTGGCGGCGGCAATCAATACGGTACGCATAAACCTGTATCCCTCTATCGGGCGGCGAGCTGTTGGGTGGCGCGGGCGTCCTGGGCGGCGGGACCGGCGAGGGCCAGACCGGGGCCGATGGCGACGGCGTCGATGGTGCGGTTCGATTGGAGATTGCGGACCGCCAGACGCTGGCCGACGGCCGCATTGCCTTCGGCCCGACCTGTGATGGTCAGGCGGACGCCGCCGACCTCATAGGCGACCTCGACCATGTCATTGCGGCTGATGACGCGCTCGGCGAGGGCGGTGCGCGCGGGCTGGGGCCGGGCGGTCACCGCCGCCGCGGCGGGCTCGGCGCCCGC
>CAYNNT010000126.1:0-6586 GCA_964398675.1 uncultured Brevundimonas sp.
CTGGCGGCGGCCCCGTTCGCGCGGATCATCTGGAATCCGTCATGCGCCGAGGCGAGGACCGCCCGGCGCATGTCTGCGCCGTCCAGCACGGCGCTGTTCAGCCGCGCGCCGGACAGCACCGCCCCACGGAAGTCGGCCCGCGGCGCCCGGATCAGCGTCAGATCCGCGCACGACAGGTCTGCGGCGAAGAAGGAGGCGTCGGCGGCGCTGGCCTGCCGCAGGTTGGCGTGCCGCAGATTGGCGCCGGTCAGGTCGATCTCGTCGAGGATCCTCGCCGTCAGGACTTCGCCCGGCAGTTCGGCGAACCGCAGGAAGGCGCGCATGCCGCCGGACTGCCGGCGCACATAGCGCTGGTGCTTCTGCAGGCTCGCGGCCAGGGCGGCCGGGCTCAGCAACAGGCGATGCTTGGCGGAATTGGAGCGGTTCAACGGAGGTCCCTTCAAGAGGGGCATAACCCGGCGAAACGAATCTCCCGTTAATTTCCCTTGCGTATCAATCCCGATCGCAGATGTAGATCGTGCAGGTCGATGCGCCGCCGGTCAGGGGATTGTCGAAGGCGACCACCTCGGCGCGGATGTTCACGAACACGGCCTCGAGCACGGCGATGAAGGCCTCGTCCGGCCCCTCGTCCGACCACATGGCGAAAACCCCGCCCTCCGCGATCCCGTCGCGCAGTCGCCCGAGCCCCTCGACCGAATAGAAGCGCGCATGTTCGGGGTGCAGCAGGGCGCGGGGCGAGTGGTCGATGTCGAGCAGGACGACGTCATACCGGTCCGCCGCCGGCCGGGGCGCGTCGAACCAGCCGAAGAAGTCGCCGTGCTTCAGGTGGCAGCGCGGCTCCTGCCCCAGGCTTTCGCCCAGCGGCACCAGCCCGGCCTCGTGCCATTCGATCACCGGCGCCAGGGCATCGACGACGTCCACCGACGTCACCCGCTCGTCGGCCAGCGCGGCGCGGGCCGTGTAGCCGAGCCCCAGCCCGCCCACGAGAACCCTCAGCGACGCCCCCTTCGCCGCCGCCAGACCCCGCACGGCCAGTTCGATCTCGCCCACGGTGAACAGGCTCGACATCAGATGCTCCTCGCCGAGGATCACCTCCACCACATCCGCGTCGATCGCCGCCACCCACCGCCGTCGCAGGATCAGCGGCCCCATCGGGGTCTCGCGGTAGTCCAGTTCCTCGATCAGCCGGCCCATCTCAGCCCCTGACCAGACGCAGGAATTCTTCCCGCGTACGATGGTCGTCCCGGACCACGCCCAGCAGGGCGCTGGTGGTCAGGCTCGCGCCCGGCACGTCAACGCCGCGCAGGGTCATGCAGCTGTGCTCGGCCTCGATGACCACGCCGACACCCTGGGGCTTCAGCACCTCGTCGATGGCGTTGGCGATCTCGGAGGTCATCTTTTCCTGGATCTGCAGGCGGCGGGCATAGCCGCGCACCACCCGCGCCAGTTTGGAGATGCCCACCACCCGGTCGGTGGGCAGATAGCCGACGTGGGCCACGCCCACGACCGGCAGCATGTGGTGTTCGCAGAAGCTCACGAAGCGGATGTCCTTCAGGACCACCAGCTGGTTGTAGCCGCCGACCTCCTCGAAGGTCCGCTCCAGATAGGCGCGCGGCTCGACCTCATAGCCGGCGAACAGCTCCTTGTAGCTCCGGACCACCCGCGCCGGCGTGTCCAGCAGCCCCTCGCGGGCGGGATCGTCGCCGGCCCATTCGATCAGGGTGCGCACGGCGGCTTCGGCGTCGGACTGGGAGACGGGGGGCTTGGTCATGGGGCGAGACATAGAAGGTCGATGGTCGGGGGTCGAGCGGAGGCGGGGTGATTGGTGATTGGTGGTTGGTGATTAGGGACACCCGGGCGGAACCTCGTCAGACGCCCGATGTCATTCAATCCGATCAACCACCAACCACCAACCACCAACCACCAACCACCAACCACCAATCACCAATCACCAACCACCCGCCACCGCACTAACCCCTCGTTAACCACGCTCCCGGCATTTTCTGCCCGGTATCCCGGGAGTACGATTTCAATGAACGGCGCGGAAGTGATGGATGTGGGGCGCGACGCCCTGTGGCTGACGATCCAGCTGTGCGCGCCGGTTCTGCTGGTCGGCCTGGTCGTCGGCGTGGTCATCGGCCTGGTCCAGGCCCTGACCCAGATCCAGGAACAGACCCTGATCTACGCCCCCAAGATCATCGCCATCTTCATCAGCCTGCTGCTGTTCCTGCCGCTGATGGGAGCGCTGCTCGGCGGTTTCATGCGGACGATCGCGGCGCGCATCGCCGGCATGTGACGATGACCGCCTGCGTCATCGTCATCCTCGGGCCTGACCCGAGGATCGGATTGTCCGGTGCGCGTCCAGGGGCGACGGGTCGCCGGTTGGAGGGCCGTCACCTGAATGCCGGGGCGCTTCAGCGTCTGATCCTCGGGTCAAGCCCGAGGATGACGGTGTAGGGGATGGAGCCCTGGGCGACATCGGACCAGATCTGGCAGGGGGCGCTGGTCTTCTCGCGGATCGGCGCCGTGCTGCTGATGCTGCCCGGCGTCGGCGAAAGCTATGTCTCGCCACGCATCCGTCTGTCGCTGGCCCTCGTCGTCAGCCTCGCCCTGTGGCCGGTGATCTCGGGCGTGCTGCCGGCCCTGCCGGCGACGGTGGGCGGCATGGCGGGCTGGATCATCCGCGAGGTGATCGTCGGCCTGATGATCGGCGCCCTGCTGCGGTCCTTCCTGACCGCCCTGGCCACGGCCGGTGAGATCGTCGCCCTGCAGACCACCCTGGCCTTCGCCCAGACCGCCAACCCCATGCAGATGCAGCCGGGCTCGACCATTTCGGCCTTCCTGATGCTGCTGGGCACGACCCTGATCTTCGCCACCAACACCCACCACCTGTTCATCGCCGGCCTGGTCGGCTCGTATCAGCTGATCAGCCCCATGGCGCCGCTCGTCACCGGCGACTTCGTTGAGCTGGCGATCCGCACGCTCGGCGACGCCTTCATGCTGGGCGTCCAGCTGTCGGCGCCGCTGCTGGTCTTCGCCCTGATCTTCAACCTCGCCTCGGGTCTCGTCGGCCGGGTCATGCCGTCGTTCCAGGTCTTCTTCGCCGCCGCCCCGCTCAGCATCCTGCTGGGCCTGTCGGTCTTCGCCCTCAGCCTCGGCGTGGTCGGTACGGTCTTCATCGACCGCTACCGCGCCCTGGCCCGTATCTTCGCGGGAGACGCCGGTGGCTGAAGGCGCCGATCCCGAGTCGAAGACAGAAGAGGCGACACCGCGAAAACTTGCGGAAGCACGCAAGAAGGGCGACGTCGCCAAGTCTCCGGATGTCGCTGCGGCCCTGTCGCTGGCGGGCGCGGCGGCGGTGGTCCTGATGTCGGGCGGCTGGTTCGCCACCTCGATGGCCGAGCAGCTTCTGCCCTTCATCGCCGCGCCCCACACCATGATCGGCGGCCTCGAGACCGGCGCCGGCGTCGAAATCGGGGCCGTCGCCCTTTGGGCCGTCGCGCCCTTCCTCGGCGTGGTCATGCTGGCCACCATCCTCGGCGGCGTCGGCGGCAATGTCGCCCAGTCCGGCCTGATCTTCACCGCCGAAAAGCTCAAGCCCGACTGGTCGAAGGTGAACCCCATGGCGGGGTTCAAACGCATCTTCGGCCCCGACGGCCTGGTCCAGTTCATCAAGACCCTGCTCAAGCTGATCGCGGTCGGCGTCATCTGCTGGCTGGTGCTGAAGCCGCACCTGCGCGAGCTCGAGAACATGGCCGCCATGCCGCCGGCGATGATCCTGCCCACGGCCCGTGATCTGGCGGTCGCCCTGATGATGTCGACCATCATCTTCCTGGCCTTCACAGCCGGCGCGGATATTCTCTGGCAGAAATTCCGCTTCGCCGAGCGGATGAAGATGTCCAAGGAAGAGCTGAAGGAAGACTACAAACAGTCCGAGGGCGACCCGCACGTCAAGGCCAAGCTCCGGCAGATCCGGGCCCAGCGCAGCCGTCAGCGGATGATGCAGAACGTGCCGACGGCCACGGTCATCGTCACCAACCCGACCCACTATTCCGTCGCGCTTCGCTACGAGCCCGGCGATGCGGCGCCGATCTGCGTCGCCAAGGGCGTCGACGCCCTCGCCATGCGCATCCGGGAGGTCGGCCGCGAGCACAATGTCCCGATCGTCGAGAACGTGCCGCTGGCCCGGGCCCTCTACGCCGCCGTCGACATCGACGAGACCATCCCCCGCGAGCATTTCGAAGCGGCCGCCAAGGTCATCGGCTTCGTGCTCCAGAAGCGCAAAAAACGCTGATCGTCCAAAGGTCTTAACTCGCCATTTACCATGCGCCCGGCATTTTCTGCCCAGCGGGCGTCTGTAAGGACCCGTGAGTATTCGGGGCAGGACGCGTGGGCGGCTTCACGGCGGCGTTGCAGAGATTCGGGATCGGTCGGCTGACCGTGGTGCTGGGCGTCGCCGCCGGCGTCGCGGCCGTGCTGGTCGCCGTCATGCTGCGCATCGGTCAGGCCCCGGACGCCCTGCTGTATTCCAACCTCGACCTGCAGGAGGCCTCCGAGGTCACCACGGCGCTGGACAGCGCCGGCATCAAATACTCCTCGAAGGGCGACGGCTCGACCATCTTCGTCAGCCGCGACGAGGTCGGCGAGGCGCGCATGCTGGTCGCCGGCAAGGGCCTCGTGACCTCCGGCTCGGTCGGCTACGAGATCTTCGACAACCAGTCGGTGCTGGGCCAGACCGAGTTCCAGCAGAACCTCAACGAAAAGCGCGCCCTCGAGGGCGAACTGGCCCGCACCATCCTGTCGATGCGCGGCATCACCTCCGCCCGCGTCATGATCGCCCTGCCGCGCCGCGAACTGTTCCAGTCCGACGCCGCCGAGCCCACCGCCTCGGTGGTCGTGGGCGTCACCGGCGGCCAGCTGTCGGGCGCCCAGGTCCAGGCCATCCGCAACGTCATCGCCTCCTCGGTGCCGAACCTGAAGCCCGAGAAGGTCACCCTGACTGACACATCCAACCGCACCCTGGCGGCCGGTTCGGACTCCGAAGGCTTCAGCGCCGCCTCCGCCCAGGAGGCGCGCGACACCACCGAGGCCCAGCTCCAGGCCCGGATCATGGACATCGTCGAGGGCGTCGTCGGCGTCGGCGGCGCGCGCGTCCAGGTCACCGCCGACATCGACCACAGCCGCTCCACCACCCAGGAGCAGCGCTACGATCCGGACGGCCAGGTCGTGCGCTCGACCTCGACCAACGGCTCGGAGAGCGCCGACACCACCGGCGTCAGCGACGGCGGAGCCACCGCGACCAACAACATCCCCGGCGGCGCGGCGCCCGCGACGACCCCGGTCGGCTCGCGCACGACCGACAGCACGGAAACCACCAACTACGAGATCTCCAACACCACCACGACCACGGTGAAAGAGGCCGGCGAGATCAAGCGGCTGGCCGTCTCGGTCGCCGTCGACGGCAAGTGGACCCCCGGCGCCAACGGCGCGGCCCCGACCTATGCCGCGCGCACGCCGGCGGAGATCGAACAGATCAAGGCCCTGGTCGCCGCCGCCGTCGGCATCGACGCCACGCGCGGCGACAAGATCGAGGTCCTGAATGTCCGCTTCAACCGCGACCTGGCCGTGGTCGGCGGCGAGGAGGCCGCCTCGCCCCTGCTGGACTTCACCAAGAACGACATCATGCGCGGCGTCGAACTGCTGGTGCTGCTGATCACCGGCCTGCTGCTGATCTTCTTCGTGCTGCGCCCGCTCTTGAAGACGGCGACCGGGGGCGGCGGCGCGGGCCAGTTGCAGCTCGCCGGCGCCGGCGCCGGCGGCGGGGTGACGTCGCTGCAGACCACCATCATGGGCGGCGCCGGCGGCGTCATGCCCCAGCTGGCCGGTCCGTCGGAGATGGACCAGCGGCTCGACATCGCCCGCATCGAGGGTCAGGTGAAGGCGTCCTCGGTCAAGAAGGTCGCGGACTTCGTCGAGAAACACCCTGACGAATCCACCTCCATCCTGCGCAGCTGGGTCCACGAGGGCTGATGGCGCGCCTGACCAACAAAAAGCCGGCGGTCGAGGACGCCAGGAAGCTGACGGGGCCTGAAAAGGCCGCCGTCATTCTGCTGTCCCTGGGCGAGGATCACACCCGGCTGTGGCAGGGGCTGGACGAGGACGAGATCAAGGAGATCTCCCAGGCCATGGCCTCGCTGGGCACGGTCAGCGCCCAGGTCGTCGAGGAACTGCTGGTCGAATTCGTCTCGGGCATGAGCGGCTCGGGCGCGGTCATGGGCAGCTTCGAACAGACCCAGCGCCTGCTCGCCTCCTTCATGCCCGGCGACCGCGTCGAAGGCCTGATGGAGGAGATCCGCGGCCCCGCCGGTCGCACCATGTGGGACAAGCTCGGCAATGTGAACGAGGCCGTGCTCGCCAACTATCTGAAGAACGAATACCCCCAGACCGTCGCCGTCGTCCTGTCCAAGGTGAAGCCGGACCATGCCGCCCGCGTCCTGACCAGCCTGCCCGAGGACTTCGCCCTCGAATGCGTCCAGCGCATGCTGCGCATGGAGCCGGTGCAGCGCGAGATCCTCGACAAGATCGA
>CAYNNT010000127.1:0-6558 GCA_964398675.1 uncultured Brevundimonas sp.
GGTGGATGAAGGGGTGCATGTCGGAGGTGTTGAGGTCGTTCTTCTCGTACCAGGTCGCCGTCGGCAGAACGATGTCGGAGTAGACCGCCGTGGTCGACATGCGGAAGTCGAGGGTCACCAGCAGGTCGAGTTTTCCTTCCGGCGCCTCATCATGCCAGACGACGTCGACAGGCTTCACCTGACCGGTCTCGCCCAGATCCTTGCCCTGGACGCCGTTCGAGGCGCCGAGCAGGTGTTTGAGGAAATACTCGTGGCCCTTGCCCGACGAGCCCAGCAGGTTCGAGCGCCAGACGAACATGTTGCGCGGCCAGTTGGCCGGATCGTCAGGGTCCATGCAGGACAGCTGGATCGAGCGGTCCTTCAGTCCGTCGAGGGTGTACGTCTTGGGGTCGACGCCGGCCGCCTCGGCGGCCTTGGCCACATCAAGCGAGTTGGTCTTCAGCGCCGGGGCGGAGGGCAGCCAGCCCATCCGTTCGGCCCGAACGTTGAAGTCGATCATCGACGCCTTCCACGGGCCGTCGGGGGCCGTCGGCGAAAGCAGTTCGTCGATGGCGACGGTCTCGTAACGCCACTGATCGGAGTGGGCGTAGAAGAAGGAGGTGGAGTTCTGCTGCCGCGGCGGACGGATCCAGTCGGTGGCGAAGGCCAGCGGCGCCCAGCCGGTCTGCGGCCGCAACTTCTCCTGACCGACATAGTGGGCCCAGCCGCCGCCGGACTGACCGACGCAACCGCACATCACCAGCATGTTGATGACGCCGCGGTAGTTCATGTCCATGTGGAACCAGTGGTTCATCGCCGCGCCGATGATCACCATCGACTTGCCGTTGGTCTTCTCGGCATTGGTGGCGAAGCCGCGGGCGGTGGCGATGATCTGGTCGCGCGGGACCGAGGTGATGGCTTCGGCCCAGGCCGGGGAATAGGGCTGCAGGTCGTCGAAGGACTCCGGCATGCAGTCGCCGCCGAAGCCCTGGTCCACGCCATAGTTGGCGAGGAACAGGTCGTAGACGCAGGTCACCAGCGCTTCGCCGTCCTTCAGCTTCACCCGCCGGACCGGCACGTTGCGGGTCAGGACATCGGGGTGGTCTGTGGAGGCGAAGCCGTTGCTGGCCGTATTGGCGAAATAGGGGAAGCGGACGCCGGCCACTTCATCATGAGCGTCCTTGAGGCCCAGCTTCAGCGTGGTCTCGCGACCCGCGGCGTCGCGTTCCTCAAGGTTCCAGCGGCCGTCCTCGCCCCAGCGGAAACCGATCGAGCCGTTGGGCACGACGATCTCGCCGGTGGCCTCGTCGATGGCGACGGTCTTCCAGTCGGGGTTGTTGGCCTGTTCGAGGTCGCCGACGAAATCGGAGGCCCGCACCAGGCGTTCGGGCACATAGCCGCCCTCCTGGGGCACCAGGCGGACCAGCATCGGCAGGTCGCTGTACTGGCGCAGGTAGTCGCGGAAATACGGGACCTGTTTATCGACGTGGTACTCCTTGAGGATCACGTGGCCGAAGGCCATGGCCAGGGCCGCGTCGGTCCCTTGTTTGACCGGAAGCCACAAGTCCGAGAACTTCGAGGCCTCAGAGTAGTCGGGGCAGATGACGACGGACTTGGCGCCGCGGTAGCGGGCCTCGGTATAGAAATGGGCGTCCGGCGTGCGGGTCTGCGGAACGTTCGAGCCCCACAGCAGCATGAAGCTGGAATTGTACCAGTCGGCGCTCTCGGCGACGTCGGTCTGCTCGCCCCAAGTCTGGGGTGAAGCCGGTGGCAGATCGCAATACCAGTCATAGAAGGAGCCGGTGACTCCGCCCAGCAGCTGCAGGTAGCGCGCGCCGGCCGCATAGGAGATCATCGACATGGCCGGGATCGGCGAGAACCCGAACACCCGGTCGGGCCCCCAGCGCTTGACCGTATGGGCGTTGGCCGCGGCGATGATTTCGGTGATCTCGTCCCACGTGCCCCGCACAAAGCCCCCCGCGCCGCGCATGCTCGTATAGGACTTGCGAGCAGCCGGATCGTTCTGGATCGACGCCCAGGCCGCGACCGGCTCCATGGTCTCGCGCGCCTTGCGCCACACGCGCAGCAGGCGGGACCGCACCAGCGGGTATTTCACCCGGTTGGCCGAATACAGATACCAGCTGTAGCTGGCCCCACGGGCGCAGCCGCGCGGTTCGTGATTGGGCAGGTCGGGCCGGGTGCGGGGGTAGTCGGTCTGCTGGGTCTCCCAGGTGACGATCCCGCCCTTGACGTAGATTTTCCAGGAGCAGGAACCCGTGCAGTTCACGCCGTGGGTCGAGCGCACGACCTTGTCGTGGCGCCAGCGGTTCCGATAGGCCTCCTCCCAGCCGCGATCCTCGTCGTTCATCACGCCGTGACGGTCGGAGAACAGCTCGGTCTTGCGCGTGAAGAAGGCGAGACGGTCAAGGGTATGGCTCATGATCAGGCCGCCGTGTTCAGAGAGGGGTTCAGGATCGAGCGCCGGCGGGCGTAGAACACCCAGTTCACGACGGCGCAGGTGATGTAGAAGGCCAGGAAGATGTAGAGGGCGGTCACCGGACCCCCGGTGGCCTTCATCGAGTTGGCGAAGGCCAGGGGAATGAAGAAGCCGCCGTAGGCGCCGATGGCCGACGAGAAGCCGACGATGGCCGCCCCTTCCAGCTCCGCCGCCTTCAGCCGCTCGGCGGGCGTTGCGAGGGGCAGCAGGCGGGGCATGTCGGCGCGCACCAGGGCCGGGATCATCTGGAAGGTCGAGGCGTTGCCCACGCCGGTCCAGAAGAACAGCCAGATGAAGCTGGCGAAGAACAGGCCGAACACTGGCTCGCCGCCGAAGGCGCCGACGCTGTAGAGCACCGCCAGCACGCCTGCGATCAGCGCGTAGAAAACGACCTGGGTGACGTTATGGCCGCCCCAGCGGTCGGAGACCCAGCCTGTCATCGCCCGGGAGGCTGCGCCCACCAGCGGCCCGAGGAAGGCGATCTGCAGGATATTGACGTCGGGAAACAGGGTCTTGCCCAGCAGCGGAAAGGCCGCCGAGAAGCCGATGAACGAGCCGAAGGTGCCGATGTAGAGGTAGCACATCAACCAGTTGTGCTTGCGCTTGAAGACCACGGCCTGCTCACGGAACGAGGCGCGGGCGGAGGCGACGTCGTTCATTCCAAACCAGGCCGCGGCGGCGGCGATCAGGATGAACGGCACCCAGACGAAGCCGGCGTTCTGCAGCCAGACCTGATGCTGAACGCCATTTTCCAGATAGGTCTGGGGCGCTCCGAACAGGGGCGTGAACAGGGCGATGCCAGTGACCAGCGGCGCCGTGAACTGGAGGACGCTGACGCCCAGGTTGCCGAAGCCGGCGTTGAGCGCGAGGGCGTTGCCCTTCTGGGCCTTCGGAAAGAAGAAGCCGATATTGGCCATCGACGAGGCGAAGGCCCCGCCGCCCAGGCCGCACAGCAGGGCGAGGATGACGAAGACGACATAGGGCGTCCCCGTGTCCTGCACCGCCATCCCGATGCCGACGGCGGGAATCGCGAGCGACAGGGTGGAAAGGGTGGTCCAGAGGCGACCCCCGAAGATCGGGACCATGAAGCTGTAGAAGATCCGCAGCGTGGCCCCCGACAGCGCGGGAAGCGCGGTCAGCCAGAACAGCTCGGCCGTCGAGAACTGGAAGCCGACCATGTTGAGGCGGGTCGCCGCCGTCGACCACAGCATCCAGATGGAAAAGGCCAGCAGCAGGTTCGGGATCGAGATCCACAGATTGCGACGCGCGATCTGCTGGCCGGTGGAGGCCCAGAACGCCGGCTCTTCCGGGCGCCAGTCGTGCAGGATGTGACGGGACATGCGCGTCTTTCTCTAGTGCGAAGAAGCAGGGGCAGCGGAGGCGGTCTTGTCGGGACCGACCCCGGCGAGCTCGGGAAATTCGGGCAGCGTCGCCAGCATGGGAGAGCGGCGGCGCTCCATCCGACGGACGGCGAAATGCATCCAGATAAGGGCTGCGAGGACGAGCAGGAACAGCAGCATGAAGCAGCTGGTCCAGACGCCGGTCAGGTCGTTCAGGACGCCGAAGGTGATGGGCAGGATGAAGCCGCCCAGTCCGCCGATCATGCCCACCAGGCCGCCGACCGAGCCGACGTGGTCAGGATAGTAGACCGGGATGTGTTTGAAGACGGCCGCCTTGCCCAGGCTCATGGCGAAGCCGAGCACAAAGACCACCACGGTGAAAACCGGGAGGCTCATCGCCAGGCGGAAGCGGATAGGACCGTCGATGCCGTCGACCACATAGGTCGTCGCGGGATAGGCGAGGATAAAGGCACAGACGACGCTGATGATGAAGGTCAGGTACATGACCTTGCGGGCGCCGACGCGGTCTGAGAGCCAGCCGCCGAACACCCGGAACAACGAGCCGGGGATCGAGTAGGCGGCGGCCAGCATCCCGGCCACGCCGATGCCAACCCCGTAGGCACCGGTCAGATAGTGCGGGAGCCAGAGGGCGAGGGCGACGAACCCGCCGAAGACGAAGAAATAATAGAGCGCGAACCGCCAGACCCGGAGGTCCTTCAGCGGCTCCAGTTGCATCCATGCCGCCACGGGCTTCTGGCCCGTCCGCCGACGCTCAACCAGCTGGGGCTCGTCCCGGGTCAGGAAGAATGCCGCGAGCGCGATGAGCAGGAGGGCGCCGGCCCAGACCTGCGCCACCGCTTCCCAGCCCAGGGCCAGCATGACGAAGGGCGCCGCGAACTTGGTCACCGCCGCGCCGACATTGCCCGCGCCGAAGATGCCGAGCGCCGTGCCCTGCCGGCCGGCGGGGAAGAATTTCGAGACATAGGCGACGCCGACCGCGAAGGCGCCGCCCGCCATGCCGACGCCGAGAGCTGCGATCAGGAACTGGGGATAGGTCTGGGCGTAGGACAGCAGGAAGGTCGCCCCGGCCGCCAGGGTCATGACGATCAGATTGACGCGCCGCCCGCCGAACTGTTCGGTCCAAACGCCGAGGAACACGCGCACCAAGGAACCGGTCAGGATCGGAGTGCCGACCAGCAGGCCAAACTGCGCTTCGGAGAGGCCGAGGTCGGACTTTATCTGCACGCCGATGATCGAGAAGATCGTCCACACTGCGAAGCAGGCCGTGAAGGCGAAGGTGCTGACCCACAGGGCCGACGCTGCGCCGGGTGCTGCTTTTTCAGAGGCGGATACCACCTGATCTGCTCCATGGAACCTCGCCGCTTGCCGGCTGTCGTTCCATGATTTCTAGCGCCTGTTCTGAACGCGCTATTTGATGGTTATCAATTGAAGTCTTGGAGGAGTTGTCTAAAGCGGGGCTGGATACAAGAAAAATGCAGTAACGAGAAAATCGTCGGCTATCGGATTACCATAATCATCGGCACCGATTGATAATCGTCAAGTGATGATCTAATGATCGGTCGCCCGGAGCGAAGCCGATCAGGCCAGAGCCTCGCTATCGAGTCGCACGAGGAACCAACCCGATGACCATGCGCGCCGCCGATCTGGACCGTGTCAGGGCCCTGCCGTTGTTCTCGCGGACCACCCCGGAGGTCTTCCGTGATGTGACGGCCGGCGCCTTCCT
Organism: uncultured Brevundimonas sp.; assembly: GCA_964398675.1. Lineage (GTDB taxonomy): Bacteria > Pseudomonadota > Alphaproteobacteria > Caulobacterales > Caulobacteraceae > Brevundimonas. The sequence goes on from CAYNNT010000127.1 coordinate 5,561, forward strand.
GCAGCGGTTCCCCGCCGGCACCACCCTGCTGATGGAAGGCGACACGGTCGACTTCCTCTATGTGCTGCTCGACGGGGCGGTCGAACTCCAGGGGTCTTGGAAGGAGAAGGAGACCACCCTGGCGCTGCTGCGACCGGTCTCTACCTTCATCCTGGCTGCCGTCGTCCTGGATGCCGACGCCCTGATGTCGGCGCGGACCCTCGAGCGGTCGGAGATCCTGATGCTGTCGGGAGAGGCCCTTCGCCGGACCATGAGACAGGACGCCGACTTCAGCTTTGCTGTGGCCCAGGAGCTGTCTGGCTGTTACCGCGGTCTGGTAAGGGCCGTTAAGAACCAGAAGCTGCGCGGCGGCGTCGAGCGGCTGGCCAACTATCTGATCACCCAGCGGGTTCGTCAGGGAATGCGTGACCCGATCGTCCTCCCGCATGAGAAGCGAGTGCTGGCCTCACTGCTCGGCATGTCCCCGGAGAACCTGTCGCGGGCCTTCGCCAACCTGTCCAGTTACGGGGTGGTCGTGCACGGTGCCGAGGTCAGCCTCGGCCGTCCGGAGGCCCTCGAGCGGTTGGCGCGTCCTCACCCGCTGATCGACAATCACATGCCGCCGCCGAAAGGTGTCGTCGGCAAGGCGGAAAGCGAGAGATGGACCACTCAGACGGGGCGCACCTGCGGCACTGTGCTCGGCTGACTGGGCAGGCGTCGGTTTGTGCTCACGACCGAAACGGGACCTAGAGAGCGCCGGCTCTCAAGAAGGAAGTATTGCAGAACGGTAGGCCGCCTGAGGATCGCAATCGCCAATAGACACCTATGCTTCTTCACCGGAGTTCCGCTAGTGATCTTGAGTTCACGCAATAGTCGGGGGCGTCTTCCATATTGGGGCGAGCCAACAATAAACGTGAACAAGCGTCGGGCTGATCACACAACGCACAGCGAAGTTTTAGGCGTTCGATTTGGTTCTGATCAATGCGGCCGTCCATAACAGCCATTTTAAGATCAATACC
>CAYNNT010000128.1:0-6494 GCA_964398675.1 uncultured Brevundimonas sp.
CCGCGTCGCTACAGCGCCTCCGCGCCCGGCCCCTATATCCGCCGCCGCACCTCCCGCATCCAGGCCGCCATGGGCACGGTCCGCGAACAGGGCCTCGCGGCATGTGTCGCGGGATGAACGGCGCCGCTTGACGCCGCCCTCCGGCTCCCATCACCTGCCGCCCAACGACGCGGCATCAGACCGCGCAAGGAGGAACGCCCCATGAAACGCACCCTGATGACGGCCGCGGCCGCCTGCGCCCTGTCCCTCGTGGCCGGTTGCGCCAGCCTCGGCATGACCGGCGCCGGCGAGACCGCCGAGGCCGTCCCGGCGCCCGTCTCGGCCCGGCCGCCCGCGACAGCCGAAAGCGCCGCCGCCTTCGTGGCTACCGCCGAGACCCGGCTCGCCGCCCTCAGCGAGGAGGCGGCCCGCATCCAGTGGACCCGCGCCACCAACATCACCCATGACACCATGTGGCTGGAGAGCCGGATCAACGCCGAATACACGGAGCTGCAGGTCGAGCTGGCCAATGGCGCGGCCGAGTTCAATGACGTCGAGGTGCCCGCCGACGTCCGCCGCAAGTTGAACCTGCTGCGCCTCGGCATCGTCCTGCCCGCCCCGAACCGTCCCGGCGCCGCCGCCGAACTGGCCGAGATCACGACCCGGCTCGACTCCACCTATTCGGTCGGCAAGTTCGAATACCAGGGCCGTCAGATCACCCTCGACGAGGCCTCCGCCCTGCTGGCCGCGACCCGCGATCCGGCCGAGGCCAAGGCTCTCTATGAGGGCTGGCGGACGATCTCGCCGGTCATGGCGCCCGACTATGCCCGCATGGTCGAGATCGCCAACGAGGGCTCCGCTGAACTGGGCTTCGCCGACACCGGCGCCATGTGGCGCGCCGGCTACGACATGGAACCGGACGCTTTCGCCGCCGAGACCGACCGGCTGTGGGAACAGGTCAAACCCTTCTACGAGAACCTGCACTGCTACGTCCGTGGACGCCTCAACGCCCGCTACGGCGACGCCGTCCAGCCGGACCACGGCCCCATCCGCGCCGACCTGCTGGGCAATATGTGGTCGCAGCAGTGGGGCAACATCTATGACGTCGTGGCCCCCGCCACCGGCGGCGCTTCCAGCTATGACCTGACCGAGCGGCTGGTCGCCTCGGGCTATGACGCGCGCAGGATGGTCGAGACCGGCGAGGGCTTCTACGTCTCCATGGGTCTGGCCGAACTGCCCGACACCTTCTGGGAACGCAGCCAGATCACCCGTCCGCGCGACCGTGAAGTCGTCTGCCACGCCTCGGCCTGGGACCTCGACAACCTCGAGGACATCCGCATCAAGATGTGCACCGAGGTCAACGCCGAGGACTTCTACACCGTCCACCACGAACTGGGTCACAACTACTACCAGCGCGCCTACAAGGATCAGCCGTTCCTGTTCAAGAACGGGGCGAACGACGGCTTCCACGAGGCGATCGGCGACTTCATCGGCCTGTCGGCCCTGACCCCGACCTATCTCAACCAGATCGGCCTGCTGCAGACCGTGCCGGGCGAGGAGGAGGACATCCCCTTCCTGCTCAAGATGGCGCTGGACAAGATCGCCTTCCTGCCCTTCGGCCTGATGGTCGACCGCTGGCGCTGGGGCGTGTTCAGCGGTGAGACCGACCCGGCCCACTACAATGACGCCTGGTCGGCCAATATGCTGAAATACCAGGGCCTGGTCCCGCCCGGACCGCGTCCGGCGAACGCCTTCGACGCGGGCGCCAAATACCACATCCCGGGCAACACGCCCTACACCCGCTACTTCCTGGCCCACATCTACCAGTTCCAGTTCCACCGCGCCGCCTGCCAGCAGGCCGGCTGGACGGGCCCCCTGCACCGCTGCTCCGTCTACGGAAACGAAGCGGTCGGCGCGCGCTTCAACGCCATGATGGAGATGGGCCAGTCCCGCCCCTGGCCGGAGGCGATGGAGGCCTTCACCGGCCAGCGCGAGAACGACGCCTCGGCCGTCGCCGACTATTTCGCCCCGCTGAACACCTGGCTGACTGCCCAGAACCGCGGCAAGGACTGCGGCTGGGAGACCTGAGCCAACCGTAGAACGGCGGTTCCGTTAACCGTCGCCGTTGGACCTTCTCTTAACCGGGTTGGTTCATTTTCGGCCGGATGAGCGTGGGCGAATTGCGCCCGCGGTTGACGGCGGACGCGGCGATGGGGCTGAAAACCTGGATTGACGGCATCGGCAAGGGCCTGCGGGCCTTCTCGCGCCGCATGGCCGATGACGCGCGCGGCAACGTCGCCATGCTGTTCGGGCTCAGCCTGCCGGTGCTGATCCTGATGACCGTCGGCGGGGTCGACATCCACCGCGCCTCGACCGTGCGGGTGAACCTGCAGGATGCACTGGACGCCGCGACCCTCGCCGCGGCCCGCTCGCCCTATACGGCCAACACCGACCTGCAGCGCGTGGGCCTCGCGTCGCTGCGCGCCAACCTCAAGGCCTATCCGGAGATCACCCTCCGCGAGGCCGACACCAGCTTCGTCCTGAACAGCGACGACGTGGTCGTCGCCAGCTCGAAGGTCGATGTGAAGACCCTCGTCGCGAACATCTTCCTGCCCCCCTACGGCAAGTTCATGGACGACTATCTGCCGGTCGGGGCCCATTCCGAGGTGGACCGGTCGTCGCGGAACATCGAGGTGGCGCTCGCGCTGGACGTCTCGGGCTCCATGAGCGGACAGAAACTTCAGGACCTGAAGGACGCGGCCAAGGACCTCGTCGATCTGATCGTCCAGCCGGTCCAGACGCCCTACTATTCCAAGGTCGCCCTGGTGCCGTGGTCCTACTCGGTCAATCCGGGGAGCTATCTGACCTCTGTGCGGGGGTCGGTCACCGGCTCCACGCCGATCACCGGGGCGGTCATCAATCTGACCGGCACCCAGAGGACCATCACGGCGGCGACCAAGGCGCGGCCGGTCGTGATCACCTCGAACGGGCACGGCTTCGCCAACAACGACGTGGTCTGGATCTCCGGCGTCACCGGCATGACCCAGCTCAACAACAAGCCCTATGTGGTCAAGAACAAGACCACCAACACCTTCGAACTCTACGCAATGGACGGCACGACCCGGGTGGATGGCCGGACCTACAGCACCCATTCGGGGAACACCGGCCGGGTGCAGAAATGCCAGAACAACGACTGCTCCATCACCATCACATCGGCCAACCACGGCCTGGCCAACAATGACTACGTCTACATCACGGGCGTGGGCGGCATGACCCAGATCAACGACCAGTCCCATCTGGTCGGAAACGTCACGACCAACACCTTTACGATCGATCTCGTGGCGGCCTCGCTGACGCCCTACACCTCGGGCGGCCTGTCATGGTGCGCGCGGCAAGGCTGTACCTACTTCGCCTTCGAGAACGCCGACCAGGATCTGGCGACCCACCGGATCAGCAGTTGCGTCACCGAGCGGACCGGAGCCCAGGCCTACACCGACGCCGCGCCGAGCGGCGCGCGGGTGGGCCGCAACTATCCCGACATCAATGGCAACTGTCTCGGCAGCACCATCCAGCCCCTGTCCACGAGCATCAGCGGCATCAAGGCCAATATCGACGCCCTGGCGGTGAGCGGCTCGACCGCCGGACAGATCGGCATCGCCTGGGGCTGGTATATGGTGTCGCCGAATTTCGGCTCGCTGTGGCCGTCTTCGGCCGGTGCGGCCTACAACACCGCCGAAACGCTCAAGGCCGTGATCATCATGACCGACGGCGAGTTCAACGCCCCCTACTGCGACGGCGTGATCGCCCGCGGATACAACGCCTCGAGCGCGGCCAGCAACAACTGCGATCCGGACAACGGCGATCCCTATGCCCAGAGCCGGTCGCTTTGCGACGCCATGAAGGCCCAGGGCATCATGGTCTACACGGTCGGGTTCCAGATCACCGCCGGCGGTGCGTCCGAAAGCCTGCTGGCGTACTGCGCCACGACCTCCAGCGGCTTCTACAACGCCGGCAGCGGTGCAGAACTGTCCGAGGCCTTCAACGCCATCGGCCGGGACATCACCCAGCTACGGATTTCCCGATAGCCCCCTGCGCTGAAGCAGGGAGTCGCCGCGCGGCGCGCGCCGGCGCCGTCAGATCAGCCGGATTTCCTTCAGCCTCTGGGTCAGGAAGTCCTCGGCCATCAGCGGTTGACCGGCATAGCGATCGGGATTGTCCGGCGTGATGGTCGACGGCAGGGTCTCGATCACGAAGTCCGGGTTGAAATGCAGGAAGAAGGGCGTCGAATAGCGGGCGAAGCTGGCCCGCTCCGGCGCCGGATTGATCACCCGGTGGCTGGTCGACGGCAGGACGTGGTTGGTCAGCCGCTGCAGCATGTCGCCGATATTGACCACCAGCGCGCCCGGCGGCGGCGCGATATCCAGCCATTCGCCGTCGGCGTCCTTGAGCTGCAGGCCCGCCTCCTCGGCGCCCAGCAGCAGGGTGATGACATTGATGTCCTCATGGGCCCCGGCGCGGACGCCTGAAGCGCCCGCGGGCACCGGCGGATAATGCAGCATCCGCAGGATCGAGTTGCCCATCTCGACCTTGTCCTCGAAGAAGTCGTCGCCGAGCTCCAGATAGCGGGCGATGGCGCGCAGGATCTTTGCGCCCAGGACGTCCATGGCGGCGAACATGCCGTAGACGTGGGCGCGGAAGCCCTCGACCTCGGTCGGCCAGACGTTGTCGCGCATGTATTTCCGGTACGGATGGCCTTCCGGCAGTTCACGCCCGACGTGCCAGAACTCCTTCAGATCGACGGTCGCCGCGCCCTTGGCCGCCTCGACGCCGAACGGCGTCAGCCCGCGCGCGCCGCCGGTGCCCGGCTGGTGGTACTGGCGTTTGGTCTCTTCCGGCAGGGCGAAGAAGGTCTTGGTGTCAGCCACCGCGGCGTTGATCACCGCCTCATCAAGGCCATGGTCCGCGATGACGGCGAAACCGTACCGTTTGAACGAGGTTCCCAGCTTGTCGGCGAAGGCCTGGAAGTCCGCATCGTACAGGGTCATCGAGACCGGCTCGATCGACTTGCGGGCGGGGGCGGCGGTCTCGGGGTTCGGTGTCGCGCTCACGGACGGGCCTCATCGTTCTGCTACAGGCGGGTTCCATACGCCCTAAGGCGCGAACTTGGCAAAGCCGCGACCGGATCGCGCGCCCGGATTGTTCGTTCAGGCCCGGTACAGGTCGGAACCTTCACCGTAAGCTCGCGTTTCGGCGCCAGACAGCTTTTACAGACAGGACTCCCCACCATGCGCAGCAAGCTTCTCCTCACCGCCGCCAGTGTCGCCATCCTCCTCGGCGGCGCGGCCTGCACGACCATGGACCCCTACAGCTCCGCACCGCGCCGCAACAACACCGGCACGGGCGTGATCGCCGGCGCCCTGGGCGGCGCCCTGCTGGGCTATCTGACCAACACCTCGAACTCCGAGGAAGGCCGCAAGAACGCCCTGATCGGCGCCGGCATCGGCGCTCTCGGCGGCGCGGCCGTTGGCCAGTACATGGACCGCCAGCAACGCGAACTGGAAGCCGAACTGTCGGGTTCGGGTGTCGGCGTGGCCCGTCAGGGCGACAACCTCGTCCTGCGCATGCCGTCGGACGTGACGTTCGCCTCCAACCAGTCGTCGATCAACCCGCGCTTCAATGCGACCCTCGATGACGTGGCCGGCGTTCTGAACCGCTATGACCAGTCGATCGTCGACATCGTCGGCCATGCCGACTCGGACGGCGCGGATGAGTACAACCTCAACCTCTCGCGCCAGCGCGCCTCCTCGGTGGCGCAGTATCTGGTCAGCCGGAATGTGCTCGCCGACCGCCTGTACGTCGATGGTCGCGGCGAAAGCGCCCCGATCGCCTCGAACGACACCGCGGCCGGCAAGGCGCAGAACCGCCGGGTCGAGATCCTGATCCGTCCGTTCCGCGGCTAGGCGCACAAGGCCGCGCTCAATCAGCGAGCCACCGCGTGGCGAGCGTTGGCGCACAAAAGATCGGGCGGAGCTTCGCGGCTCCGCCCTTTTTTGTCGTCGGACACCGTTCCGTGACTTGCGGCGAAACCCGACTGGTGCTGGAAACGGACCGCGCACGTTGCGGGGGAATCGTTTGCGACCGGACCAACAGGAATTCGCCGACGGGGTGAAACTGGCCGCTATCGCCGCGGTCTCGGCCGTGCTGACCGCGACCGTGGTGATCGGAGCCGGTCGAATGCTTCTGCCGCAGGGCGACACAGCCTCGGCGGCCGGGCGTCCCGAGCTGATCCGCGCAGCCTTGCGCTAGGCCTGCCCATCGGGTCGGAGCTTCAGACGATTTACGGATCGACCAGGCTCGCCGGGCCGCACTGACCATCACCGCACAGGCACAGACCCGGCCGTCGTCCGCCGGGCGCGGATGGCGTGCGACCCCGTCCTGCCGCCGCAGCTGACCTGTCCGACAAGGCAAAACCGCCGCCCCCCTTTCGGGAGGCGGCGGCTCTGTGTTGCTGGCCT
>CAYNNT010000129.1:0-6194 GCA_964398675.1 uncultured Brevundimonas sp.
GTGCCGAACAGTTTGATGGTGCGATCGCCCTGACGCATCAGCGGGGTCAGTTCGACCACGGCGGCGGCCCACTGGTTGCCCTCTTCGGCGTCCGGCTGGACCGTGGCGGCGGGGCCGGCGGCGGTCAGGGGCGCGATGGCGGGGGCGGTCTGTTCGGCGGGCACGGCGGCCTTGCGGCTCTCGACCTGGGCGTCGCAGGCGGCCAGTCCGAGCAGGGCGGCGAGGAAGGTGACAGGCTTCATCCGAGATTCTCCCAACAGCGACGGCGCAGCTTGCACTTTGACAGGGCGGCTCGCCAGTCCTACCGCCAAGCCGTGACAGTTCTATCGCTCGAAGACCTCGCCGCCTCCACCCCGCCGGGCACGCCGTGGCTGGGGCTGGATCTGGGCGAAAAGACCATCGGCGTGGCGGTCAGCGATACGACGCGGATGATCGCCAGTCCTCTGTCCCTGGTCCGCAAGACGAAATTCACCGACGACGCCCATGCGGTGCTCAAGCTTATGGACGGGCGCAAGGCGTCGGGGCTGGTGATCGGCCTGCCGTTGAACATGGACGGCAGCGAGGGGCCGAGGGCGCAGTCGTGCCGGGCTTTCGCGCGCAATCTGCAGCGCATCCGCGCCGTGCCCTGCGCCTTCCAGGACGAGCGGCTGTCGACCAGCGCGGTCGAGCGGTTCCTGATCGAGGAACTGGACCTGAACCGCAAGCGGCGGGCGAATGTGATCGACCGCACCGCCGCCGCCTGGATCCTGCAAGGTGCGCTGGACCGGTTGCGCCTCTGATGACGGGGCTGATCCTCGGCATCGTCCCGGTCTTTGTGCTGATCGCCATCGGCTACGGCCTGAGGAAGTCGGACTTCCTGCCGGATGCGACCTGGCGGCCGATCGAGAAGCTGTCGATCCATCTGCTGTATCCGGGCTTCCTGATCCCGGCGATCTGGAACGCCGACCTGTCGGGGGGCAGCGCGGGGGCGGCCGGGGCCAGCGCGGTGATCGCCGTGCTGATCGTGGCGGCCATCACCCTGGTGTCGAAGCCGCTGATGACCGTCGACGGTCCAGCCTTCACCAGCGTGCTGCAGGGCGTGATCCGATGGAACAGTTTCGTCTTCCTGCCCGTGATCCAGTCGACCTTCGGCGCCGAGGGGCTGGCGCTGGCGGCGGTGATGATCGCGGCGATCATTCCGGTGACCAATATCGTCTGCGTCGTCGCCCTCGCGCGATGGGGGGCGGATCAGCGGGGGACGCGGCCGCTGGCGCTGGCCCGGGCGGTGTTCTCCAATCCGATCCTGCTGGCCTGCCTGATCGGCCTTGCGCTGAATTTCGCGGGCGTGCCGCGGCTGACCGGGATTTCCGAGACGCTGGAACTGCTGGGCGGGGCGGCCCTGCCGCTCGGGCTGATCGTGGCCGGCGCGGGGCTGAGCTTCGCCGAGGTGGCGCGGCGCAAATGGACGGTGATGGGGGTCAGCTTCGTCAAACTGGTGCTGATGCCGCCGCTGATGTGGGGGCTGTGCGTCCTGCTGGGCGGGGATGAGCTGGCGCAGGGCGTGGCCCTGCTGTGCGGCGCGGCGCCGGGGGCGGCGGCCAGCTATATCCTCGCGCGGCAGATGGGCGGGGATGCGCCGCTGATGGCCGGAATCGTGGCGCTGACGACCGTGGGAAGCGCCCTGAGCATCCCGATCCTGCTGGCGCTATTCCATCTCGCCTAGATGCGCCCTATAGGCGGGCCTCGATGAGCCAGCCCGCCGCACTCACCGATCTGATTCTCGAGCGGCTGGCGCCGTTCCCGCGCAGCCATTTCCTGTCCGCGGGCGATCTGAACGCCGCCACCACCCCGCCGCTGCTGGATCTGGCCGACGCCTTCGTCGACTTCAATCGCCAGTCCTCTAAGTCGCTGGACCTGATGCGCGGGCGGACGGTCATGAACCTGTTCTTCGAGAATTCGACCCGCACCAGCGCCTCGTTCGAGATCGCGGCCAAGCGGCTGGGGGCCGATGTGACGGCGCTGAGCCCGCGCACCTCGTCGACGGCCAAGGGCGAGACCCTGATCGATACGGCGGCGACGCTTAACGCCATGAAGCCGGACGTGCTGGTGGTGCGCCACGGGGCCTCGGGCGCGGCGGCCCTGCTGTCGCAGAAGGTCGGCTGCGCGGTTGTGAACGCGGGCGACGGACGGCATGAGCATCCGACCCAGGCGCTGCTGGACCTGCTGAGCCTGCGCCGGGCCTTCGGGGATGTCGGCGGGCTGACCGTCGCCATCTGCGGCGACATCGCCCACAGCCGGGTGGCGCGGTCGAATGTGTCGATGCTGTCGATGATGGGCGCGCGGGTGCGGCTGATCGGGCCGCCGACGCTGGTGCCGGGCGACGCCGACCGCTGGGGCTGCGAGGTCTTCCACGACATGCGCGAGGGCCTGAGGGGCTGCGACGTCGTAATGATGCTGCGACTGCAGCTGGAGCGAATGGAGGGGGCGCTGGTGCCCTCGACCCGCGAATATTTCCGCTTCTGGGGTCTGGACCGCGAGAAGCTGTCCTGGGCCAATCCGGGCGCGAAGGTGATGCATCCGGGGCCGATGAACCGCGGGGTCGAGATCGACTCTGATGTGGCCGACGATCTGACGGTGTCGCTGATCCAGGATCAGGTCGAGATGGGCGTGGCGGCGCGGATGGCGGTGCTGGCGGCCCTGTCGGCGCGGCTGGACGGAGACGCGGCATGAGCGCCATCGCGATCCTGAACGCGCGGCTGCTGGACCCGGCCACGGACTATGACGGCCCCGGGGCGGTGCTGGTCGAGGACGGGCGGATCACCGAGGTCATCCGCGGCGGCGGCGCGGTCGCTCCGGCCGGGGTGACGGTAATCGACGCCGGCGGTCTGTGCCTGTCGCCGGGCCTGATCGACATCCGCGTCAAGACCGGCGAGCCGGGGGCGGAGCCGAAGGAGACGCTGAAATCGGCCAGCCTGTCAGCGGCGGCGGGCGGGGTGACCACGATCGTCATCCAGCCGGATACCGATCCCGCCATCGACGATCCGGCGATGATCGAATTCATCCTGCGGCGCGGCGCGGCCCTCGGGCTGGTCAATGTCCGGGCGGCGGGCGCGGCGACGACGGCGCGCGACGGCGTGCACATGGCCGAGATCGGCCTGATGGACGAGGCCGGCGCCCTGTATTTCACCGACGTCGACCGGGTCATCGCCAACACCCGCACCCTGCAGCGGGTGATGAGTTACGCCGCTGCCTTCAACGCCCTGATCTCCTGCCGTCCGGCCGATCCCTGGCTGAGCGAGGGCGCGGTGGCGACCTCGGGCGAACTGGCCACCCGGCTGGGTCTGTCCTCGGCGCCCGCCATCGCCGAACGCATCCAGTTGGAGCGCGATCTGGCCCTCGTCGAACAGACGGGCGCGCGGTTCCTGGTGGACCAGATCTCGACCGAAGGCGCGCTTGAGACGCTGGCGCGGGCCCGGGCGAAAGGGCTGGAGGTCGCCGCCTCGGTGTCGATCAACCACCTGTGCTTCAACGAGATCGACATCGGCGACTACCGCACCTTCTACCGGCTGGACCCGCCGCTGCGGCCCGAGAGCGACCGGCAGGCGCTGATCGAGGCGGTGCGCGACGGCCTGATCGACGCCATCACCTCGGCCCACGCCCCCGCCCCCGCCGAAGACAAGCGTCGGCCGTTCGCCGAGGCTGCTCCGGGCGCGGTCGGGCTGGAGACCCTGCTCCCCGCCGCCCTGACGCTGCACCATGAGGACGGGCTGGAACTGCTCGACATCCTGCGCCCCCTGACCCAGGGCCCCGCGACCCTGCTGGGCCTGGACGCGGGCGTTCTCGCGGACGGAGCGCCGGCGGACCTGATCCTGTTCGATGCGGGCGCGCCGGTGGTCATCGACGCGGACGCGCTGAAGAGCAAATCCAAGAACTCGCCGTTCGACGGGCGGCGATTGCAGGGCAAGGTCTTGCTCACAGTCGTCGGCGGACGCATCGTCCACGACACACGTTAAGAGGGACGAATCACTTGCAGGATCTGGTCGGCCCGGCCCTGGGAACGCTCGCGCTGGCAGCGGTGGGCGGATACCTGCTGGGCTCCATTCCGTTCGGCGTGATCCTGACCCGTCTGGCGACGGGGGAGGATGTACGCAGCATAGGCTCGGGCAATATCGGGGCGACCAATGTCCTGCGCACGGGCCGCAAGGATCTGGCCTTCGCGACCCTGATTCTCGACGCCGGCAAGGGCGCGGCGGCTTTCCTGATCGCCAAGGCGCTGTTTCCGGGCGTGCCGGCCATCGCCGCCATCGCCGGCGGCGCGGCCTTCCTCGGTCACCTGTTCCCGGTCTGGCTCGGCTTCAAGGGCGGCAAGGGCGTGGCGACCTTCTTCGGCCTGCTGCTGGCCGCGGCCTGGCCGCTGGGGCTGATGGCCGGAGCGACCTGGCTGATCGTGGCGGCCCTGTTCCGCATGTCCTCGTTCGCCGCCCTGGTCGCCGCGGTCATGGCCCCGCTGTTCGCCCTGCTGCCCCTGCCCGTGATGGGCCTGCCCGCCTCGGGGCCGATTCTGGCGCTCTCGGTCGCGACGGCCGTTCTGATCTGGATCCGGCATCATGAGAACATCGCCCGCATCCTGAAGGGGACCGAACCCCGGATCGGCGCGAAGAAGGGGTGACCCTTCCGGACGCAGAGCGTTTCGCGCGCCTGCGTCTGGCGCGGACCGACCAGATCGGTCCGGTGACCTTTCGACAGTTGCTGGAGCGGTTCGGTACGGCGGAACGGGCGCTCGACGCCCTGCCCGACCTGGTCCGGCGCGGCGGCGCTCACGGACACCCCGTCCCGCCGGTCGAACAGATCGAGCGCGAGCTGGAGGCGGGCGCGCGCGCCGGGGCCCGGCTGATCGTTCTGGGCGACGCCGATTATCCCGACCTGCTGGCGGCCGTCGATCCTCCGCCACCCCTGCTCTGGACGCTTGGCGACGCGGGCCTGACGGCGCGGCCCTGTATCGCTGTGGTCGGGGCCCGCATCGCCTCGGCCGGCGGACAGAGGATCGCGCGCGGCCTGTCGCAGCAACTGGGCGAGGCCGGGCAGGTCATCGTTTCGGGACTGGCGCGCGGGATCGACGCCGCCGCCCATACCGGCGCCCTGCCGACCGGGACCGTGGCGGTGCTGGGCGGCGGCGTGGACGACATCTATCCGCCCGACAACGCCGACCTCTATGCACAGATCGTCGAACAGGGCTGCGTCGTCTCGGAGAGCCCCATGGGCGCACGGGCGCAGGCGAAGGACTTCCCACGCCGCAACCGCATCATCTCGGGCCTGTCGCGCGGCGTGATCGTGGTGGAGGCCGAGTTGCGCTCCGGCTCGCTGATCACCGCGCGGCTGGCGGGCGAACAGGGTCGGGACGTGTTCGCCGTGCCGGGTTCGCCGCTGGATCCGCGGTCACGGGGTCCGAACGAGCTTTTGCGGCAAGGGGCCATTCTCTGCGAAGGCCTGGAGGATGTGGAGCGAGCCTTCTCCACCCTGCGCACCCTGCGCGAACCCGGGCCGGCCAATCCGTTCGAGGGCGCGCCCGACGAGCTCGATGCGGCGCTGATCGAGCGGGTCGCGGCCCTGCTGTCGCCCACGCCGACGCCGCGCGACGAACTGGCCCGGGCGCTGGGCCTGCCGATCGGGACAGTGGCCGCGGCCCTGCTCGAGCTCAGTCTTACAGGGCGCGCCGAGCTGCTGCCGGGCGGTCTGGCCGCCGCGCGATCACCCTGAATTCCAGCGCCGATTGACAGCAGCCTTCCCGCCAACCACGTTCCGCCCCCTTTCCGAGCCCGCGCAAGGCCCCCTCCCCGCATGAACCTCGTCGTTGTCGAGAGCCCCGCAAAGGCCAAGACCATCAACAAATATCTGGGCCCGGACTTCACCGTCCTGGCGTCCTATGGCCACGTCCGGGACCTGCCGTCGAAGGACGGTTCGGTGCTGCCCGACGACGATTTCGCCATGAGCTGGGAAGTCGACGCCCGCGCCTCCAAGCGGATGTCGGAGATCGCCGAAGCCGCCAAGAAGGCCGACCGCGTCATCCTGGCGACCGACCCCGACCGCGAGGGCGAGGCGATCAGCTGGCACGTGCTGGAAATCCTGACCAAGAAAAAGGCGCTGAAGGACACCGCCGTCGAACGGGTCACCTTCAACGCCATCACCAAATCCGCCGTGCTGGAGGCCATGGCCAA
>CAYNNT010000130.1:0-6027 GCA_964398675.1 uncultured Brevundimonas sp.
GAAGCGGCGAAAAAGGCGACGAGGGTGGCGTTCATGCTCCGTTCCTTACCGGGAGTCGGCGGGCGGCGCCACGACGGCGGAGACTGCGAAAATTTCGAGTGCACATAGTCCGCACAGTCCGCACAGTCCGCACAGTCCGCACAGTCCGCACAGTCCGCATGTCGTAACCTCTTCTCCGACCGCCCGGAGCGGCATGGAGACAGCCTAGGCGAGCGATGCGTCGGTTTCGGTCGCAGGGCCGGATCGAGAGTCGGCTTTCGACCCTCAGGCGAGAGTCCGCTCCCGACCCATTGCGGACATGCGACTGAGTGGCAAAGATGCGCAATGCGCTCGCCTGCCAAACTCGCCTTCATTCGACCGATCTCGCTTGTCGCGCTCGCGGCAGTCGCGTCCTGCGCAACCTCAAACACAGGGCCGGCCACAGTCCACTCTCGCCACGACGTTACGGGCTCGGCCGAAACTCGCGCAAACAGCCCTGACATCAACGCGATTGCGGCAGCGAATTTCGCCAGACTTGGATTGCCCCCTAGCTGCTTTCAACAGCTGACCGGAAGCGACGAGAACTGGCGCTACGTCTATTTTCTCCTGCCATCGGATGAGACGGCGGTTAGGAACTGCGAAGCTGCAGTTGGCCGTCGCCTTTACGGGGTGAAGTACACATTCTCGGCAGAAGGCGAACTCGTCAGGAGGACGGGGCTTCGATAGCTTCCAAAGCCTTTTCCTGCGCCCTCTCAAATGTCCGCTCTCCCCCCAAAGCGGGCTCTCGAAGAGTCCGCTTCCAGTCGGGGCGCAGGCAATCTCTGAGCCTGTCGAGCTTACCCTGCGCGTCAGGTCGGGCGCCGCTGCCGCATGGCCTGGATGATGGTGCCGTCGTCGAGCCAGTCGAGCTCGCCGCCGACGGGGACGCCGCGGGCGAGGGAGGTGATCTCCACGCCCGTGCCGGCCAGACGTTCGGCGATGTAGTGGGCGGTGGTCTGGCCGTCGACGGTGGCGGGCAGGGCCAGGACGACCTCCTTCGCCTCACCGCCGCGCACCCGGCCGACCAGTTCGGCGACGCGCAATGCGTCAGGCCCGACGCCGTCGAGGGCCGAGAGCAGGCCGCCCAGCACATGGTATTTGCCGCGGAAGGCCCCGGACCGCTCCATGGCCCACAGGGCGCCGGCCTCCTCGACCACGCAGATCAGGGCGTTGTCGCGCGCGCCGTTGGAACAGATCGAGCAGGGATCGCGGGTGTCGGGCGCGCCGCAGACGCTGCAGGAGGTGACCCTGGCCGCCGTCTCGGCGAGGGAGGCCGCCAGCGGGACCAGCAACTGCTCGCGCTTCTTCAGCAGGGCGAGGGCCGCGCGGCGGGCCGAACGGGGGCCGAGGCCGGGCAGCTTGGCGAGAAGGCTGATCAGCCGTTCGATTTCGGGTCCGGCGGAGGCAGCCATGCGGGTCCGGGTCTCAGAACAGCTTGGGCATGCCGGGGATGTTCATTCCGGCCATCGGGCCGGCGGCCTCGCGCATCAGGGCGCCGTTGGCCTCGTCCAGCCTGCGCTTCGCGTCGGCGTGGGCGGCGACGATCAGGTCGGCGAGGATCTCGCCCTCGCCGGAGACCAGCAGGCTGTCGTCGATGGTCACGCCGGTGATCTCGCCGGCGCCCTTCAGGGCCACGGTCACGAGGCCGCCGCCGGAGGCGCCGGAGGCGGTGGTTTCGGCCATTTTCGCCTGGGCGTCCTGCAGCTTCTGCTGCATCGCCTGGGCCTGTTTCATGAGGGCGTTGAGGTCTGTCATGGGCCCAAGATAGGCGCTGCTCCCGGCTTCGGACAGGCCCGAAAAATAGTAACAGAATTTGTTTCGAATACCCTTGAACCAATTCGGCGCGACGCCATTTAGCAGCCATCACTGTTGCTAATCAGGACATCCGTCATGGCCTTCGACTCCGTTCCCGCCCGCGACCTGCCCCTGTCGGACACGGCGCTGGACCAGCTGTTCACGAGCGCGCGAACGCGCAACGCCTGGACCGACCGGCCGGTGTCCGACGACCTGCTGCGCAAGCTCTACGACCTGACCAAATTCGGCCCGACGGCGGTCAACGCCACCCCGGCCCGGTTTGTCTTCCTCACCTCGCCCGAGGCCAAGGGCCGGCTCGCGCCCCTGATGTCGGAGGCCAACCGCGCCAAGACGCTGCAGGCGCCGGTCAATGTGATCATCGCCCAGGACCTGGCCTTCGCCGACACCCTGCCCGTGCTCTTCCCGCATGCGCCGGGCGCGAAGGACTGGTTCGCCGATCCGGCCGCGGCGCGTGAGACCGCCTTCCGCAACGCCTCGCTGCAGGGCGGCTATTTCCTGCTGGCGGCGCGGGCGCTGGGCCTGGACGTCGGTCCGATGTCGGGGTTTGACGCCGCGGGCGTGAAGGACGAGTTCTTCGCGGGCACGACGGTCGAGCCGAACTTCATCGTCAACCTCGGCTATGGCTCCGACGAAAACCTGTTCCCGCGCTCGCCGCGCCTGTCGTTCGAGGAAGCGGCGTCGATCCTCTAGTCCGTGCCGCCCGGCACAGCCTTGACGGCCGAATCCACCGCGAGGTCGGCCAGTTCGACGGCGAGGCCGATATTGGTGTCGAGCACCGGTTCGAACAGGGCCCGGGCGGCGTCGGGATCGTTCTCGACCGAGGCCGCCGCGACGTAGCTGGCGGTCATGTGCCGGTCGGGGCCTTCGGCATAGGTCTCGGAGATCAGGATGCCCATGGCGCCGTCATACGTGCGCATCACACACTGATGCCCGGTCATACCGTCCCGGTGAATGCGGCGGAAATGCACGACCGGGCCGCCCAGGGGATAGAGGGCGGCGCAGGCCTGGGCGTCGGCGAGGACGGTCCGGCGGCCCTCGGTCACCGTTCCGCTGTCGGTGACGGAGTTCTTGTTCTCGAAACGGAAGCTGTAGGCCCAGCTCGCGTCACCGTCCGGCGGGGTCGGGAAGGCCGCGCGCATCATCGGCTCCATCTCGCGCATCAGGTCGGAGACATCGACGCCGATCGACTCGGCCAGCGGCCGGAGTTTGTCGGTCATCTCGGCCATGATCGCCGGGAGGCTGTCGAGCGCGGCCTCGGCATCCCCGACGGCGTCCTGCGCCCGCGCCTGTGAGGCGGCGGAAAGGGCCAGAACCGCGCAGGCGGCGACAAGCGTGGTGTGGATCCTGATCATGGCGTTCCCCCAAGGCCCCATCTGTCGTCAGAGGCGCGCGGAAAGCGACAGGTCGGGACCCTCGCGGCAGGTTTCGTCAGGATCAGTCGGCGGGGGCGGGCGCGGCCTTGACCATGTCGAGCCCCTTCAATCCGATCGCCTGCGACAGGACGATATTGGCGTTGAGGGTCCGGTCCGCGACGATCTCCGACGCATCATAGGAATGGCCCAGACCGACGACGAAATCGTAGTCCACCAGCACCTCGCGGGTCGCGTTGCGCATGTAGAACTGCGACCGCATCATCCGGCCTTCGGGGGCGTCGTAGGTGAGGATGCAGTGGTGCCCGACATAGTCGTCCTCGGCCAGTCGGCTGAAGTGGACGACCTGGAACTCGATGTCCGCGACGCCGCAGCCGCGCGAGTCCCGCAGCACCCGAACGCCGTCGTCCCGGTCGGCCAGGTCGGACGACTGCACCCGGGTCGAGACGCCGATCGTGACGGCGTAGTTGAAGGGGATTTCCCGGTCCTCAGGAACGCGCGGCAGGGCGTTTGTCACCATGGACTGCAGGACCGGCAGATCGAAGGTCGGCGTGGGGATGCCCAGTTCCCCGGCGGTCTGCTGCAGCTTGCCGACGATCTCGTTGACCAGGGCCGCGGCGTGGTCCGCGGGGCTGGAGCCTTCATAGGCGGCGAGGGCGATGATCTGTTCGCGCGTCAGAGGGGGCGCAGCGGGCGGCGCGACGGCCGGCGCGGCGGGAGAACCGGTGTCCTGGGCATGGGCGACGCCCGCGCAAAGCAGGACCGCGCCGAACAGGGCCGCGCCCAGAGTCGATCGAGTTGTCATGGAGCCCCCTCGCAGAACCGCACCGTGGACCGGCCCGGCGTCCGCCGCACCTGACGGCATCTGATCAGGTCAGTCGTCGAGGTCCGGGGCCTCGTCCGGGATGGCGGGCAGTTCGACGGCCGGCGCCAGGGTCTTGATCTCGCCGATCACGGCGCCGGGGAAGGCCTGCATCACCGCGACGACAAAGGGATCGGCCTCGATTTCCGCCCGCTGTTCGCTGCGTTTGCGACGGTCGATCTCGATCATCGTTTCGCCGCCGCCCTGGCCGTTGGCGGCGATCAGCCAGGTGCGGCCGGTCCAGTCCTTGAGCCGCGCCGCCAGCTTGCGCGCGAGGTCCATCGGCGCGCCGTCGAGGCTTTCATAGGTGATGGCGCCGGGCTTGAAGGCGACGGGGCGAACGAAGCGCTGAACGTCCATCTGCAGGCCGACCTCCCGCTTTTCGCCGATCAGGGCGACGACCTGTTCGAACGACTGGGGGTCGGGAAGCGAGGGCGCAGCGATCGGACGGGCCGCCAGTTGGGCGGAGGCGCCGCCGCCCCCGCCGCCGCCGGACGGACCGCGCGGCGCTGATCCGCCCGGCATCGGCTCGCCGTCGCGCAGGGCCTTGAGCGCTTCTTCCGGCCCCGGCAGGTCGGCGGCATAGGCGAGGCGGACGATGGCCATTTCGACGGCGTCGGCCGGGTTGGGGGCGCGACGGACCTCGTCCAGCGCCCGCAACAGCATCTGCCAGACGCGGGCCAGGGTGCCGGCGGAGATCACGGCGCCGAGGGCGGTCAGCTTCTGGGCCTGGTCATTCGGCAGGCGGGTCGCCTGCGGCCCCAGCATCTTGGCCACCGAGGCGGCGTGGCAGTGTTCGAGCAGGTCGTTGGTCACCTGCACCGGATCGGCGCCGTAGCCGTAGAGGGTGCGGAACAGCTCCAGCGCCTCGGGCGTGCGGCCGGCCATGATCGATTCGAACAGGGCGATGGTCTGGCTGCGGTCGGCGAGGCCCAGCATGTCGCGCACGACCTCGGTCCTGACCGTCTCGCCGCGGTCGCCCTGGACCAGCGCCTGATCCAGCAGGGACAGGCCGTCACGGACCGAACCCTCTGCGGCGCGGGCGATCAGGGCGAGGGCGTCCTGCTCGATCTTCATCCCCTCGCGGTCGGCGATGCGGGCGAGGTGTTCGACGAGGATTTCGGGCTCGACGCGGCGCAGGTCGAAGCGCTGGCAGCGGCTGAGGATGGTCACCGGCACCTTGCGGATCTCGGTGGTGGCGAAGATGAACTTCGCGTGGGGCGGCGGCTCTTCCAGCGTCTTCAGCAGGGCGTTGAAGGCCTGGTTCGACAGCATGTGCACTTCGTCGAGGACATAGACCTTGTAGCGCGCCTCGACCGGGGCGTAGCGGACGCTCTCGATGATGTCGCGGATGCCGTCGATGCCCGTATGGGAGGCGGCGTCCATCTCGACCACGTCCATATGCTGGCCGGCCATGATGGAGGCGTCGTGGCGGCCCTGATCGGTCAGGGCCAGCGACGGGCGGTCGATGACGTCGGTCTCGTTGTTCAGGGCGCGGGCCAGCAGGCGGGCGGTGGTCGTCTTGCCGACGCCCCGGACGCCGGTGAGCATGAAGGCGTGGGCGATGCGGCCGGTGGCGAAGGCGTTGGTCAGGGTGCGGACCATGGCCTCCTGGCCGATCAGGTCCTCGAAGGTGTGCGGCCGGTATTTGCGGGCGAGGACGGTATAGGCCTCGCCGTCGTCGACATGGGCGGCGGGGCCGGAATCGGCAGGAGGCGCGGCGGCGGCTTTCGGGGCGGCTTTCGGGGCGGCTTTCGCTTCGACGTCGGGTGCAGGGGCCGCGGCGGCCTCGGCCTCGCGCATGCCGGCGGGTTCGGGCGAGCCGAACATGTCATCCGTGTCGGGATCGCGCTCGACCGCATCCGCGTCGGGGGCGTCTTCCTCCCAGGGAGGGCCTTCGAGACTCGGGTCGACGTCGCTCATGTCACCATCTTACCGCGAGAGGGCCGCGTCGCGCACCCC
>CAYNNT010000131.1:0-5986 GCA_964398675.1 uncultured Brevundimonas sp.
ACAGTTGACCCGTGCGCGACGAATACGTCTCGACGGTATCGATCGTGTGGTAGCCCGCATCGATCGCGCCGTACCAGCCGTTCGGCTCGGCGTTGGCGACGCCGGCGGACAGGGCAAGGGCCCCGACAGCGCTGGTGGCCAGAATGAAAGTTTTAACGCGCATGGGTGGATGCCCTCCGCAGCCCAAGTGAATTTGTGACGGCGCAGTAGCCGCCGCTAAGGTCTCATAACAGTCCAGCTGGCTCAGGTCGAGACGGGCAATTGCGAACGATGGCGAGCGTGGCTGATGGGCTACAGGACCCGCCGCGAACGCTGTTTTGCGGGAATTTCCGCCACATTTGTCGCCTTCCCGCGGGAGAAAGTCGCCAGAACAGACGGAATCAGCCCCCTAGCCGCCGCCGGTTCTGCCCGTTGGTTTGCCCGTTCCCTCGCAGACAGGACAGGTTTCACCGTCCACGGTCGTCCCCGCGCCCTGACATTCCGGACAGAGAACCGCGTCCAGGCCCTGCAGCCGGGCCGGATCCGAAGGGCTCGACCGGGCCAGCTCGCGATCGTCGATCTCATGCTCTTTCATACCGGCGTCAACGGTCCGGGGGCCCGGCGGTTTCACGGTGGCGGGTTTCAGGTGACAGGGACCGGGCCTCGCTTTAGGAGCCTGCTCATTATGGACGAGACCGAACGGCAATCCGAGGATCGCGGTTGGGACACGGCGAAGACGCTCGCCGAGGCCCTGCCCTATATCCAGATCTATGACCGCAAGACGGTGGTCATCAAATACGGCGGCCACGCCATGGGCGAGAGCGCCGTGGCCAAGCAGTTCGCCGCGGATGTGGTTCTGCTGAAGCTGATGGGCGTCAATCCGGTCGTCGTCCACGGCGGCGGACCCCAGATCAGCGCCATGCTGGACAAGGCCGGGGTGAAATCCGCCTTCGTCGACGGACTGAGGGTCACGGACGCCGACACCATGCAGGTGGCCGAAATGGTCCTGTCCGGCGCGGTCAACAAGGAGATCGCCCACTGGATCACCATGGCCGGGCGCGAGGCCGATGTCCGGGGCGTCGGCCTGTCGGGCAAGGACGCCGGCCTGCTGACCGTTGAAAAGACCAAACGCACCAAGCGCGACCCCGACAGCATGATCGAGCATGAGGTCGATCTGGGCTTCGTCGGCGAGCCGACCCGGGTCGATCCCAAGCTGATCAAGCGGCTGCTGGAGTCGGACGCCGACTGGGTGCCGGTCATCGCCCCCATCGGCGTGACCGAGGAAGGCCAGACCTTCAACGTGAACGCCGACACCGTGGCCGGCGCGGTCGCCGGGTCGCTGGGCGCCAAACGCATGCTGCTGCTGACTGACGTGCCCGGGGTCAAGGGCGCGGACGGCGAGATCATCCGTCAGATGACCGTCGCAGAGGCCTCGAAGCTGATCCAGGACGGCGTCGCCACCGGCGGCATGATTCCCAAGCTGCAGACGGCCATCGCCGCGGTCCGCGACGGGGTCGAGGCCGTGGTCATCCTCGACGGCCGCCGCCCGCACGCCATGCTGGTCGAACTGTTCACCGAACACGGCGCCGGCACCCTGGTGAAGGCGGGATGACGGCGGAACCGGTCGAGGCGACGGAATACGGCGCCGATCTGCGCCATGTGCGCAGCTGGATCTTCGACCTCGACGACACCCTGTATCCGCCCGAGAGCCAGTTCATGGGGCTGATACAGCAGCGCATCAACGACTATGTGGTGCGCACCTCGGGGCTCGCCGCCCCGGAGGCCCTGGTCGTCCAGAAGGGCTATCTGAAGGACTACGGCACCTCGCTGGCCGGGCTGATGGCCCACTACCGGATCGATCCGCACGACTTCCTGGCCGAGGTGCATGATGTGCCGCTGGACGTGCTGACCCCCGACCCCGGCCTGCGCGTGGCGCTGGAGCGGCTGGAGGGTCCGCGCATCGTCTTCACCAACGGCTCCATGGCCCACGCCCGGCGCGTGGTGCAGAAGCTGGAACTGGCCGACCTGTTCGACGGACTGTTCTCGCTCGAGGACGGCGACCTGATTCCCAAGCCCGACCCGCGGACCTT
The DNA here is from genome assembly GCA_964398675.1 of uncultured Brevundimonas sp. Taxonomy (GTDB): domain Bacteria; phylum Pseudomonadota; class Alphaproteobacteria; order Caulobacterales; family Caulobacteraceae; genus Brevundimonas. Next base: position 2,070 of record CAYNNT010000131.1, read on the forward strand.
CAAACGCATGGTCGGACGGTTCGGAATCGATCCGACCTCGGCGGCCTTCTTCGAGGATACGGTGCGCAACCTCGCGCCCGCCCACGCGCTCGGCATGACCACGGTCCTGGTCGGGCCGCACGCCCATGACGCCGAGGCGCCCTTCGCCGACCACCGCGCCGCCACGCTCGGCCCTTTCCTCGCCACCGCCCGCCTGTCCGGAGACGCCTGATGACCGACCTGACCCATCTGGAAGCCGTCGTCGAAGCCGCCTGGGAAGACCGCGCCAGTGTCTCGGCCGCCACCCACGGCGAGGTCCGCAAGGCCGTCGACCAGGCGCTGGAGCTGCTGGACTCGGGCCAGGCGCGGGTCGCCTCGCGCGGCGACGACGGCGCCTGGACTACCCATCAGTGGCTGAAGAAGGCGGTGCTGCTGTCCTTCCGCCTTAACGACAACGAGATCATGCGCGGCGGCGACCGCGGCCCGGCCAGCCATGCGCCCGGCGTCGGCCCCTGGTGGGACAAGGTCCCCAACAAGTTCGGCGACTGGACCGCGGCCCACTATCAGGAGGCGGGCTTCCGTTCCGTGCCCGGCTCGATCGTGCGGCGCGGGGCCTTCATCGGCCGCAACGTCGTGCTGATGCCCAGCTTCGTGAACATCGGCGCCTTCGTGGACGAAGGCTCGATGGTCGACGCCTGGGCCACGGTCGGGTCATGCGCCCAGATCGGCAAAAATGTGCACCTGTCCGGCGGCGCCGGCATCGGCGGGGTGCTGGAACCCCTGCAGGCCAATCCGACCATCATCGAGGACGGCTGTTTCATCGGCGCCCGGGCCGAGGTCGCCGAGGGCGTCATCGTCCGCGAGGGCGCCGTGCTGGCCATGGGCGTCTATCTGTCGGGCTCGACCAAGATCATCGACCGGGCGACCGGCGAGGTCTTCCGCGGCGAGGTGCCGGCTTATTCGGTCGTTGTGCCGGGCAGCCTGCCCGACCCGAACGGCGGGCCGTCGCTGTACTGCGCGGTGATCGTCAAGCGTGTGGATGCCCAGACGCGGGCGAAGACCGGCGTGAACGAGCTGCTGCGGGACTGAAGGGTGGCCGTTGCGCCCCCGTAAGCGACCGGCGATAGTCGGGTGTGTTCGGAATATTCACATTCAAGGGCCGACTGAGCCGCAACGGCTACTGGCGGTTCCGCTGGATTTCCGTCGGCATCGCCATGATGGCCATGGTCAGCTTCTTGCTGCTCGCGGAGACCGTAGTCACCAGTTGGGCCTGGCTCGTGTTTCCACTGGCCGGGGCGGTTCTATTGCTGGCCAGCCTTTCAACGACCGTTCGCAGGCTGCATGACCGAAACCGGAGCGGTTAGTGGCTCCTTGGGTTCGGGCTCCTGCCGCTTCTCGTGGGGGCAGGATTCTACGTCTCCAGCCTCCTCGCAAAACCCTATTCCGACTGGGCCTTCTTCGGCGGCTTCGCCGTCGCGATGGCGCTCTCGCTTTGGGCGTCCATCGAGGTCGATTTCCTGCCGGGAACGCCCGGCCCCAACCGCTTCGGAGCCGAGCCGGAGTAGCCGTCAGTCCGCCCGCGCCAGCCGCACCAGCTTGCCGTTCGTCTCGTCCGTGATGGCCCACACCGCGCCGTCGGCCGCCACAGCCACATCCCGCACCCGTTCGCCGAGATCGGTCATCAGCCGCTCCTCGCCGACGACCTCTCCGTTCTCGAGCACCAGACGGGCGATGTGCTTCTCCTTCAGGCTCGCGACCAGCAGGTTGCCGCGCCAGCCGGGGAACATGGCGCCCTCGTAGAAGGTCATGCCGCCCGGCGCGATCACCGGGTCCCAGTAGTAGACCGGCTGGGTGGTCCCCTCGCGGGCGGTGAGGCCGGCATTGATCGGGGCGCCGCGGTATTCGATGCCATAGGCCACGTCGGGCCAGCCGTAGTTGAGGCCGGCGCGGTCGAAATTCAGTTCGTCGCCGCCGCGCGTGCCGTGTTCAATGGTCCAGACCTCGTCTCCGGCGATGGCCACCCCCTGCACGTTGCGGTGTCCCAGCGACCAGATCTCCGGCAGGGCGCCGGCGCGGCCGACGAACGGGTTGTCCGACGGGACCGAGCCGTCGGCGTTGATGCGGATGGTCTTGCCCATGTGCGAGGCGAGGTCCTGGGCCTGGGGCCGCATCGGCGCGTCGGACCGCTCGCCGAGGGTGATGAACAGCTTGCCGTCCGACGCGAAGGCCAGCGACGAGCCGAAATGCTTGTCGCCGTCATAGGTCGGGGTGGCGCGGAAGATGACCTGCACGCTCTCGACCCGCGACCCGTCATCCGACAGTCGGCCCCGCGCCACCGAGGTGGCGTTGCCGCCCTCGCGGGGTTCGGCATAGCTCCAGTAGATCATCCGGTCCCGGCCGAAGGTCGGGCCGGTCACGACGTCCAGCAGACCGCCCTGCCCCCGGGCATCGACGGCGGGCAGGCCGGCGACCGGCGCGCTGATCGCGCCCTCGGGCGTGATGATGCGCAGGCGGCCCGGCCGCTCGGTCACCAGCCAGCGGCCGTCGGGCAGCAGCGCCAGCCCCCACGGCTCCTCCAGCCCCGAAGCCACCACCGTATGGGACAGGGCGACTTCGGTGCGCACGCCCGGCGCGCGGGTCTGGCCGGGGAAGGCGGGCTGTTGGCCGGCGCCGTTGGCGGGGCGGGTCTCGACCGGGTCGCCGGGGCGGGCCTCGTCCTGTCCGGGGACGGCGCAGGCGGCGGCCAGGGCCACGGCGGACACGGAGACGGCGAGGGCGAGCAGGCGCATGGGAAACCCCTTGAATCGGACGGGCGGGAAACGGTCGCCCCAGCCTAGCCGTTCCGTCCCGGCGGCGTCACCTGCGTGCGACGCATGTCCCCGGTCCGGAGCCCGCCCTGGGTCCCGCTCCGGCGGTGGCGTGAAGGCGGCTTGAATCCGCCACCGCCTCCCTCTATAGGCACCGCTCTTCCGGCGGACAGACCAGTTCCCGCCGGGACTCGAGTGATCGGGGCTGGGTAGCTCAGCTGGTTAGAGCGGTGGATTCATAACCCACAGGTCGGCGGTTCGAGCCCGCCTCCAGCCACCATCGCCGCAACCCCGCCGCCATCCCCGCGTTAACCGCCAAGGTTCAACGCTGATCGGGGATATCCCATGCGCATCCAGTCCATCACCCTCGCCGCCTTTGCCGCCCTGGCCCTGGGCGTCGCCGCCTGCTCGCCCGCCGAGGAGAAGAAGGCCGAGACCGCCGGCGACGCGGTCCAGGAAGAAGCCGCCCAGGTCGGCTCGGCGATCGCCGCCGGCGCGAGCGAGGCCGCCCAGGAGGTCGATGAGGCCACGGACGAACTGGCCCGGAAGGCTGATGAGCAGAAGGCCGAAACGGCGACCGACGAAAAGGGCAACTGACGACCGCCTTCGGTCGTCATCCTCGGGCTTGACCCGAGGATCAGAGGTCGGATCAGGCTGTGCGGCGGGGACGGCCTCGCGACCGGTCTGCCATGCCCGCCGTTGAGCACCGGATGATCCGGTCCTCGGGTCAAGCCCGAGGATGACGGCGGCGGGTGAAGCTACGCCGGCTCCGCCAGCAGCGCGTCGATCAGGGCGCGCGCCTCGGGGCTGGCCCAGTCGGCCTCGCCGGAGAAGGACGCGCGGATGCGGCCCTGGCGGTCGAGGATCACGGTCTGGGGCATCTTGCCCTCGCCGGGCAGTTCGAACGGCAGCTGGAATTTCATGTCGCTGTAGAGCGGCAGGGGCTCGTGCACGTCGATGAAGCTGCGCGCGTCGGCCAGACCGTCCGGCGTGGCGTCGACATTGATCGGCAGGACTATCAGTTCGCTGTCGGGATAGGCCTCATCCAGACGGGCGAGGGTCGGCATCTCGGTGCGACAGGGCGCGCACCACATGGCCCACAGGTTCACCACCACCACCTTGCCGCGGAAT
>CAYNNT010000132.1:0-5951 GCA_964398675.1 uncultured Brevundimonas sp.
CGGCACGACCGCCGGAAGGTCAGGGTCGGGTCGATCTCGTTCTTGATGTGGATCAGGGCGTCCAGCAGCATCGGGCCGTGATCGTCGGCCGAGATCTCGAACGTGTCCCAGCGCGGGTCGGCGTCGACCTCGGGGTCGTAGCGATAGACCTTGTAGGTCTTGACGTTCTTTGCGCCGGCGGGGGCCTTGTGGACCTTGCCGCGCGTGGGCTTCGAGCCCTTGGGGAGAGTCAGCTGGACCATCAGTACACCCGCGCCTTGGGCTCAATGTAATCGATGTCCTTCGACATCGTGTAGTTATGGACCGGACGGTAGTCGATCTTCACCGCATCGCCGGGGACCTTCCAGGCGAGGGTGTGTTTCATCCAGTTCTTGTCGTCCCGGTCCGGATAGTCCTCGCGGGCGTGGGCGCCGCGGCTCTCGGTGCGGTTCAGGGCGCCCTCGATGGTGACCAGGGCCTGATCGATCAGGTTGTCGTATTCGAGGGTCTCGACCAGATCGGTGTTCCAGATCAGGCCGCGGTCGGTGGTCCTGATGTCGGCGCCGGCGGCGTGGATGGCGCGCAGCTTGGCGACGCCCTCCTCCAGGGTCTTGCCGGTGCGGAAGACGGCGGCGTCGGACTGCATGGCCCGCTGCATGTCGATGCGCAGCTTCGAGGTCGGGGTCGCGCCATTGGCGTGACGGAAGCGGTCGAGACGGGCCAGATGGCCGTCCGTCGTCGAGGCCGGGGCGTCCGGCACCTTCGAGGCCTTGTCCACCACCTCGCCGCAGCGCAGGCCGGCGGCGCGGCCGAAGACGACCAGATCGGTCAGGCTGTTGGAGCCGAGGCGGTTGGCCCCGTGCACCGAGACGCAGGCCGCCTCGCCCACGGCCATCAGGCCGGGGACCACGCTGTCGGCATTGTCGCCGACCTTGGTCAGGACTTCGCCGTGATAGTTCGTGGGAATGCCGCCCATATTGTAGTGGACGGTCGGCAGGACCGGGATCGGCTGCTTCGTCACATCGACGCCGGCGAAGATCTTGGCGCTCTCGGAGATCCCCGGCAGGCGTTCGTGCAGGACGGCGGGGTCGAGGTGGTCGAGGTGCAGGTGGATGTGGTCCTTGTTGGGGCCCACGCCGCGGCCTTCGCGGATCTCGATGGTCATGGACCGGCTGACCATGTCGCGGGGGGCCAGGTCCTTCACGGTCGGCGCATAGCGCTCCATGAACCGTTCGCCCTCGGAGTTGGTCAGATAGCCGCCCTCGCCGCGGGCGCCCTCAGTGATCAGGCAGCCGGCGCCGTAGATGCCGGTCGGGTGGAACTGCACGAACTCCATGTCCTGCAGCGGCAGGCCGGCGCGCAGCACCATGGCGTTGCCGTCGCCGGTGCAGGTGTGGGCGCTGGTGGCCGAGAAATAGGCGCGGCCGTAGCCGCCGGTGGCCAGGATGACGAGCTTGGCGCGGAAGCGGTGCATGGTGCCGTCGTCGAGCTTCAGCGCCGTCACGCCGGTGCAGGCGCCGTCCTGCATGATCAGGTCCAGCGCGAAATACTCGACGAAGAACTCGACCTCGCGGCGGACCGACTGGCCGTAGAGAGTGTGCAGGATGGCGTGACCGGTGCGGTCGGCGGCGGCGCAGGTGCGCTGCACGGGGCCTTCGCCGAAGTTCCGCGTCATGCCGCCGAAGGCGCGCTGGTAGATCTTGCCCTCTTCGGTGCGCGAGAAGGGCACGCCCCAGTGCTCGAGCTCATAGACGGCCTTGGGCGCGTTGCGGACCAGGTATTCGATGGCGTCCTGGTCGCCCAGCCAGTCCGACCCCTTGACGGTGTCGTACATGTGCCACTGCCAGTTGTCCTCGCCCATGTTGCCGAGCGAGGCGGAGATGCCGCCCTGGGCCGCGACCGTGTGCGAGCGGGTCGGGAAGACCTTGGTGACGCAGGCGACCTTCAGCCCCTGCTGGGCCGCGCCGAGGGCGGCGCGAAGGCCCGAGCCGCCCGCGCCCACGACGACGACGTCATAGGCGTGATCGACGAATTCATATGCAGCCATCAGCCGTCAGATCCCGAAGCCGGCGGGCAGGGGCGCAGAGCCCAGGGCCAGCCGTACGATAAAGAAGACGCCCGCCGCCGCGAGCAGGACGCAGAGCAGGCCGATCAGACCCAGCAGGGCGCCGCGCGAGCCGGGCTTGTGGATATAGTCATCGACGATGACCTTCAGTCCCATCTGCATGTGCCAGACGCTGACCAGCAGGGTGACGGCCAGCAGGACCGCGTTCACCGGCGAGCGGAACCAGGCCAGCGCCCCGTCATAGCCGCCGCCCGACAGGGTGAAGCCGCTCCACAGACCCCAGAGGGTCAGGGGGACGAGGATGGCGGACGACAGCCGTTCGGCGGTCCATTCCCCGGCGCCGTGGCGCTCGGAGACCTTGACGCCCTTTACGAAGGTCTTGGCATGGCGGCTCACAGTCCGACCCTCCCGGAGCTGAACAGGAAGGCCCAGAAGGCCACGGCGATCAGGACGCCGCCGACGATCGAGGCCCAGGACAGGGCGTCGGCGGCCTTGGGCGACAGGCCGCGGCCGGCGTCCCAGATCAGGTGGCGCACGCCGCCCGTCAGGTGCAGGCACAGGGCCACGGTCAGACCGAACCAGACGAACAGGCCCGGCGGGGAGCCCATCCAGCCGGTGAAGGTCGCATAGGACTCTGGTCCGAAGGCCAGGGCCATCAGCCACAGTCCGATCAGCACCGATCCGACCGACAGGGCGCCGCCTGTGAACCGGTTCAGGATCGAGGCGAGCATGGTGACGTGCCAGCGCCAGATCTGGAGATGCGGCGACAGGGGACGGACGCGGCCGTTGGGCTGGACCACAAAGCGGCCGGTCTGATCGCCAGACGGGTCGTTGGAGGCGTCGCCCGGCAAGGGGGAGGTCGACATATTGCGAATGGTTCTCAGAAACCTGAGCGAATTCAGCCGCTCGAAACCGGTGAACCGGGTTTAGTCAGCGTGACGGCGGGGGTCAACGAAACGTGAGCAGGTGCGGCATCCCGGATCACGAATTCGCGGGCGGGGTGCACGGCCTTTGTCATTCGCGTCCTTTCACGTCAGTCTGGGACCATGTCGGGTTTGATCGTCCTCGCCTTCGCCGGCCTGCTGATGCAGGAAGCCGCGCCGCATCCGTCGACCCAGGCCGCCTATGTGGCGCCCGTGATCCGGCCGTTCGAGCCGGGCCGGAATTTCGGCCATGAACCGGCCCAGGGCGACGCCGAGAGCGACCTGTACCGTCGTCCGCTGGAAACGCCGGTCGCGGTCGAAGCCTATGTCCGGTCGTATGAGTTTACGCCGACCGACGTCGAGGCGGCCTATGAACAGGGCGTGGCGTCCGCCGAAATCCGCGCAGATCAGGCCGCGGGCCGACTGGACGGGGCCTGGCGACTGGTCGATGCGACGGGGCGGCGGCTCTATGACCTGGTGCTCAGCGATACCGGCGTCGGGCCGGTCGAGGGCGGCTGGCGGGGCCCTTCGGTCTGGGGGCCGGCGATCTCCGACGGCGCGACCCTGACCCTTGAGGGCGTCGGCGCGATGACGCTGGAGCGAACGGCGAGCGGCTGGCGCGGACAGTGGACGGTCGGCGGCGAGACGCGCCCGGCAAGCCTTATCCGCCCGAACTGAGCCGGATACGGGACACCGCCGCCTGGAGCCCGTTGGCGCCGTAAGGCACAGCCGCGCCGCGTCCCCAGACCGGATCGGGCCACTGGCCGTCGTCATGGCGGCGTCCGACGACATGGACATGCAGCTGGGCCGTGACATTGCCGAGGGCGGCGACGTTCAGCTTCTGCACCGGCCGTCCGGCCGTCTGCCCCAGTTCACGCACCAGTTCGCCGGCGCGGACGACCTCGTCCATCAGGGCGGCGCGCTCGGCGGGGGTCAGGTCCTCGATCTCATGCAGGCCGGCGCGGCGCGGGATCAGGATCAGCCAGGGAAAGCGTGCGTCGTCCTGCAGCCGCACCTGACACAGGGGCCAGTCGCAGGCGACGACGGAGCCCGACTCGAAGGCCGGATCGGCTTTGAACGCAGCGGTCATGCCCTTCGGTCGCGCGGCGGCGACGGCGGGTCAAGCGGGGCGGTTCAGTTCAGCGCATAGACCACGCAGGCCTGGTCGGTCAGTTCGCGCAGCGGTGGTTGAAGGGCCAGGCGGGCGGCCTCGATCTGGGCCTCGCTGGGCGCTCCGCCGCCGGGAGCCGGCGGCGGTGGCGGGGGAGCCGGCGCATAGGCCGCCTCCACACGGCCGTAGCTTGCATCCACGTCCGTCGCCAGCGCGGCTCCGCCTGAATAGGAGGGCCAACCGGCGAGGACATCGGTCTGGCAGGCGCGGCCCGTCGGGTCGATGACCCGCACGCCGCCGAGGCTGCTGCCGGCGTTGGAGGCGGCCTCGCGGGCGCGGCGCGCGGCATCCTTGACGGCCTCGCCCTGCAGCCAGGTCCTGGTGGCGTTGTCCGGCTGGAGATTGAACCAGACCTGGCCGATCGAGGTCGGCTGGGAGGCCACCACAGTGGCGTAGACCCGTTCGAGCACGGCGACATCGCGGATGGTGACGGTGATCGAGGCGTCCGCCTGGTAGCGTTCGATCCGGTCGGACCGGACATTGTCGCGCAGCACGCCGGCCTCGTCGCGATACTGGTCGTAGAGCGGTCGGGTGGTCAGGGTCGTCTCGACCCGCACCTTGTCGACGCCATAGGCGGCGAGCGCCTGGCTGAGGGCGCGGATCTGGTCGGCGGCCTTGCGCGAAGCGTCGGCGGCGCTGCGGTCGATCGACAGGAAGGTGGCGCTGAAACCGGACCGGTTGGCCGGAATCTCGGTGCGGACGTAGCCCAGGGAGGCGATGACCGGGTCGCGCATCCACCAGGGCGCCGGCACATAGTGGTCGCCAATGGTCGCGGGCGGGGTCTGGGCGGCGGCGGCGGCGGGCAGGCCGATCACCGGCGCGGCGGTGGCGAACAGCAGGGCAAGGGTCAGTCGGCGCATGGCGATCTCTCCTGTGGTCCCGCGACCCTGCCCGCGGCGAGGGGGTCCCGTAAAGGCGTGAAGGGGATTCGCCAGGCTGTGGCTCTTCTGTGGCGACTATAGAAATTATCTATCGTTTCCTGCATCATCCAATCATTGACTTTGTGCATCGCACACGCCATTTCGCGGTTGCGGCGCCCCTCCCCGGGCGCAAAACCTTTCAGAGTCATCAGGAGAACCGCCATGCTGGGCGTCGGACAAACACTGCCGGACTTCAAGATCATCGGCGTCAAGCCGGGCTTCAACAGCCACGAAGAGAACGGCGTCTCGGCCTTCGAGCCGATCACCAACGACAGCTTCGAGGGCAAGTGGAAGGTCATCTTCTTCTATCCGAAGGACTTCACCTTCGTCTGCCCGACCGAGATCGCCGAGTTCGCCTCGCTGGCCCGCGAGTTCAATGACCGCGACACCGTGGTGATGGGCGGCTCGACCGACAATGAGTTCGTGAAACTGGCCTGGCGCCGCGACCACGCCGACCTGTCCAAGCTGCCGATCTGGCAGTTCGCCGACAACGGCGGCAAATTCGCCCGCGACCTCGGCGTTCTGGACGAGGCCGAAGGCGTCGCCCTGCGCGCCACCTTCGTGGTCGATCCGCACAATGTCGTGCAGCACGTCTATGTCACCAACCTGAACGTCGGCCGTGCCCCGGCGGACACCCTGCGGGTGCTCGACGCCCTGCAGACCGACGAACTGTGCGCCTGCAACCGCCCGATGGGCGGCGAGACGCTGGCGGCCTAAGCCGCAGGGTGGAGGGGCGAGGGGCCAAGGCACCGGCCCCTCGCCCCCGCCTGCCTGCCCCGACCCTCATCCCTCGATCCTCGCCCCCGGGAGCTCCCATGTCCCTCGACACCCTGCGCGACCTGATGCCGGCCTATGCCAAGGACATCTCGCTGAACCTCGGCTCACTGGCCTCC
>CAYNNT010000133.1:0-5944 GCA_964398675.1 uncultured Brevundimonas sp.
GGCACCCCCCCCCCGGGGGGGGGGGGTGGCCGGGGCGCCCGGGGGGGGGCCCGGGTCAGCGCCACGAGCGCCGGCGCTTTTGTCGCCGAGCCCCTCCCACCCTGTCGTCGCTTCGCGCCGACATCCCTCCCTCGAGCGGGAGGGAGAACGTTGAGCGCGGTTCCCTGCCGGTGCTATGCCTCGCCCATGCGCCAGTCCTTCGATGAAACCACCGATCCGTCCTTCGGGGCGAAGCACCTTCCCCGCGTTCGCGCCAGGATGGCCGAGCAGGGGCTCGACGGCCTGCTGGTGCCGCACGAGGACGAGCATCAGAACGAGTATCTGCCGGCCGCCAACGACCGGCTGGCCTGGCTGAGCGGCTTCACCGGCTCGGCCGGGGCGGGCGTGGTGATGAAGGACCGGGCGGCGGTGTTCGCCGACGGACGCTACACTGTTCAGGTCCGGGCCCAGGTGGATGCGGCGCAGTTCGAGATCCTCGACCTGGTGGAGGGCGGCGTGCCCGCGTATCTGGAGCGCGCGCCGAAGGGTTCTGTGATCGGCTATGACCCGCGCCTGCACAGTCCGGATGCGCTGGCCACGCTGAAGCGCGCGGCGGCGAAGGCCGGGGCCGAGCTGAAGCCGGTCGCGCCCAATCCGCTCGATCTGGCCTGGGCCGAGGAACGTCCCGAGCAGCCGACCGCCCCCGTGGTTCCGCACGAGGACCGCTACAGCGGCGAGAGCAGCGCTTCCAAACGCGCCCGCATCGGCGAGGCGGTGGCCAGGGCCGGCGCCGGGGCGGCGGTGCTGACGGCGCCGGCGTCGCTGGCCTGGCTGTTCAACATCCGCGGCGGCGACGTCATCCGCACGCCCCTGCCGCTGGGACAGGCGGTGGTGAAGGCGGACGGGACGGCGTCGCTGTTCCTCGATCCCCGCAAGGTGACCAATGAACTGCCGGGATGGCTGGGCGATGCGGTGACGCTGGAGGCGCCGGCCGCGCTGGACGCCGTGCTGGACGGACTTTCGGGCCAGAAGGTGCTGGTCGATCCGGGGCAGTCGCCGGCCTGGTATTTCGACCGGCTGGAGGCGGCGGGCGCGACGGTGGTGCGCGGCATGGATCCCTGCACCCTGCCGCGAGCGTGCAAGAATTCGGTCGAGATCGAGGGGACGCGTCAGGCGCATATCCGCGACGGCGCGGCCCTGACCCGTTTCCTGCACTGGGTCGATACGGTGGGGCAGGCGACCCTGCCCGACGAGCGCCAGATCGCCGAGGCGCTGGAAGGTTTCCGCGAAGCCACCGGCGCGTTGAAGGACCTGAGCTTCGACACCATCGCGGGCTGCGGTCCGAACGGCGCCTTGCCGCACTACAAGCCGGTGACCCGCACCATCCGGCGGATGGAGAAGGGCAGTCTGCTGCTGGTCGACGGCGGCGGCCAGTATCTGGACGGCACCACGGATGTGACCCGCACCATGGCCGTGGGCGAGCCGACAGCGGACCAGCGGCGGATGTTCACCCTCGTGCTCAAGGGCCATATCGCCATGGCCGTGGTGCGCTTCCCGGCGGGCACCACGGGGTCCCAGCTGGACGCCCTGGCGCGCCTGCCGCTGTGGATGGCGGGCCATGATTATGACCACGGCACCGGTCACGGCGTCGGCTCGTATCTGGGCGTCCACGAGGGACCGCAGCGGATCGCCAAGGCGCCCAATACCCAGCCCCTGCTGACCGGGATGATCCTGTCCAACGAGCCCGGCTATTACCGCGAGGGCCACTGGGGCATCCGCATCGAGACGCTGCAGGTGGTTACCCCGCCGACGCCGATCCCCGGCGGCGAGCGGCCGATGCACGGGTTCGAACAGCTCACCCTGGCGCCGCTGGACCGCAAGCTAATCGATGTCGATCTGCTGACGCGGGACGAACGGGCTTATGTCGACGCCTATCACGCCGAGGTGCTGGCCAAGGTGGGGCCGTTGCTCGATGGGGACGTACTCGAATGGCTGAAGGCTCAGGCGGCCCCCTTGAAATAAGGCGGAACGGCGCCCATCTGCTGTGAGCCGGCGGAGGCTCCGCCGGCTCCCTACATTTCACGGAGAGCGGTCATGAAGACGCGCAAACTCGGCCGCAGCGGCCCGGAGGTTTCGGCCATCGGCCTCGGCTGCATGGGCATGGCGGCCTTCTACGGCCAGGCGTCGGATGAGACACAGGCGACGGCTGTGATCCATCGCGCGCTCGAGCTCGGCGTCACCTTCCTCGACACGGCCGAGATGTACGGTCCGCACACCAATGAGATTCAGGTGGGCAAGGCGCTGGCGGACCGGCGGGACCGGGCGTTCGTGGCGACCAAATTCGGCATCGGCTACAACGCCGAGCGCACCGCCCTGACCGTCGACGGCTCGCCGGCCAATGTGCGCCGCGCCATCGAGGGCAGTCTGAAGCGCCTCGGGCTGGACCACGTCGATCTCTACTATCTGCACCGGGTCGATGCGAACACGCCGATCGAGGAGACGGTCGGGGCGATGGGCGAGCTGGTGAAGGAGGGCAAGGTGCGCTTCCTCGGCCTGTCGGAAGCCTCGCCGGAAACGCTGCGCCGCGGGCATGCCGAGCATCCGATCACGGCCCTGCAGACCGAATATTCGCTGTGGAGCCGCGAGCCCGAGGACGAGCTGTTTACGACCTGCGACGAACTGGGCATCGGCTTCGTGCCCTACAGCCCGCTGGGGCGCGGCTTCCTGTCGGGCGAGATCAAGTCGGTCGAGGACCTGGCCGCCGACGACTTCCGCCGCTCCAACCCGCGCTTCCAGGGCGAGAATTTCCAGAAGAACATCGACCTCGTCCACGCCGTCGCGGCCATCGCGGCGGACAGGGGCGTGACCGCGGCGCAGCTGGCCCTGGCCTGGGTGCTGGCGCAGGGCGAAACGCTGGTTCCGATCCCCGGCACGCGGCGCATCCGGACGCTGGAGGAGAACGCCGCGGCCGCGGATCTGGTGCTGACGGCTGACGATCTGGCGCGGATCGAGGCGGTGTTCCCGAAGGGGGCCGCATCCGGCCACCGCTATGCCGAGGCGGCGCGGGCGGCGTTGAACCGGTAGGCCTTCAGCCGCCGATCAGCGCCAGCCATTCGTCCTCGGTCAGGACCGCGACACCGTGTTTGAGCGCGTCGGCCATCTTGGACCCCGCGCCCGGACCGGCGACCAGATAGTCGGTCTTCTTCGACACCGAGCCGGACACCTTGGCGCCGAGGCTCTCCGCGCGGGCCTTGGCCTCGTCGCGGGTGAAGCGTTCGAGGGCGCCGGTGAAGACGACGGTCTTGCCGGCGACGGGGGTGTCCGACTTCGGCTTTTCGGCGTCCTCGATCCGCGTCATCTCGGCCACGAGGGCGTCGACCATGGCGCGGTTGTGGGTCTCGCGGAAGAACAGGGCCAGGGCCCGGGCGGCGACGGGGCCGACACCGGAGACGCCGGCGATCTGGCCGAGGCCTTCGGACGGGCCTTCGTCGCGGGCGATGGCGGCCAGCCGGACCAGTCCGGCCCAGTCGTCGGCGAGGGTCGCCAGACCGCGTCGGGCGGGGGCGGCGAGGCCGGGGAAGGCGAGCGCGATCTTCTGGTCGATCGGCGCCTCGGGCCAGGGATCGGCGGCGGGCGGGGTCGCTTCGGCGAGGGTCGCCACCACGCGGGGCGAGACGGCGTGGGCCTCGTTCAGCCGCATCCAGTCCTCGCTCGGGATGCCGTCCGCAGCGGCGAGACAGGCGGCCTCGAAGGCGGGCCAGGATTCGAAGGCGCGCGCCAGGACGATGGAGGTCTGTTCGCCGATGTCGCGCACGCCGAGGCCGTAGATGAAGCGGTCCAGGGCGATGGTGCGGCGGGCGTCGATGCCGGCGACGAGGTTGCGCACGCTGGTCTCGCCATAGCCGTCCTCGGCGCGCAGGGCGTCGAGCTTCTCCGCGTCTCGGGCGAGGCGGAAGATGTCGGCGGGCTGGCTGATCCAGCCGCGTTCGTGGAAGGCGATCAGCTGCTTCTCGCCGAGGCCCTCAATGTCGAAGGCGCGGCGACTGCAGAAATGCTTGAGGTGTTCGATGCGCTGGAAGGGGCAGGCCAGTTCGCCGGTGCAACGGCGGACGACGGACTCGACGCCCGAGGCGTTGGTCTCCTTCACCAGCGCGGTCTTGAGGGGGCAGATGCAGGTGTGCGGGAAGGCCCAGGGCGCGCCGCGTCCGGGCCGGTCGGGATCGACCACGCCGAGGATCTGCGGGATGACGTCGCCGGCGCGCTGCAGGGTGACGGTGTCGCCGAGGCGGACGTCCAGGCGGGCGATCTCGTCGGCGTTGTGCAGGGTGGCGTTGCGCACGACGACGCCGCCGACGGTGACGGGATGCAGCCGCGCGACGGGCGTGTGCGAGCCGGTGCGGCCGACCTGGATGTCGATGTCTTCCAGCACGGTCGTCGCCTGCTGGGCCGGGAATTTGTGGGCGATGGCCCAGCGGGGCGTGCGGGCGACGAAGCCAAGGCGGGACTGCCAGTCCAGCCGATCGACCTTGTAGACCACGCCGTCGATGTCATAGCCGAGTCCGGCGCGGTCACGCTCGAGCTCGGCGTAGAGCCCTTGCAGGCCGGCGGCGTCCTCGACCTTGTGCGAGCGGGCGTTGACCTGAAAACCCCAGTTTTCCAGCGCCTTGAGGGCGTCGGCTTGCGTGTCGGCGAAGGAGTCCGACGCCTCGCCCCAGGCATAGGCGAAGAAGCGCAGGGGCCGTTTCGCCGTGATGGTCGGGTCCTTCTGGCGCAGGGATCCGGCGGCGAAATTTCGCGGGTTGGCGTAGGTGCGCTGGCCCTCCGCCTCGGCGGCGGCGTTGAAGGCGTCGAAGGCGTCGTTGGGGGCATAGACCTCGCCGCGCACCTCGATGACCCCGGGCCAGCCCTTGCCGGACAGGGTCTGCGGGATGTCGGCGATGGTGCGCAGATTGGCCGTGACGTCCTCGCCGGTCCGGCCGTCGCCCCGCGTCGCGCCGCGCACCAGCACGCCGTTCTCGTAGCGCAGGCTGGCGGACAGGCCGTCGATCTTCGGCTCGCCGACGAAGGCGACCGCCTCATCGACGGGCAGCTTCAGGAAGCGGCGGATGCGGGCGACGAAGTCCGTCACCTCTTCGGCCGAAAAGGCGTTGTCGAGCGACAGCATGGGCACGCCGTGACGCACCGGGGCGAACTGGCTGGAGGCGGCGGCGCCGACGACCTGGGACGGCGAGGCGGCGCTGGTCAGGTCGGGGAACAGGTCCTCGATCTCGAGCGCCCGCCGCTTGAGCGCGTCGTAGTCGGCGTCGGAAATCTCGGGCGAATCGTCGGCGTGATAGAGGGCGTCATGCCGGGCCAGTTCGGCGGTCAGCCGGTCGAGTTCCTCGCGCGCGGCGGACTCTGACAGCTGATCGACGGGGGTGTCGGACATGGAGGGCTCGCCGGAAGGAATCTTGGGGTGGTTCTAGCATCGCCCGGCGGGGTTTCGAGGCCCGCCGTCCGATTGCGGCCACAGAATCCCGCATGACAGGGAGTTAAACTGACACCGCCCCGGCGCTCCGCTAGCCTCCGGCGGTCCCAAGGAGCTTCCATGCGTCACGCCCGTCTTCTCGCCCTGTCGACCGCCCTCGGCGGCGCCCTTCTGCTTGCGGCCTGCGGGAGCCTGTTCGGGTCGGAAGCGTCGCCGCCGTCCGCCGCCGCCGCGCCCGCGCCCTCGGCGATGCACGCCCAGCTTCTGGAGGATGTGCGCATTCTCTCCGCCGACGACATGCAGGGCCGCGACACGGGCGCGCCGGGCGGAGAGATGGCGCGCAACTATATCGTCGGCCGGCTGGAGGGACTGGGCGTCGTCGCCCCGCCGATGGGCCGGCTGCAGCCGTGGGAGATGCAGGGCCGGACCCGTGCGGGACCGAAGACCTACAACGGCGTCAATATCATCGGGGTGATCCCCGGCACGCGGGCGACCGAC
>CAYNNT010000134.1:0-5864 GCA_964398675.1 uncultured Brevundimonas sp.
CATCCGCTGATCCGACCCGCACAGCGCCCATCAGGAGAGACCGTCATGATCGCCAACCGCCGAAACTTCCTGATGGGCGCCGCCGCCCTTTCAGCCGCCGTCGTCACCCCCGAGACCGTCCGCGCCATGGCCGGGCAACAGGCCGCCGCCGACTGGGCCCTGGCCACCGCCGATCTCGAGACCGACGTCGCGCCGACGGCCATGCGGCTGGTCCACGGCCGCGCCCCGGCCGATCTGACCGGGACCCTGTTCCGCAACGGCCCGGGCAAGTTCCGGCGGCCGGGCGGCTCGGCCACCCACTGGTTCGACGGCGACGGCCTGATGCGGGCCTTCCGCGTCAACGACGGCCAGGCCACTCTCGAGGCCCGTTTCGCCGACACGCCCAAACGCCGATGGGAGAGCGAGATCGACGCCGTGGTCACCCCCGGCTTCGGCACCCCCGGCGACGCCCGCGCCCGCATCGGCTCGAACGACGACGCCAACGCCGCCAACACCGCCGTCATGGTCGCCGGCGACGAGGTCTGGGCCCTCTGGGAAGGCGGCGCGCCGATGGCCCTGTCGGCTTCGGACCTGTCGACGAAGCGGTTCGTCACCCTGCGCGACGACCTCAAGGGCATGCCCTTCCAGGCCCACCCCCGCTACGACCCCGACGGCACGATCTGGAACATCGGCCTGAACGGCGGCCAGGCCATCGTCTGGCGCCTCAACGCCGACCGCAGCCTGCATACGGCCCAGGTCATCGACCTGCCGCGCGCCAGCTATATGCACGACTTCACCGCCACGGCCCGGCGCCTGATCATCGTGCTGCAGCCCTGGGTCTTCGACCACCGCGGCATGCCCTACGCCAGCCAGTTCGCCTGGAGGCCGGACATGGGGACCCAGGTCCTGGTCATCGACAAGGCCGACCTGTCGCGCCGCCGGATCTATGAGCTGCCGACCTTCAGCTATTTCCACCTCGGCGACGCCTGGGAGGACGCCTCGGGGACGATCCGCTTCGACGTCGCCGCCGGCAAGGATGTCGCCTTCGCCATCGCCGGCGCCCGCGTTCTGGTCGAACAGCGCGGGGAGGTCCCCGGCGAGCATGCGGTGCTGAACCTGATTACGCTGCATACGGACGGTCGCGCTGAAATGGTCTCCTCGGGCGTCACCGCCGAGTTCCCGAAAAGCGATCCCCGCCGCGCCGGCCTGCCGCGCCGCCTGACCGTCCACGTCGCCGGCGAGCGCCCTGACCGCCCGCTGCCGACTGGTCTCGCCACCTGGGACTGGGACACGGGCCGGTCCGACGCCTTCCTGTTCGGCGATACCCAGATCGTGGAGGAAGCCGTCTTCGTCCCGCGCGGCCCGGACGAGGCCGACGCCTGGCTGATCGCCCCCTCGATCAACCTCGCCGAGGGCGTCACCGAACTGCACGCCTTCAACGCCGCCCGCGTCTCCGACGGCCCGGTCGCCACCTGGCGCGCCGACGTCGCCCTGCCGGCCGGCTTCCATGGCGTGTGGGCGGGATGAGCCCTGGTGCTTCAGTACCAGCCGGCGTCGCGCAGGGCCCTGGCGTAGCGCCGGCTGACCGGGGCCTCGACGCCGCCCTCCAGCGTCAGCGTCGCCCGGCCGTCGCCGCGGCTGACGTCGCGCACAGCGTCCCTGGCGACCCACCAGCTGCGGTGCGTCTGGGCCCCCTCCAGCCCCTCCAGCTCGACGAGGGCGTCGGACAGCCGCATCAGGATCAGGTCCGATCCGCGGTCGGTGTGGATGCGCAGATAATGGTCCTCGGACGACACCGCCCGGATCGTCGCGCCCCTCAGCTTGAACGGCAGCCGGTCGATGAACCGCGCCGGCTTCGCCCCGACCGGAGCCGCGTGGGTCTGAACCGGCGTTCGGGCCAGAAAGATGTTCAGGGTGCTCAAGGCGCCGGTCACCACCGTCACTGGCAGGAAGAAGTCGGGCAACTGGGCCAGGATGAGCACCTGGCCCTCGTTGAAGAACAGGCCGGTGATCGCCCAGACCGCCCCCGACAGCGGGCCGGAAATCAGCAAGGTCAAAGCCACGACGGTCGACCAGGGGCGTCGGTCGCTGTCGATGTACCGCTCGATCAGCCGCGAACAGACGTGACCCCACAGGGCCCCGACAAACATGACCGGCAGCCAGTAGGCCAGCCGGGTGACCAGCGGCGCATCCGTCATCCCGAAAGCGCCGGTGAACGCCAGCAGGGCGCCCGCCGCCAGCGCCGTCGAGACGCCACGCAGCATCGTCCTGTCGATGGAGATGCGCACGACATCCTGTGCCGGCTCGCTCGCGCTCATGCTGGACGGCCCCCTGTCCACGTGGTCTGTCGGAGTGCCTTGAGACCACGAAACGGGCCGGGATTGAAGCGCGGATCTGTCACGGACGAACGACCGAGCCTTCGACCCCGACACACCCAAGGGAGACCCTCGTGACCAGCCAGAGCCCCGCCGCCACCGCCACCTTTCCCGCCCGTCGTCTCCTGCTGCTCGCCGCCGTCGCGGGCGGCGCCGGTCTGGCGCTGGCGATCGCCTCGACCTTCGCCCACGCCCCCGACTGGGCCCTGCTCGCCCGCCAGCCGTGGGTGATCCAGCTCCATATCGCCGCCGCCCTGATCGCCCTGCTGCTTGGCACGGTCCAGCTGGTGGGCATCAAGGGCACGGGCGTGCACCGGCTGATCGGCTGGAGCTGGGTGATCGCCATGCTGACCGTCGCGGTCAGCTCCCTGTTCATCCGCCAGGTCAACCCGGGATCCTTCTCCCTGATCCACCTGTTGAGCGGCTGGACCCTGATCGCCCTGCCCATGGCGCTGTTCGCCATCCGCCGGGGTCGGGTCGCCCGTCACGCCAGCGGCATGACCTGGACCTTCATCGGCGGCCTGATCGTCGCCGGCGCCTTCACCTTCCTCCCCGGCCGCCTGATGTGGGAGGTCTTCTTCGGCTAGGCCGGACCTGGCCCGCAGACCGCCCGGAACCCGGCCGCGGCGAACCGCACCATATAGTCGCAGGCGCTCTCCAGATCCCCGGACCGGCACAGTCCGCCCGACAACCGGTCCAGCCGCCCCGTCTCGCCCAGGGTCAGCGTCAGCGCTCCGGAGAGGTTGTGATAGGCCCAGTAGAGATCGACCTCCCGGGCGTCCGGCAGAACCCGCTTTATCAGCTCGATCAGCCGCCGGATCGCCGGATCATAGTAGCGGGCCATGGTCTCGCCGCCGAAGGTCGGGTTGGCGTTGGTCTGGGCCACGAGCGCCGAATAGTGCTTCCACCCCGGCCCGCCCTTCATCGACCACTGGAACGGCGGCCGGAGGAACGCCTCGAACAGGCCTTCCAGCGTCATCGCATCGCCCATCTCGGCGGCGTAGCGGTTGATGGCGTCGACCCGCTCGTTGTTCCAGACCTCGGCCCGGCGCAGGAAGACGGCGTCGAACAGCCCCCGCTTGGCCCCGAAATAGTAGTGGACGAGAGCGGTATCCACGCCCGCCTCGCGCGCCACCTCGCGGATGGTGACGCCATAGAAGCCGTGTTTGGAGAAGAGGTCCTCGGCCGCGTCGAGGATCAGGTCCCGTGTATCGGCGGCGCCTTCGGCCTTGGCCTTGGGCGGGCGGCCCCGTTTTGCAGTCGGCGCATCGAGCTTGGTCATGACGCCGAAGCTAGGCTGCATCACCCCGCCTGTGCAACGGCGCCACAGGTCGGGCCGCCGGTGACGTCAGGCAAGCTCAGCCGTTTGACAGGCGGCTGAAAACGATTACGTTCCAGAAAATCATTGAACGCTGAATAAAAAGCGTCATCGGGCTGGAAATCACAGGACTGGGGCTACCATGAACCGCTACATAAAGACCGCCTTGCTTGCCGGAGCCGCCTGGAGCGCGCTCTCCACCTTCGCCATGGCGCAGGACGCTGCGCCTCAGGAAGGGGCCTCCACGCTGGATGACGTCGTCGTCAGCGCCCGTCGCCGCGACGAACTCCTGAAGGACGTGCCGATCTCGGTGTCGGCCCTCGGCGAGGAGCGTCTGGAGCAGACCGGCGCCTCGGACATCACCGCCCTGCAGCAGCAGACCCCGAACGCCACCGTCCAGGTCGCGCGCGGCTCGAACTCGACCCTGATCTCCTTCATCCGCGGCGTCGGCCAGCAGGATCCGCTCTGGGGCTTCGAGCCCGGCGTGGGCCTGTATGTCGATGACGTCTATGTCGCCCGTCCGCAGGGCGCGGTTCTCGACATCTACGACGTCCAGCGCATCGAGGTCCTGCGCGGTCCGCAAGGTTCGCTGTACGGCCGCAACACGGTCGGCGGCGCGATCAAATACGTCACCAACGGTCTGTCGAGCGAGCCGGAGCTGACCCTGCGCGGCGCCTACGGCAGCTACAACCAGATCGACCTGATGGCCACGGGCAGCGTTCCGCTGGCTGACAATTTCCGCGTCGGCGGTGCCATCGCCTCCTATCAACGCGACGGCTTCGGAACCAACCTCACCACCGGCGCCGAACACTACAACAAGGATGTGCTCGCCGGGCGCCTGAGCGCCGAGTGGGAGCCGCGCGACGACGTCTCGATCCGCCTGGCCTATGACCGGGTCCAGGACGACTCAAATCCCCGCCACGGCCACCGTCTGGTCGCCGGCGCCACCCCGGCCGGCGCTGTCCTGCCCAACGTCTATGACACCCGCGCAGGCCTCGGTGACGACAACTCGGTGGAAAGCCAGGGCGCCTCGGCGACCGTCGCGATCGAGCTGAATGATAACTGGACCTTCAAGTCGATCTCGGCCTGGCGCGAGGGCGAGACCACGACGGTTATCGACTTCGACAACACCCCGGCGGCGACGCTGGACATCCCGGGCTTCTATGCCGACGACCAGTTCACGCAGGAGTTCCAGCTCCTGTTTGACTACGACCGCATCCAGGGTGTGGCCGGCTTCTTCTATCTGGACGGTCATGCCGAAGGCGCCTTCGACACCATCCTCGCCGGAGCGGGCATCGTTATCGGCACCAACGGCCAGGTGGACACCGAGAGCTGGGCCGGCTTCGCCGACGTCAACTTCGACCTGACCGACCGCCTGCACCTCGGCGTCGGCGTGCGCTACACGCTGGACGACAAGACGGGGACGGTGTTCCGCGCCAACTACCTCGGCGCCACGCGCAGCCCGCTGCTGGGCGGCACTGTCCGCGCCCCGCTGCTGGTGCGGACCAACTACACCAACTCCAAGGATTTCAGCCAGTTCACGCCGCGGATCGCCCTGTCGTACGACCTGACGGACGACCTGACGACCTACGCCTCGTTCTCGCAGGGCTTCAAGTCGGGCGGCTTCGACATGCGCGGCGACGCCTACCTGACCCCGAACACGGTCAACGGCTATGACCCCGAAACGGTCGACTCCTACGAGATCGGCCTGAAAGGCGCCCTTGACCGCCTGACCTTCGCCGCCGCGGTCTTCTACAATGAATACCAGGACCAGCAGGTCACGACCCAGGTGCCGGCCGGCGCCGGCATCGCCAGCTTCGTGGACAACGTCGGCTCCTCGACCTTCTACGGCGCCGAGTTCGAAGGCCGTCTGCGTATCCTCGACAACCTCTCGGCCAACTTCGCCGTCGGCTACCTGCACTCCGACTTCGAACAGTTCCTGCGCTACAACCTCGGCACGGCGATGTACGAGGACATCTCCAACCAGGTCGTGCTGCAGAACGCTCCGGAGTGGACCGGCTACCTCGGCTTTACCTGGACCGGCGACGTGGCCGGCGGCGACCTGGCGGTGACGCCTTCGGTCAGCTACCGCGGCGACTCGAGCATGTTCGAGTTCCCGAACCCGATCCTCGACCAGCAGGCCTATTCGGTGGTCGATATGTCCATCGTCTGGACCGATCCGACCAACCGCT
>CAYNNT010000135.1:0-5788 GCA_964398675.1 uncultured Brevundimonas sp.
GGGGGTGTGAGCCGGACCCCTTGTCATCCCGCCGTATGCTAAGCTGAGAGCCGGGACGGCACGCGCCGTTCCCCTGACCCTCCCGGACAGCCCGCTTGAGCAGAGCCGGGAGACGGGTTGAAATGTTCCCTGCCGCGCCTCTTCACGCAGGCCGTTTGGTGGCGGCCCTTCTTCCGGCTCAGCCCTGCGGGCTGTCCGGAAGCTGACAATTTATGGCGCCGTGCCGTCCCGGCTCTTCGCTTCGCTTCGGCCGGGATGACAAGGCGCGATTCCGCTGTCACCCCACCAACTACCAACTACCAACTACCACCCGGCCAGCTGCCAGCCGCCAGCCGCTGACCTATTCCGCGGGCGTCACCGCCGGCGCCGGCGCATCGCGCTGGCCGGCGAACAGCCGGGCCAGGCGACGGCGGACGAAGCCGGCCACGTCGTCGATGATGGTGAAGATCGGCGGGATGAACAGCAGCGACAGGAAGGTCGAGGAAATCAGCCCCCCGACCACCGCGATGGCCATCGGCTGACGGAACTCGACATCGGCGCCCCAGCCCACGGCCACCGGCAGCATGCCGGCGCCCATGGCGAAGGTGGTCATCAGGATCGGCCGCGCCCGCTTGTGCGCCGCGTCCACGATCGCCTCCAGACGCGACATCCCGTCCTTCTCGGCCATGACGATATAGTCGACCAGCAGGATCGAGTTCTTGGCCGCGATCCCCATCAGCATCAGCACGCCGATCAGGGACGAGATCGAGAAGCTGGAGCCGCCGATCATCAGGGCCACGAAGGCGCCGCCGATGGCCAGGGGCAGGGAGGCCATGATGGTGACCGGATAGGCGAAGCTTTTGAACAGCAGGACCAGCACCGCATACATCAGCAGGATGCCGGTGCCGAAGGCGATGGCGAAGCCGGTGATCATCTCCTGGATGAACTCCTCGTCGCCGGCGGGCACCTGGCGCACGCCGGCGGGCAGGTTCTGCACGGTCGGCAGCTTGCTCACGGCGGCGGCGGCCTCGCCGCTGCGAATGCCGTCCAGTTCGGCAGAGATGGTCGCGACGCGCGACCGGTCCTGACGCAGCACCTGCGAGGGCCCGGCGCCGAACTGGACGTCGGCCACGGCGCTGAGCGGCACGGAGGCGCCCATGGAGGTCGGAACCCGCAGGGTCTCCAGCACCGACAGGTCCTCGCGGGCGTCCCGGGTCAACCGAAGGCGGATCGGCACCTGGCGGTCGCCGAGATTGTATTTGGGCAGGTTCTGGTCGACGTCGCCGATGGTTGCGACGCGGACGGCCTGGGATATGGCGCTGGTGGAGACGCCCATCAGGGCGGCCTGATCCGGACGGGGCGTGACCAGGATCTCCGGACGGGCGATCGCGGCGGTGTTCACCACATTGGCCAGACCCGGAACGGTCCGCATCTCCGCCTCGACCGCGCGCGCGGCCGCGGTCAGGGCGGCGCCGTTGTCGCTGAGGATGGCGAACTGGTAGCTGGTGCCGTCCGAGGGGCCGCCGCCCTGCTGGGCGACGCCGGCGCCGATGCGGGCGCCGGGGATGGATTTCCAGCCGTCGACCATCACACGGGCGAACTGCTGCTGGCTCAGGTCGCGCTCACCCTTGTCGGTCAGGTCGGCATAGACATTGGCCTGGTTGACGTCCTGGCCGCCGATCGAGGCGTAGACCGAGGTCCCTTCGGGGCGCGCCCGCAGGTCGCGGGTGATCCGCTGCACCACGGCGTCGGTTTGGGCCAGGGTGGCTCCCGGCGGCAGCTCCACGGAGAACCCGGCCCGGCCGGTGTCGCCGCTGGCGAGGAATTCGAACGGCACCTTGGTCGCCAGCACGCCGCAGCCGATGAACAGGGCGGTGCCGATGGCGACCACCTTCCAGCGGTTCTTCAGGCTCCAGCCCAGCCCCTTCAGATAGCCGGACATCCAGAACGGATCGGCGTCCTCATGCTTCTGGTGCTTCAGCAGGAAGGCGGCCATCAGCGGCGTCAGGGTGCGCGCCACGACCAGCGAGAAGGCCACCGAGACACAGGCGGCGAGCGCGAAGGCCTTGAAGAACTGCCCGATGATGCCCGGCATGGCGCCGACGGGCGCGAACACGGCGATGATGGTCGCGGTGGTGGCGACGACGGCCAGGCCGATCTCGTCGGCGGCCTCCATCGAGGCGTTGTAGGGCGACTTGCCGTCCCGCATGTGGCGGACGATGTTTTCGATCTCGACGATGGCGTCATCCACCAGGATGCCGATGGTCAGCGACAGCGCCAGCAGGCTGATGCCGTTCAGCGACTGGCCCAGCGGCTCCAGCACGAGGAAGGTCGGGATCAGCGACATCGGGATGGCGGTGGCGGTGATGAAGGTCGCGCGCCAGTCCCGCAGGAAGATGAACACCACGACGACGGCGAGGGCCGCGCCCAGCAGAAGCGCCTCCAGGGAGGCGACATAGCTTTCCTCGATCTCCTCGACGCTGGCGGTGACCTGGCGGATGGTCAGCTCGGGATGCGCCTCGTCGATCTTCGCGACGGCCTCGCGGACCCGTTCGGCGATCCGGACCTCGGACGCAGAGCGCGAGCGCAGGAAGTTGAAGGTGATCGCTTCCTGACCGTTGTAGCGCGCCAGGCGGCGGGGCTCGGACCAGTGGTCCTCGACCCGGCCCAGATCGCCCAGCCGCACGGACCGGCCGCCTGACAGGGGCACCAGGGTTTCGCGCAGGGCGTCGATCGAGGTCGCGGCGCCCAGGGTGCGGATCGATCGCTCCGAGCCCGAGATCGTCACCCGGCCGCCGGGCTGGTCGGAGTTGACGCTGGTCAGCGCCTGGCTGACGGCGGCGGCCGTCAGGCCGTAGGAGGCCAGCCGGTCCGGGTCCAGTTCGACCGCGATCTCGCGATCCACGCCGCCGCCGCGATTGACCTCGCCGACGCCCTTGATGGCCAGCAGGGTCCGGCTGACGTCATTGTCGACGAACCAGCTGATCTCTTCCGGCGTCATCGTCTCGGAACTGATCACCCAGGTGATCAGGGCGTCGCCGGTGATGTCGATGCGCTGAACGCCGGGTTCCTGCATGTCCTGCGGCAGGTCGGCGCGCAGGCCGCCCATGGCGTTGCGGACGTCATTGGTGGCGCGTTCGGTGTCGGTGCCCAGCTCGAACTCGATGGTCGTCGAGGAGACGCCGTCGGTGATCTGGGAGTTGATGTGGCGAACACCCGACAGGCCCGCGAGGGAATCCTCGATCAGACGCGTGACCTGGACTTCCATCTCGCTGGGCGCCGCGCCCGGCCGCACGGCCGTGACCGCCACCAGCGGGAAATCGATGTCCGGATTGTTGTTGATCCGCATGCTCATGAAGCTGAGCGCCCCGCCGATGGTCAGCAGGGTGAACATCAGGATGATCGGGATCGGATTCCGGATCGACCAGGAGGAGATGTTTTTCATGGTCAGGAGCCCTGGCGCGCGGCCGGGGCGGTGGCGCGAACGGGCGCGGCTGCGGGCGGGGCGGCGGCCACCGTCACCCGGTCGCCTTCGCCGAGGAAGCCGGCCCCGGCGACCACGACGCGCGAACCCGCCGTCAGCCCGGCGACCGCCGTCCGGTCCGTCGAGCGCGACAGCACCGTCACCGGCTGGAAGTGGGCGCGGTTGTCTCCGCCCATGACAAAGACGCCGGCGCGGTTCTCGCGGTACAGGACCGCGGCGGTCGGCACGGTCACGGCGGGCTGGTCGCCGACCTGGATGCGGGCCCGGGCGAACATCCCCGGTTGGAACGATCCGCCGGACAGGGAGATGCGGGCCGTTCCCAGCCGGCTCGCCGCGTCGACCTCGGAGGTGACGATGCGAACGCGCCCGGTGGCTTCACCCACCTCATCCGAGGAAATCATGGCGGTCTGGCCCGCGCGGACCAGGGCCAGGTCGGTCTCCGGCACCTGGGCGTCCAGCTCCAGCCGGCCGTCGCGGACGATGCGGAACAGCTCCGTCCCGGCGCCCACGATCTGGCCGCGGGTGACGCTGCGACGGATCACCTTGCCCGAGACGGGCGCCCGGATCGTGGCCTGGGCCAGTCGCGTCCGGGTCTCGGACAGCGAAGCCAGGGCGGCGGCGACATTGGCGGCCGAGGCGCGCTGGTTGGCCAGAGCCGTGTCCAGCGACGCCTGGCTGAGGAAGCCGCGTTCCTTGAGCTCCTGGGCGCGCTCCAGCGCCGACTGGTCGCGGGCGGCATTGGCCTCCGCGGTCTGCACCGCGGCCTGCTGCTGGCGTAGCTGGGCGGTGAGCAGGGCGTTGTTCAGTTGCACCAGCGGCTGGCCCTGACGCACCCAGGCGCCTTCATCGACGAAGACGCCCGTGGCCGTCAGTCCGCCCGTCTCGGCGCCGACCGGCACCTCTTCCCAGGCCGAGACCGTGCCCGAGGCGGTGACGGTGCGCGGAAGGTTCTGCAGGGACGCTACGGAGATCGACACCGTCTGGCTGGACCCGCCGGCTCCGGCCTTGGTCTCCGTCTTCTTGGCGTCCTCGCCGCCGCCGCAAGCCGCCAGGGTCAGGCCCAGGGCCATCATGGCCGCGCCGGCCAGGCTGTTCCGCACAATGTTCGCCACGTCTGGTCCCCATGGACGCCGCGGAGGGGAGCCGCGCGTCTCGCGTTCGGGTCGCCCGCCCTGGGCGCCCCTGTCATCGGCCGTTGAATAGCGGTTTCGCCGTCGCTTCTCAAACGCCAAAGCGAGGCCTTACGCCGAAGTAATCCGCGCCCGGGACGGTGACGAAACCGCCCGCAGCCCGCGCGCGCGTTGGCGATCCGGCCCTGCCGTGCTACCGGCGCGGCCATGACGACCCCTCCCATCGAACGTATCCGCAATTTCAGTGTGGTGGCCCACATTGACCACGGTAAATCCACGCTTTCCGACCGGCTGATCCAATTCACCGGCGGGCTGACCGCGCGCGAGATGAGCGCGCAGGTGCTCGACTCGATGGATATCGAGAAGGAGCGGGGCATCACCATCAAGGCGCAGACCGTGCGCCTGAACTACAAGGCCAGGGACGGCCTCGACTACGTCCTGAACCTGATGGACACGCCCGGCCACGTCGACTTCGCCTATGAGGTCTCGCGCTCGCTCGCGGCCTGCGAGGGCTCCCTGCTGGTCGTGGACGCCTCCCAGGGCGTCGAGGCCCAGACCCTGGCCAACGTCTACCAGGCCATCGACAACAATCACGAGATCGTCCCCGTCCTGAACAAGATCGACCTGCCCGCCGCCGAGCCCGAGCGGGTGCGGCAGCAGATCGAGGACGTCATCGGCCTGGACGCCTCCGACGCCGTCCTGTGCAGCGCCAAGTCCGGCATCGGCATCGAGGACGTGCTCGAGGCCATCGTCACCCGCCTGCCGGCCCCCAAGGGCGACCCCAAGGCCCCGCTGAAGGCCCTGCTGGTCGACGCCTGGTACGACCCCTACCTCGGCGTCGTGGTGCTGGTCCGGGTCTTCGACGGCACGCTGAAGACCGGCCAGCGCGTCAAGATGATGCAGAACGGCTCGACCCATCTGATCGACCGGGTCGGCGTCTTCCTGCCCAAGAACACCCCGGTCGACGAGCTGGGCCCCGGCGAGGTCGGTTTCATCACCGCCCAGATCAAGGAGGTCGCCCACGCCGCCGTCGGCGACACCATCACCGACGAGAAGAAGCCGACCGCCGAGCCGCTCAAGGGCTTCAAACAGGTCCAGTCGGTGGTCTTCTGCGGCCTGTTCCCAGTCGACGCCGCTGATTTCGAGGACCTGCGCGCCGCCATCGGCCGCCTGCGCCTGAACGACGCCAGCTTCA
>CAYNNT010000136.1:0-5651 GCA_964398675.1 uncultured Brevundimonas sp.
CCCCACTGCTGCCTCCCGTAGGAGTTTGGGCCGTGTCTCAGTCCCAATGTGGCTGGTCATCCTCTCAGACCAGCTACTGATCGTAGCCTTGGTGGGCCATTACCCCACCAACTAGCTAATCAGACGCGGGCCGCTCTAAAGGCGATAAATCTTTCCCCCGAAGGGCACATTCGGCATTACCACCCGTTTCCAGGAGCTATTCCGAACCTAAAGGCACGTTCCCACGTGTTACTCACCCGTCCGCCACTAACCCCGAAGGGTCCGTTCGACTTGCATGTGTTAGGCCTGCCGCCAGCGTTCGCTCTGAGCCAGGATCAAACTCTCAGGTTGAGTTGACTTCTGACCTAAGCAGATCGGACCGAAATCCGATTTGGCATTAGTTCTACGTATTATTGACGAGATCCCACGAACGTCTCTCCGAAGAGCGACGTCATGGTGTCTTTTCAAAAAGACCGCAGATGTCAGTGTCGATAGACAGTCCCGAAGGACTATCGCTAGGACACCGCCGCCTGCGTTTCTCTTTCCAGATCAACGATTTCAAAGACCGTAGAAGCCGGAGAACCGGCCCCACCGTTTAACGCCCGGTGACGGCGGAGGCGGCGATGTAGTCGCCTCGGTATTCCGTGTCAAGCGGTTATTCCGAAGAAGAACCTCTTTCCAGCAGTCCCGCCCGGAGGCGAGGGAGGCGCTGTTTAGCGTCTCAGTTTTCTGCGTCAAGTGGTTCTTTTTAAAGAAGAACCTCTGTCTGCAAATCCGCCCCGGAGGGCGGCGGAGGCGGCTGTCTAGAGAGAGCCATTCTCCGTGTCAACCGGGCTTTTCAGCCATTTTGCGGAGATTGAAATCCGGAGACTTCAGGCCGCAAAAAACCGTCTGGAAAGCCCGAGAGGCTTGCCTCTGTTTCGTTACCGACGATTCGTTTGGAGCGCGGAACCTAACCGAACACCCTTAAGGAAGCAACCCGCTTTCGCGACTTTCTTCCCGAGGGACCCTGGAGGCTTTCGTCTCCGTGGCCCCGGCGGCCGGCCCGTTTCCGAGCGAGGCGGCGATATACGCAGCGACCGATTTGTCCGCAACCGGAATCCGACAGATTCACGAACTTTCTCGCGGATTCGCGATCGCCGAAGCGTGGCCGTAAAGAGGCTGCCCTAGCCCGCTATATATGTACGCAGGGATTCCGCTTCCTGGGTGGCTTCTGCGATCTGGCATTTGACGACGTCGCCGATCGAGATGACCCCGGCCAGTCGCCCGTCCCGCAGCACAGGAAGGTGCCGGATCCGGCGGTCCGTCATCCGGCCCATCAGAATCGCCACCGTCTCTCCGGGCGCGGCGAAGATGACCTCGGCCGTCATATAGTGTGAGACCGGCCGGGCCAGCGCGGGCTGTCCGTCACGGGCCACGGCCTTGACCACATCCCTTTCGGACAGAACCCCGACCACCTTGTCCTTGTTGCAGACCATCAGGGCTCCGACCCGCAGCCGGTCCAGCTCGCCGCAGGCCTCGCCGAGCGGCATGTCCGGCCCGATGGCGTAGACTGCATCGCCCTTGTCCTTGAGAATTTCGGCGACCAGCATCGCGGCTCCTCCCTCTCTATATAGAGCGGCGCCGCGGACGGCCCGCTTCAGATGTCAGCGTCGCCCAGATCGGGCGAGGAAGCAAATGGCGCGCGCTGCGATCCGAACGCCCTGGCCCACGGCCCAATCAGCAGGGCTCCACAAACGAATCCGAACGCATGCGCCTCCCAGGCGATCCGGGCGCCGTCCATGCCCGGGGCCAGTCCGACCAGGCCGGCGGCGGCGTTCACGGCCATGATGACGGCCGCGGTCGTCAGGAAGCGCCGGTCCCCGAGCGACCGGAGCCTGTGATCGGGCCGGCCCAGCAGCCGCAGGGCCCCGCCCATCAGGCCGAACACGGCGCCCGATGCGCCGACCAGCGAATCATAGCTGTCGGGGTGGACCAGGCCGTAGCCGCCCGTGGCGACCAGTCCGCACGCGACATAGAAGAGAAGGAAGGCGATCGCCCCCTTCGCCCCTTCCGCCAGTCGCGCCACGGGCGGGCCGAAGGCGAGGGCTGCAACGGCGTTCATGGCCACATGCGGCCAGCCGCCGTGGACGAACATCGAGGTCAGCAGTCCCGGCCACCACTCTCCGGTCCACAGGGACGAAGGCCGGAACGCGAGGGACAACCCCTCGTCGGGCAGACGTTCCTGGATCAGGTAAAGGGCCGGCATCGACCCTGCGAGCAGCACGGCCACGGCCGGCGCATTCAGAATCCGTTCGGCGGGCGGCTGGGTCAGGTCGGGCTCCACTGGATGGCGTCGTCTCCCTGTCGGACGGCAAACGACATCATGGCAAGCGCTTCTTAATAACCATGACCCAGATTGGCACGCAGGGTCCTTGCCGGCCCGTAAACCATGTTTGCGTGGAGTCGCCTGCCATGAGCGTCCAGACCAAGGCCCTGTCCGCCCTCTCTGTCGTCGCTGTCGCCATGCTGGTCCTGCCTGCTGCGGCCGCCGCACAATCCGCGGGATCCTCCGGCATGGGCGCCTATTCGGCCGGCTATGGCGGGGCGCGCTACACCACGGCCCGCCCGCAGTCCGGCTCGACGCGGGACGCCAACGGCAACCGGCTGATCGTGGATGGAATCATCCAGGCCGGCGCCAGCACCTACGCCAGCGCCTCGGGCGGCGTTTCCTCCAGCTTCTCCGGCGCAGGCGGGAACGGCGGAACGGCCATCGGCGGCTCGACCGCCATCGGCAACAGCCTGAACGTCGTCGTTCAGGGCAATCATAACACGGTCATCGTCAACTCGACCCAGGTCAACAACGGCGCCGTCACCGCCGGAACCAGCCTGAACGGCACGCTGAGGCTTCCATGATCGCTGGCTCCATCTCACGGCGCCTGAGGACGGCCGGTATCGCCTGTGCGACCGCGGCGTTGCTGAGCGGCTGCATCTCGGCCTCGGCCGGACCGCAGGGGCTCTACGCGACGCCCATCGGCAATGCGCCGGTCACGGCCAACCCGACCCCCTACTCGGCCGCCCTCTACTGCATGGCCGACTATGCCCGGCGCTATAACCTGCCCTCCCCGCGCATGGCGATCGGCCGGATCAGCGACTACACCGGCACGGTCTCCGCCGACGGCGGTCGCCAGATCACCGGCGGCGCCTCGCAGATGGCCATGACCGCCCTCGCCAAGTCCGGCGCCCGCATGGTGGAACGCTACGACACCTCCGTCTCCGAGATGGAGCTGCGCTACGCCAACAACCGCCTGATCGGCGATGACGGTCCCGGCGGCGCCGACGACGTCCAGTATCGCCGCATCCTGGCCGGCTCGGTCCCCGGCTCGGACTTCTACATCATCGGCGGCATCACCGAGGTGAACTACAATATCCGCTCGGGCGGATTCGACATGGCCGCGGGCCAGGCGACCAGCCAGACTCCGCTGTCGACTGCCTTCGCCGGCAAGGCCTATGTGATGAACATCGCCATCGACCTGCGGCTGGTCCAGACCACCACGTTGGAAGTCGTCGATGTCGTCTCCTACCAGAAGCAGATCATCGGCCGGGAAATCTCGGCCGGCGTATTCGACTTCCTGAACGGCAATGTCTTCGACATCTCGGCCGGCGAAGGCGGGCTCGAGCCGGTCCAGTTGGCGGTGCGGGCGCTGATCGAACGCGCAACGGTCGAGTTCATGGCCAACCTCTACGGCGCTCCCGGACCGGAAGTCTGCCTCAACGCCGGGCCTGACCCGCTGGGCGGCACGGTCGGCCCGACCGGAGGCTATTATGCCGCTTACCCCAACACGGACACGAACAATGGCGAAACCCGCGCGGATCCGTCTCGCTGGCACGATCGCCGCGACGATGCTGTGCGCCGCAGCCGCTACTGAGGCCGCAGCCCAGGACGGCACGATCGTCCTGAACCAGCAACTGCAACTGGGCGACGTCTTCGCCGGCCAGACGCTGAACGTCGTCGATTCGCAGGACCAGGTGACGGTCGAGACCTCGGCCCAGGGCAACAGCGCCTCGGGCGCGGTCTACAACGGCTCGATCACCGTCCAGTCCGACCAGACCATGCAGGGCGACGCGGTCGCGACCACCGACATCACTCTGGGCGGCGACACCTGGGGCGCGGTCAACGCCACGACCCAGGCCGGCGGCAACTACCTGGCCGTCAGCGCCTATGACGCGACCCTGACGCTCGACGCGACCCAGACTACCGACGACGGCTTCATCAGCGCCACCACCGAAGTGGGCGACAGCAACGCCCGTCTGCACGCGGGGGCCGCCGTCGGCGCCTCGGCCATCTCGAACACCGTGGCCGTCTATGGCCAGACCTCCGTCGTGGAGGGCACGATCGACCAGGTCTCATCGGCCATCGTCCGGTCCTTCGGCCGAATCGAGAGCCAGTACATCCCGGCCGAGGCCAGCGTGACCAGCCAGGCCATCGCCAACGCCATCGCGGTCAACAGCGACAACACCTCGGGCCAGGACCTCGGCATCGCCCAGCGCTCCATCGGCAGCTTCATCGAAGCCGAGGCCAGCGCCAACTCCGGCAACGCCTGGGATCTCGCCGCCCGGGCTCGCGCCACCGCCAACCAGGCCGTTCTCTTCAATGAGGGGGGCTCGGTCGTGAACGAGTCGGACCAGCGGAACTCCAGCTTCGTCCGGGCCTCCGCCCTGACCACCGCCTATGACTACGGCCGGGCCGAAGCCTACGCCCGCGGCGCGGCGAACGAACTGTCGGTCGGCAACAACGACATCTACATCCAGATCGACAACACCCAGTTCAATACGGGCGGCGTCGATGTCGTCGCCACCTTCTCCGGGACGAACGGCTACGACGTCTCGGTCGGCGCGGACGCCGTCGGCAACAGCGTCACCGGCTACGCCTGTTCCGAATGCGAGGGTTATCTGGAAGCCGGCAACACCCAGACGAATACCGGCGATGTGTCAGCGATCGCCAATACAACCGTCGCGGGTTCCAACCGCTCGGTGATCACCGGGGCCAACGCCGTCGGAAACGCCGCCAGCTTCTACGTCTCGCGGCCGGGAAATTAACATTCGGTAACTTGAGCCTTGCCGCCGGGTCGCCGAAGGGTTGCGTGGGGCGTCGGCGATAGGTGTATTGCGGTCCTTCCTGTTGACCGGCGCGGCCCCGATCCGGGAGCCGGCGCCTTTCGGAAAGAGACCGAGAATGCGTTCCGCCCGCCTGTTTCTGCTTGCCGCGGCCTCTGTCGCCGCCCTGACCGCTGCCTCGCCGGCGCTCGCGCAGGTCCAGCCTTCCGATCCATGGGCCCAGGCGACCAGCGACATTCCGGCGGACACCAATGTCCGCTTCGGCGTCATGGCCAATGGCATGCAGTACGCCATCATGCGCAACGCGACCCCGCCCGGACAGGCCAGCTTCCGCCTCCGCATCGACGCGGGCTCGCTGATGGAAAACGAGAACCAGCTGGGGCTGGCCCACTTCATGGAGCATATGGCCTTCAACGGAACGACCAACGTTCCCGAGAACGACCTGCTCCGCATCCTTGAGCGCCTCGGTCTGGCCTTCGGCGCAGACACCAACGCCTCCACCGGCTTCGACCAGACGGTCTATATGCTGGAGCTGCCCCGCACGAATGACGAGACCGTCGACGCCAGCCTCCACA
>CAYNNT010000137.1:0-5552 GCA_964398675.1 uncultured Brevundimonas sp.
GACCGCCGTGCGGCGGCGCGCCGTAGCGGAAGGCGTTCAGCATGCCGCCGAACTGGTCCTCGACGACCGAGGCGTCATAGCCGGCGATCTCGAAGGCCTTCAGCATGATGTCAGCCTTGTGGTTCCGGATCGCCCCGGAGCACAGCTCATAGCCGTTGCAGACGATGTCGTACTGGTAGGCGAGGATGTCGAGCGGGTCCTTGGTCTGCAGCGCCTCCATCTCGCCCTGCGGCATCGAGAAGGGGTTGTGCGAGAAGTCGACCTTCTTCTCTTCCTCGCTCCACTCGAACATGGGGAAGTCGACGATCCAGCAGAATTTGAACTCGTCGTCCGAGATCAGGTTCAGGTCCTGGCCCAGCTTCGTCCGCGCATTGCCGGCGAATTTGTAGAAGACCGACGGGTCGCCGGCGGCGAAGAAGGCGGCGTCGCCCTTGCCCATGGCCAGGGACTTCATCAGGGCGTCGGTCGCCTCGGCGCCGAGGTTCTTGGCGATCGGACCACCCCAGGCGCCCTGGTCCTCGGACCAGAAGATGTAGCCGAGGCCCGGCTGGCCCTCGCCCTGGGCCCAGGAGTTCATGCGGTCGCAGAAGGCGCGCGAGCCGCCGGTCGGGGCGGGAATGGCCCAGACGGCGTTCTTCGCATCACCGGCGAGGATCTTGTTGAACAGACCGAAGCCGCCGTCGCGGAAATGGTCCGAGACATCCTTCATCTCGATCGGGTTGCGCAGGTCCGGCTTGTCGGTCCCGAACAGGCTGATGCTCTCCCGGTACGGGATGCGGACGAAGGGATAGGGGTCGACCTTCTTGCCGTCGGCGAACTCCTCGAACACGCCGTGCATGACGGGCTCGATGGCGGCGAAGACGTCCTCCTGGGTGACGAAGCTCATCTCGACGTCGAGCTGGTAGAACTCCAGAGAGCGGTCGGCGCGCAGGTCCTCGTCGCGGAAACACGGCGCGATCTGAAAATAGCGGTCGAAGCCCGACACCATCAGCAGTTGCTTGAACTGCTGCGGGGCCTGCGGGAGGGCGTAGAATTTGCCCGGGTGCAGGCGCGACGGAACGAGGAAGTCGCGGGCACCTTCGGGCGACGAGGCCGTCAGGATCGGGGTCTGGTACTCGAGGAAGCCCTGGCCGACCATGCGCTGGCGGATCGAGGAGATCACACGCGAGCGCAGGACGATGTTCTTGTGCAGGGTCTCGCGGCGCAGATCGAGATAGCGGTGCTTGAGGCGGATTTCCTCGGGATACTCCGGCTCGCCGAAGACCGGCAGCGGCAGTTCGGCCGCTTCCGACAGGACCTCGACGCCCGTGACGCGCAGCTCGATTTCGCCGGTCGGCAGGTTCGGGTTCACGACCGAGCCCTCGCGGGCCACGACCTCGCCGTCGACGCGGATCACGCTCTCGGCGCGCAGGCGTTCGACGGCCTCGAAGCCGGGCGTCTCGGGGTGCAGCACCAGCTGTGTCAGGCCATAGTGGTCGCGCAGGTCGATGAACAGCAGGCCGCCGTGGTCGCGCTTGCGATGGACCCAGCCGGACAGGCGGACATTCGAGCCCGCATCGGTCAAACGGAGGGCGCCGCAGGTGTGGGAGCGGTAGGCGTGCATGGTCGGTTCGTCTTGGATTACAGGCCGCAAGGGGCGCAATTCGGGAGGCCGGAAGGGCGCATCATCGCCCCGGAAAGTCAAGGTTTGCGGGCCTGACAGGGGTCAAAAGACACCACCCGTCCCGAAATCCCGAAAAGCTGTCCTGTCGATACATTCGCCCCTTCCCCGCGCTTCTGATCGGCCCAGGCTAGCGGACCCCTGCGTCAGGAACGGACGCAGACGGGATTTCGGCCGCGTCCGGACGGGATTTCGGGGCGGGAAGACAGGTTCCGGGGTCGGGAAGGACCGGAAGATCGGGGGCGGAAAGGGAGCCCGCGCGTCCACAGAAGCGTGACCTTGTCCACGGGCGTGCACCCCCTGGCGGCCCGTTTCTGCTAGGAGGAGACCAATGACCATCCGCCCCTCGCCCGCCGACCAGATGCGACTGCCGCTGCAACGCGACCTGCCCGACGGGGCCGAGGGCTTCGTCGTGTCGGACTGCAACCGGGCCGCGGTCGAGGCGCTCGCGGACTGGCCCAATCTGATCGGCGGGGCGATGGCGATCTGCGGACCGGCGGGCTGCGGCAAGAGCCGGCTGGGGCAGATCTGGGCCGAACGGGTCGGGGCGGTGGCCATCCACGGGGCCGAGGCGGCGCTGATCGATCCGCTGGAACTGGACGGACGGCCGGTGCTGCTGGACCCGGCGCGGGACGTCGACGACGAGACCCTGTTCCACCTGATCAACCTGGCCCAAGCGCCCGGCGGAGCCCTGCTGCTGGTGGCGCGATCGGCGCCGTCCAGCTGGGAGGCCGCCCTGCCCGACCTGCGCTCGCGGCTGGACGCCGTCATCAGCGTGCCGATGGAAGTCCCGGACGACGCGGTGCTGTCGGCCATGCTGGAGGCGCGGTTCGCCGAGCGCGGCATCCGGCCGCAGAAGGACGTCGTTCCCTATCTGCTGCGGCGGATCGACCGGTCGGCCGCGGCGGCGGCGGAGGTCGTCGAACGGCTGGACGCCCTGCACAGGCCGGTGACGCGGGCGCTGGCGCGGGAGGCGGTCGAGGGGGCGGAGGCGAGCGGGGAGTTGTTTGAGTAGGAGGCTCTGACATACTGCCTGAGCGCTTCAGATGATCGCCATGCCGAAAACGTTGGTCCTAGTCCTACACACTCGAGACTCGCGAGGAGCTATGAATGGTCACGTCTGAACAAGTTGAAGTGCCAGTTTGGCTTCAACCTTGGTGGGAGTTCTGGCACAATTTTACGATCGCACTTTATTGGCCAGCTTGGAGTGCTGCATTCAGTGCAGCAGCGCTCTTCTGGGCAATTTACCTTGCAAATGGCAATGGGCGTAGGGAACGATCCAGGGACGCGGCGATGATGCGATCCGTCGCTGACCGCCTCACAGCAATCTCCACGATGTTTCGTCTTGCCTATGAGGAAAGTGAAAAAGGTACCACCGACTGGGATGTCATCATGGGCGCAGCTTCGGACATGGCGAATGCCAATGACTACGCAGGCCTTCTTGACACTATAAAGGTCGACAAGTTGCCATCTGCAAAAGCAATCGACCTAGCGCTGGGAGGTAGAGTAAAATTCAAAGGAATGCTGAACAGACTTCAAAGTTCGCAATCAAATCCTCCGTTCAAATATACAAAGGCTAAAGTCTTGGAAGACATAGAGGCCGTCGAATCCATTGTGGAGAGATTGAAGCAGGAAGAGATTCGCCTCAAAGACGGCCCAGTATGGGCTTGGATGCGACGACTCTTGCCGCCTCTTCACACAGCCAGATTGCGGGACTGAGCACAAACATCTTCCGTCTGATTAGCCGATCGCTCGCTGGAACCGCTCTACGCTCGACGGATGAAATAAAGCACCTAGCCGCGCTTCACTCTAAAGCCCCAGCTTCGCCTTCAGGATGTCATTGACCGCGGCCGGGTTGGCCTTGCCGCCGGTGGCCTTCATGACCTGACCGACGAACCAGCCGAGGGACTGGGGTTTCTCGGCGACGCCGGCGGCCTTGTCGGGGTTGGCGGCGATGATCTCGTCGATGGCCTTTTCGATCGCGCCGGTGTCGGTGACCTGTTTGAGGCCGTGCTTCTCCACGACTTCGGCCGGCGAGCCCTCGCCGTTCCAGACGTGGTCGAAGACCTCCTTCGCGATCTTGGACGAGATGACGTTGGTCTCGATCAGCTCGACCAGCTGGGCGACGTGGGCGGCCGGCAGCGGGTTCTCGCTGAAGTCCTTGCCGTCGGCGGCCAGACGGGCGGAGACCTCGTTGGTCACCCAGTTGGACACCAGTTTCGCATCCCTGCCTTTTGCGGCGGCTTCGAAATAGTCGGCCTTGGCCTGTTCCGAGATCAGCACCACGGCGTCGTACTGCGACAGGCCGTAGTCGGCCATCAGCCGGCGGCGCTTGGCGTCGGGCAGTTCGGGCAGGCCGGCCTTGATGCCGTCGATCCAGGCCTGTTCCAGCTCGAGCGGCAGCAGGTCGGGGTCGGGGAAGTAGCGATAGTCCATCGCCTCTTCCTTGGACCGCATCGAGCGGGTCTCGCCGGCCGTCGGATCGTAGAGGCGGGTCTCCTGGGTGACCTTGCCGCCGTCCTCGAGGATTTCGATCTGGCGGCGGGCCTCATAGTTGATGGCCTGGGAGATGAAACGGAACGAGTTGACGTTCTTGATCTCGCAGCGCGTGCCCAGATGGCTGAAGTCGCCGGTCGCCTTGTATTTGGCGTACTGGCCCTCGCGGCAGACCGAGACGTTGACGTCGGCGCGCAGATTGCCCTTCTCCATGTCGCCGTCGCAGGTGCCGAGGTAGATCAGGATGGTCCGGATCTTCTTGACGTAAGCCACGGCTTCTTCAGGAGAACGAATGTCCGGCCGCGACACGATCTCCATCAGGGCCGTGCCGGCGCGGTTCAGGTCGACATAGCTCTCGGTCGGCGACAGGTCGTGGATCAGCTTGCCCGCGTCCTGCTCCAGATGCAGGCGCTCGACGCCGACATTGAAGAAGGAGCCGTCCTCGGCCTCCACCTCGACGACGCCCTCGCCGACGATGGGGAAGTAGAGCTGGCTGATCTGATAGCCGGTCGGCAGGTCGGGGTAGAAATAGTTCTTCCGGTCGAACTGGCTGCGTTTGTTGATCTGGGCGTTGAGGCCCAGGCCGGTGCGCACGGCCTGTTCGACGCAGTATTTGTTCAGGGTCGGCAGCATGCCGGGGAAGCCGGCGTCGACCAGCGACACCTGCTCGTTCGGCCCGGCGCCGAAGCCGACGGCGGCGCCCGAGAACAGCTTGGCCTTCGACGCCACCTGGGCGTGGATCTCCAGCCCCATGACGATTTCCCACGGGCCGGTGCGGCCCTGGATCAATTTCGAGTTCGTAGCGGTGTCGGTCATGGTCGGTATCTAGGACGGCGTGGCTTGGGAATGAAGGGCTTTTGCGACCCCTCTCCCATTGGGAGAGGGAGGGGCCCGCCGACGCAGTCGGTGGGAGGGAGTGGGGTTCCGGTGCCGGCGATCCTGGCATGGGCCCTGATTGCAGCGAAGACGGTTGGAAACGAGCCGGTCACCTGGGCATTGGGGAACCGGATAACGGACCAGCCAAGGCCCTCGATTGTCTGCTGCCGATGATAGTCGTTCAGCTGCCGGTCGTCATCGTCGTGAACCCCGCCATCAAGCTCAACGACAAGCTTGAGGGAAATGCAGGCGAAGTCGGCGAAGTAGCGATCGATGGGGTGCTGGCGGCGAAATCTGAGACCGTCGAGGCGCGAGGCGCGGAGCGCCTGCCATAGTAGCGCCTCCGCGTAAGTCTGGCGCTTGCGCAGGTCACGGGCGCGGGCGGTCTGAGTCTCCGGCGTCATGCAGGGTAACCCCACTCCCTCCCACCCCGACGGCCCGGGCCCCACCCGCACCCCAAGGGGGAGGGTTGGCGAAAAAAAACCACATATACCGCGTAGCGCCCAAACCCCCCCCCGCA
>CAYNNT010000138.1:0-5527 GCA_964398675.1 uncultured Brevundimonas sp.
GCACGGCGGTCTGGATCGTCATGTGCAGCGAGCCGGTGATGCGGGCGCCCTTGAGGATCTTTTGCGGGCCGAACTCTTCGCGCAGCGCCATCAGGCCCGGCATCTCGGTTTCGGCGATGGCGATTTCCTTGTTGCCGAACGGGGCAAGCGAAATGTCGCGGACGATGTAGTCGGTCATGGGACGGGGCTTTCCGGGAAACTGTTCGCGCGGCCTATAGACCGGTCGGGGCGCGGGGGCAAGAAACACATAAGGATATCTTTATGTGTTTGTTGCACATCTCGTGCGTCGCGGCGTTTCATGTCACCCTTGCCGTAAGGAGCGCACCATGCCGAGCGGAGACCTGACGCGTCGAACGGCAGCCCTGGCCGGGCTGGTGATGGCGGGATTCGCCGCGCCGGCGTTTGCCCGCATGCAGGACGCGCGCCCGTTCACGAGCGACGATCAGCAGAGCGGTCTGCTGACGGTCCCTGTCAGGATCAACGAACAGGGCCCCTACGCCTTCGCCATCGACAGCGCCGCCAACGCCTCGGTTATCGCCGAGGATCTGGCCGTCACCCTCGGACTGGCCGACGCAGGGGCGGTGACCATGCATACGGTGGTGGCGGGAGAGCTGGCCTCGACCGTGCGGGCCGCCCGCGTCCGGACCGGAGCGCTCGACGCGCGCGACGCCCGGTTGGTGGTCGCCGGACGCGCGAACATGGACGGACTGGACGGCCTCCTGGGAACCGACCTGCTCGCCGGCCTGCGGCTGGTGTTGCATTTCAGAGGTCGGACGCGGGTCAACGTCATGCGCCCCCGGCGGGGCCTGCGCGACCCCGACAGCATGGTGGTGACGGCGCGGCCAACGGCTGGCGAGCAACGCTTCAACGGCCTGCTGCTGATCGACGCCATGGCGGGGTCTGTCCCCTGCAAGGCCATCGTCGACACCGGTTCGAGGATGACCATCATCAACTCCGCCCTGGCCGTCCAGGCCAACGCCCAGCCGCTGGTGCTGCCGGACGGTTCGACACTGAACCGGATCCTGTCCCCGACCGGCGAGGGCGTCATGGCCGAGGCCATGATGCTGCCCGAGCTTCAACTGGGCGGGGTCCGGCTGACCCGGCTTCCCGTGCTGGTCGGCGACTTCCACACCTTCGCCGTTTGGGACCTTGCTGATCGGCCCGCCCTGCTCCTGGGCGTGGATCTGTTGGGCCTGTTCGAGACCGTGACCATCGACCTGCGGCGGGGCGAACTGCTTCTGGACCCCTGAAGGCGATCTGTGCCTAATCTGTCGTCAATCCGGGGAGACAATCCATGAAGACGATGATCGCGGGCGCGCTGGCGGCGCTGACGCTGGGCGGCGCAGCGCGGGCCCAGGATGCGGCCCCGGCGAGCCCGGGTCCGGTCACCCTGATCCAGGCGGGGCGGCTGCTGGATCGTCCGGGCCAGGCGCCGCGGGGCCCCTCGACCGTGGTGGTGCGGGACGGTCTGATCGTGGAGATCCGCGACGGTTTCGTGGACGCCGCGGCCTTCCCCGGCGCGACCGTGATCGACCAGCGCGACCGTTTCGTCCTGCCCGGCCTGATCGACAGCCATGTGCATCTGGTGTCCGACCTCGGCGGCCAGGCCGGCTTCCTGTCCGGCGTCACCGAGAACCTGCCGGCCCATGCCTATCGCGCGGCGGAGAACGCCGAGAAGACGCTGATGGCCGGGTTCACCACGGTCCGGAACCTCGGTGACGAGGGCGGGGTGACCCTGGCCCTTGCGGACGCCACCGCCGCCCACCGCCTGCCGGGGCCGCGCATCATCGACGCCGGCAACAGCATCTCGACCACCTCGGGCCATATGGACGGGCGGCTGGGGTTCAACGACGACCTGCGCGAGGTCATGCCGCACGACAATGTCTGCAACGGGGTGGAGAGTTGCCGCGAGGCGGTGCGCATCCAGGTCGGGCGGGGCGCCCGGGTGATCAAGATCGCCACCACCGGCGGGGTCAACAGCCGCATCGGCGCCGGACTGGGCGCCCAGATGTTCGAGGACGAGGCGCGCGCCCTGATCGAGACGGCGCACCTCTACGGACTCAAGGTCGCGGTCCATGCCCATGGCGCGGACGGCATCAATATGGCGCTGCGGCTGGGCGCGGACTCGATCGAGCACGGCACCATCTTCGACGATGAGACGATCCGCCTGTTCCGGCAGTCGGGGGCCTACTATGTCCCGACCCTGTCGACGGTGAACGGCTATATCGAGCGGCTGGCCGCCGATCCCAACGCCTATCCGCCGGAGGTCCTGCCCAAGATCCAGTGGCGCATCTCGATCACGGGCCAGTCGCTGCGACGGGCCGTGCCGGCGGGCGTGCGGATCGCCTTCGGCACCGACGCCGGAGTGTCCAGACACGGACGGAACGCCGACGAGTTCGCCCTGATGGTCGCCAACGGGATGACGCCGATGAGTGCGATCCAGGCGGCGACGGTCAATGCCGCCGACCTGTTGGGTCTGTCAGCGGAGATCGGCACGCTGGAGGCCGGAAAGCGCGCCGACATCATCGCGGTCGACGGCGATCCCCTGACCGATGTGTCGGTTCTGACCTCCATGGACTTCGTCATGCGCGACGGTCGGGTGTACCGCGACGAGGAATAGGCGGCTTGGCGGGCGGGTGCGCCGACGCTAAGCAGACGGCCATGACCCGTGACCTCGCCACCCCCCGCCACGACTGGACCTTGAACGAGGTCGAGGCCCTGTTCGCCCGGCCCTTCATGGAGCTCGTCTACGACGCCGCGACCGTGCACCGGGCCTGGTTCGATCCGTCGGAAGTGCAGAAGAGCCAGCTGCTGTCGATCAAGACCGGCGGCTGCGCCGAGAACTGCGGCTACTGCTCGCAGTCGGCCAGTTTCGACACCGGGCTGAAGGCCGAGAAGCTGATGGACGCGACGGCGGTCATCGCGGAGGCCATGGCGGCGAAGGCGGGCGGGGCCTCGCGCTTCTGTATGGGCGCGGCCTGGCGCGAGCTGAAGGACCGCGACACGCCGAAACTGGCGACCATGATCGCGGGGGTGAAGGCGCTGGGGCTGGAGACCTGCGCGACGCTGGGCATGCTGTCGGCCGACCAGGCGAAGCAGCTGAAGGCGGCGGGGCTGGACTACTACAATCACAACCTCGACACGGGCCCCGAATACTACGCCCAGGTCGTGACGACGCGGACCTATCAGGACCGCCTGGATACGCTGCAGCACGTCCGCGACGCCGGCATGAGCACCTGCTGCGGCGGCATCGTCGGCATGGGCGAGGCGCGGCGCGACCGGGCCAGCCTGCTGCACGCGCTGGCGACCCTGCCCGAACATCCCGACAGCCTGCCGGTCAATGCGCTGGTGCCCGTCACGGGCACGCCGCTGGGCGAACGGGTGATGCGGGAGGGCGAGATCGATCCGATCGAATTCGTCCGCACGGTCGCCGTGGCGCGGATCGTCTGTCCGAAGGCCATGGTCCGGCTGTCGGCCGGGCGCGAGACGATGAGCGCCGAGATGCAGGCCCTGTGCTTCCTCGCCGGGGCCAACTCCATCTTCGTCGGCGGCAAGCTGCTGACCACGCCCAACCCCGAACAGGACGAGGACGCGGCCCTGTTCGCCCTGCTGGACCTGAAGGCCATGGAGCCGGCGGCGGTCGGGGCGGCGGCGTAAATTGCGTTCTCCCTCCCCTTCATGGGGAGGGATGTCGGCGCGCAGCACCGACAGGGTAAGGCAGCATGAAGCTGGGCACCGATGGTGCGGGACTGTCGTTCCCCACCCGGGCTCCGCTTCGCTCCGCCGTCCCTCCCCACTTCGGGGGAGGGAGAACGCCCGTAACCGAGCCTTAAGCGACCGGGTTTACCGTCGGCGCATGGAACGTCGCGCTCTCCTCGGACTCAAGACCCAGCCGCTCAGGACCAATGGCGGCGGCGGCTCGGCGCAGGCCAGCTATCTGCGGCTGCCGACCATCACGGCCAATGTCCGGGGACCGGGCGGGCGGCTGGGGGTGATGACGGTCGAAACCGGGGTCGATACGCCCGACGCCGCCCTGCGCACCCGCGTCGCCCAGTCGGCCCCGCGCCTGCGGGCGGCCTATGCGGCCGTGGTCCAGCAATCCGCCAATGCGCTGCTGCCCGGCACGCCGCCGGACGTGGAACGTCTGGTGGCCCAGCTCCAGGCGGCGACCAATACGGTGATGGGTCGCGCGGGCGCGCGGTTGCTCATCGGGACGGTGATGGTCGTCTAGGGACGATCAAGGCTTCTTCTTGCCCTGCGAGGCGATGATGGCGGCGAAGGCGGCCAGCATCGAGCCCCCGACGGCGACGAACACGGGAGCGCCCTCGTCGTTGACGATCATCCAGACGGCGAGGCCGATCAGCGCGATCGATCCGCCCAGCATGATGCCGACCAGAAAACGATGGTTGGACTGAGATTGTTTGTCAGACATGGCGGCTCCCGGTTTGAGTGCCGCCATAGTTGTATTTGACGCCTGCCAAGGCAAGCGCGCGGCTCAGTCTTTCGTCGGGCTGACCTGAGACGCGTCCCCATAGGTCAGGGCCAGGAACACGTCCTCCAGATCCGGGTCCTCGGTGACGATGTCGGCGATGGTGACGCCGGCGGCGCGGACGGCGGCCAGCACCTGTTCGACCGACGATTGTCCCTTCTTGTAGGTGACGGCGAAGGCGCCGTTGGGGCGGGCGACGGCTTCGAAGCCCTTGAGTCTGGGCAGGGCCTTCAGGGCGCCCTCGGGGGTCACCACCACGTTCCGGGTGTCCAGACGGCGCAGCAGCTGGGGCGTCGGCTCGCAGGCCACGACCTCGCCCCGGTTCATGATGGCGATGGTGTCGCAGAGCTCCTGCGCCTCCTCGAGGTAGTGTGTGGTCAGCAGGATGGTGACGCCCTCGGCGTTGAGGCGGCGCACGTATTCCCAGAGCTGGCGGCGCAGCTCGACGTCCACGCCCGCCGTCGGTTCGTCGAGGATCAGGATGGGCGGATTGTGCACCAGCGCCTTGGCCACCATCAGGCGGCGCTTCATGCCGCCGGACAGGGCGCGGACATAGGCGTGGGCCTTGTCGCTGAGACCGAGGGCGGCGAGCAGTTCGTCCGAGCGGCGCTCGTTGGCGGGCACGCCGTAGAAGCCGGCCTGGACCTCCAGCGCCTCGCGCGGGGTGAAGAAGACGTCGGCGACGATCTCCTGCGGCACCACCCCGAGGGCGGCGCGGGCGTCGCGCGGCTGCTTGTCGATGTCGCGGCCCCAGATCTCCGCCGTTCCGCCGGTCTTGTTGACCACCCCGGCGAGGATGTTGATCAGGGTCGACTTGCCGGCGCCGTTGGGACCCAGCAGGCCGAACATCGAGCCGCGCGGAATGACCAGATCAACGCCGCGCAGGGCGACCTTGGGCGGGGCCTTCTTCGAGCCCGCATAGGTCTTTTCCAGTCCCCGGACCTCGATGGCGTTCACGGGCAGGGCGGCGGGTTCGGACATGCGGCGGCTTTCAGTCGGTGACGGGCCTAGGTAGGCGCGTGGCCCGTCGCCGCCAAG
>CAYNNT010000139.1:0-5474 GCA_964398675.1 uncultured Brevundimonas sp.
TGATTAGTGGCTGGTGGTTGGTGGTTGGTGGTTGGTGGTTGGTGGTTGGTGGTTGATGCGTCCAACATCGGCTCGACGTTTTCAGGCGCTGGCGGCTGCGGCGCAATCACTAATCACTAATCACCAAACACCAACCACCAACCACCAACCACCACCCATCACCAACCACCCGCTTCACCGCCTCGGCAGCAGCGCCAGCGTAAGCGCCGCCCGCAACAGCTCCGCGCTCACCACCATGGCCAGCAGGGCGTTGGCGGCGATGACCTGACCGCGCGCGCCGGACAGGTCGAGGGTCCAGCCGAACAGGGAGGCCAGGGCCAGGCCCGCCGCCGCGGACAGGGCCAGAGCGATGAGCAGCATCAGGGCGACATGGCTGGCCTTGAGGGCGGCGTCGAGGGTCGGGCCCTCGTCCAGCACGCGGGCGCGGCGGCGGAACAGCCAGGCGATCAGGCCGGTCGCCACGGTCTCCGCCAGGACGATCACGGTCAGGGCGCCGAGGAACCAGAGGGCCAGGCCGCCGGTCTCGCCGCGGCGCATCTGCTGCAGGAAATGGCCGAAATAGGCGCCCCAGACGGCGAGGCCGACGATGAGGCTGATCCAGAGATGGGTGCGGCGGTGGGTCATGGCCCGTTCCTTACCGCTTCAGCCCGACCATGTCCGCCAGCTTGAGGACGGTGTTCCAGTTGCGACCGGTGCCCATGCCCAGCATCCGCGGCGTGGCCTTTTTGAAGATGCCGCTCTCGCCCTGTCCGTTGGGGAACCAGAAATAGA
The DNA here is from genome assembly GCA_964398675.1 of uncultured Brevundimonas sp. Lineage (GTDB taxonomy): Bacteria > Pseudomonadota > Alphaproteobacteria > Caulobacterales > Caulobacteraceae > Brevundimonas. The sequence continues at coordinate 772 of CAYNNT010000139.1, forward strand.
GCACATCGTCGATGGCTTCGACCCGCTCGCCGCCCTCGGCGAGGTCGCGGCAGGCCTCGAGCGCGCCGGCCTTGATGCCGTTCTTCATGACCATCGCAACCATTTTCGAGGGATGAGCGGTCGCCTCGTCGGGGAAGGGGTTGGCGGCGACCAGTTTCGCCCACTGGTCCGGCGTGCGGACCATGGCGGCGACCTTGAGGCCGAAGGTCTTCTCCATGGCGGCCTCGATGTCCGCCTCCAGCGCGTCCGTCGCCCTGTCGCTCTCGACGACGAGGTTGCCGCTGGCCGCGAGGGTGCGGGGGTTCTCCAGCCCCATGGCGGCGGCCATGACCCGCTGCTCCGCCACCGGCGCGCGGACGCCGCCGGTGTTCATGCCGCGGAAGAGGATGATGCGGTGGGACAAGGGGTGATTGGCGGTTGGTGGTTGGTGGTTGGCGGGTGTGAGGGAACAGGCGGCGGAACGGTCGCTCAGAAAGCACCAATCACCAACCACCAATCACCGTTTCTGGCAGGCCGGGCACCAGAAGGTCGAGCGGCCGGCCTGGACGGTGCGTTTGACGACGCCGGAACACCCCTCGGCGAGGCAGGGCTGGCCCTCGCGGCCGTAGACGTCGAACCGGTGCTGGAAATAGCCCTGCCCTCCGTCCGCATTCGCGAAGTCCTTGAGGGTCGAGCCGCCGGCGAGGATGGCCTCGTTGAGGACGTCGCGGACCACGGCGGCGAGGGTTTCGAGGCGAGGCTTCGAGACCTTGCCCGCCGCGACCAGCGGCGAGATGCGGGCGCGATAGAGGGCCTCGCAGACATAGATATTGCCAAGGCCGGCGACGTTGCGCTGGTCCAGCAGGCTGACCTTGATGTTCTGCTTGCGGCCCGAGAAGGCCTCGGCGAGGTGGGCGCCGGAGACGCCGTTGCCGAGCGGTTCGGGGCCGAGGGCGGCGAACCAGGGATGGGCCTCGACGGCGGCTGTCGGGATCAGGCCCATGAAGCCGAAGCGCCGGGCGTCCGCGAAACCGACGCGGGTCGTGACGCCGTCGCGGACGGCGCAGAGACTCATATGCTCATGCTTGCCCGCGATGGGCGCAGCCTCCTCGAACTCGCCCAGTTGTTCGCCGTCGAGGGTGAAGCGGCCGGTCATGCCGAGGTGGCTGACCCAGGTCTCGCCGGTCGAGAGGGGGAACAGCAGATATTTGGCGCGGCGGTCGAGACGCTCGACCGTCGCGCCTTCGAGCCGCTCGACGAACCGGTCCGGAAAGGGAAAGCGGAGGTCCGGCCGGTTCTGGCGCACCCGCGTCAGGCGCGCGCCGGTGAGCACGGGCTCAAGGCCGCGACGGACGGTTTCGACCTCGGGGAGTTCGGGCATGAGGAGGGACTAGGGATTAGGGACCAGGGAATAGGGTGGTCAGAGCTTGAGGATACGGACGGGGATTAAACTGCCCCTCCCCTAATCCCTAATCCCTAGTCCCTAATCCCTCAGCTCGCCTTGTACGCGTCGTGGCACGCCTGGCAGCTGGAGCGCACCACGGTCCACTGGGCGGCGAAGGCGGCGGCGTCGTCGCCGCCGGCCAGTTCAGCGAGGCGATCGGCGGCGGCGGCGTAGTCCGCGGCTTTCGCTTCAAAGCCGGCGCGGTCGCTCCAGATCTCGGGCTTGGCGTTCGTGCGCACACCCGCCTCGGCGCCGCTGCCGGCAGGGAAGGCGCCGGGGACGGCATGGGCCCAGCGCGACAGGGCGCGGGTCGGGAAGCGCTGGCTGGCGATCGGCTGGCCGGCGTCGATGGCCGCCTTGATCGAGCCCATGGCCACGCCCGACAGCATCATCCCCGCCTGCCGCGCCTCGACGATATCCGCCGAGGGCGTCCTGGCGTCCTGGGCGCCCGCCGCGCCGCCGAGGCACATCAGGCCGACGACGGCCGCTGTCATGATCCGCTTCATCGTGTCTCTCCCTTTGGCGGAGAGGCTCCGACGGGGCGGGGCGGGTGTCAATGGATGCGGCCTGGGTGATTGGTGATTGGCGGTTGATGGCTCACGCCCTCGGTTCCCTCACCGATCAGGGCGCTGTCCCGACAGCCACCAACCACCAACCACCAATCACCTCTAGCCACCCGGGCGCTTTCCGGCTTACCTCCGCCCAACGAGGGAGAGGAAACCCATGACCGACACACCCGCGAGCGCGCCCGTCGGCGGCGTCAAACTGATCGAACTGACGCTGCGCGCCCTGGTGCTGGGCTGCTTTCTCGCCATCATCTTCACGGCGGCCAACACCTACCTCGGCCTGAAGGTCGGGCTGACCTTCGCCTCGGCCATTCCGGCTGCGGTCATCTCCATGGCCCTGCTGCGCATGCTGCGCGGCACGACCATCTGGGAGAACATGACGGTGCAGACCGTCGCCTCGGTCGGCGGCGCGATGAGCTCGATCATCTTCGTCCTGCCCGGCCTGGTCATGGTCGGCTACTGGACCCACTTCCCGTTCTGGCAGTCGACGCTGATCTGCATCCTGGGCGGCGTGCTCGGGGTGACGTTTTCGATCCCGCTGCGCCGGGCCCTGGTGGTCAGCGCGGACCTGCCCTACCCCGAGGGCGTCGCCGCCGCCGAGGTGCTGAAAGTCGGCTCACCGGGCGCGGACGAGAGCGAGAGCTCCGTGCGCGAGAACCGGTCGGGCCTGGGCATCGTCATCTGGGGCTCGATCGTCTCGGCGGCCTACGCCCTGCTGGTCGCCGCCAAGGTGTTCGCCGGCGAGGCCACGCGTTTCATTCGCCTGCCCGCCTCGATGGGCGGCGGCGCCACCGGCATCGGCTTCGGCATGCAGTTCGCCCTGCTGGGCGCCGGTCACCTGATCGGCCTGACCGTAGGCCTGGCGCAGCTGGTGGGCCTGATCATCGCCTGGGTCGTTCTGGTGCCCATGCTGACCTCGCCGGACAACATCGCCTGGATGGCCGCGCACGGCATGGCCTCGATCACCACGACGCTGGAGCCCGGCTATTCGGTCGAGGACCTCGCCAAGCTGGTCTGGGCCAAGGAGGTCCGCTTCATCGGCGCCGGGACGATCGGCGTCGCTGCCATCTGGACCCTGCTGAAACTGATCGGCCCGCTGGTCGGCGGCCTGACCTCGGCCCTCGCCGCCCAGGCCCGCCGCAAGGCCGGCGAGACGCTGGAACGTACCGAGCAGGACATTCCGATCGGCCTGGTCGGCGTCATCTCGATCGTCGCCCTGGCCGGCATCGCCGCCCTGATGGCGGCCTTCACCCAGGGCACCCCCCTGGCCGCCTCGGCCATGGCCCTGGTGATCGGCGGCATCGTCTATGTGATCGTCATCGGCTTCGCCGTCGCCGCCATCTGCGGCTATATGGCGGGGCTGATCGGCTCGTCCAACAGTCCGGTGTCGGGCGTCGGCATCATCGCCATCCTCGTCGCCTCCCTGCTGATGGTTGCGGTGATGAAGATCACCGGCGTGCCGGCCGACCCGTCGTTCGTCGCCTTCGCCCTGATGGTCACCGCGATCGTGTTCGCGGTCGCCGTCATCTCCAACGACAACCTGCAGGACCTGAAGACCGGCCAGCTGGTCGAGGCCACGCCCTGGCGCCAGCAGACGGCCCTGATCGTCGGCGTCGGCGCCGGCGCCCTGGTCATTCCCTTCATCCTCGACATGATGAACCAGGCCTTCGGCTTCGAGGGCGGTCCGGCCGCCATCGTGTCGGGCGCAACCCCGCTGGCCGCGCCCCAGGCGACCCTCATCTCGGCCCTGGCCAAGGGCGTCATCGCCGGCGACCTGCGCTGGGACCTGATCGGCTACGGCGCCCTGATCGGCGTGGCCATCATCATCATCGACATGGTCGTCAGCGGCGCCAGCAAGGGCAAGATCAAGCTGCCCCCGCTGGCCGTGGGCATCGGCATCTACCTCCCGGCGGCGGTGACCACCATGCTGGTGGTCGGCGCGGTCTGCGGCTGGATCTACGACAAGGTCGTCTCGAAGACCTCGTTCGCCGACGTGGCCCGCCGCATGGGCGTGCTGCTGGCCTCGGGCCTCATTGTCGGCGAGAGCCTCTTCGGCGTGCTCCACGCCGCGGTCATCGTCGCCACCAAACAGGAGGCGCCGTTCGCCCTGATCCCGATGCCCGCCGGCTGGCCTGACATGCTGGCGGGGGTCGTGGCCTTCGCGGTCTTCACCGTGACCCTGTACGGCTGGGTGCGGAGCCGGTCGGCGAAAGTCTGATCCCGCCCTCTCGTCGCCGCTTTCCTCGGCGATAGAACCGGCGTTACGCCAGTGCGTGTTCGTCACGCACTGGCGTTTCCGCGTGCGCCCCTGTAAGAGGCGCGCGCTCCCCGCACCGTCGCCTGAACCCAGCCGCCGCCCCAAACTTTCGCCCGGGCCGGCCGCCTTGCACGTCTGATAGTCAAATGAATCTGCGCAACGTCGCCATCATCGCCCACGTCGACCACGGCAAGACCACGCTGGTCGACCAGCTTCTGGCCCAGTCGGGCGTGTTCCGAGCCAATGAAGCGACGACCGAGCGCGCCATGGACTCCAACGACCAGGAGCGCGAGCGCGGCATCACCATCCTGGCCAAATGCACGAGCGTGCTGTGGAACGGCAAGGCGGGCGAAACCCGGATCAACATCATCGACACCCCCGGCCACGCCGACTTCGGCGGCGAGGTCGAGCGGATCCTGGGCATGGTGGACGGCTGCGTCCTGCTGGTCGACGCCGA
>CAYNNT010000140.1:0-5412 GCA_964398675.1 uncultured Brevundimonas sp.
GGTGCCGCCGAGCCAGCGGTTGTTCATATAGTACTGGGCGCAGCGCTTGGCGGCCTCGGCGACCGGATCGGCGGCCTGACGCTTGGTGCCGACGAACAGGACGCGACCGCCCTTGGCGGCGACGTCGCGCACGGCGACCAGCGCCTGGTGCAGCAGCGGGATCGACTGCGACAGGTCGATGATGTGGATGTTCGAGCGCGAGCCGAAGATGTAGCGCTCCATCTTCGGGTTCCACCGGTGCGTCTGGTGGCCGAAGTGGGCGCCGGCTTCGAGCAGCGAACGCATGGAGAATTCTGGCAGAGCCATTGGGTTAGTCCTTTATCCGATTGATCCGCCGCAGACGGGTAAAGGCCGATTGGCCCTCGGAACGGAGCAAACGGGATTTCTCCCCGTCAGCGCCACGCCTGCGTGTGAAGTGGGCGGGCTTCTAGGCGGGTTGGTCGCAAAAGGCAAGCGGCGTCGGCACGCTCACGTCCCGCGCGGCTTGGCCCGACTGGTCGCCTCGGCCTTCGTCGGGTCCTCCGGCCAGGGATGCCGCGGGTACCGGCCGCGCATCTCGCTGCGCACCGCCGCCCAGCTTCCGGCCCAGAAGCCGGGCAGGTCCTTCGTCACCTGCACCGGCCGCCGCGCCGGGGACAGGAGCGCGAGCGTCAGCGGAACCCGTCCGCCGCCGACCGTCGGATGCAGCGTCGTCCCGAACAGTTCCTGCACCCGGATGTCCACCCGCGGTCCGCCGTCTGCGGCATAGTCTATGGCGGCCGAGCCGAGCGGCGTCGCCAGCCGCGCCGGGGCCAGGTCGTCCAGCGTGCGCTGCCGGTCCCAAGGGATCAGCGCCCGCAAACCCGCCTCCAGCGCCCCGTCGTCGATCTTCTCCAGCGCCTGCACCCCGTCCAGCAGCGGCCACAGCCAGGTCTCGCGCGCCGCCATGAGCCCGGCGTCCGATACATCCGGCCATCCCTCTTCCAGTCCTGCGACAAAGTTCAGCCGCGCCCGCAGGCCCGACGCCCGCTCGCCCCAGCGCAGGCCCGCCAGTCCGTCCCGTTCGACCTCGGTCCGCAGGGCGGCCGTGATCGCCGCGCGATCCGGGGCCCCGACGATCTTCTCGTCGACCACGATCGCCCCGATGCGCCGGATGCGGCGCAGCGTCATCCGCCCCGACGGCTCCCGCGCCAGCCGGTCCTCGACCTCGATCCGCCCTTCCAGCGCCGCCGGATCGACCGGGACCGCCAGCCGGATGCGATCCCGGGCATCTCCGCCGCCCAGCTCCGCCACCGCCAGCCAGGGCTCCCGCGCCAGGGCGTCGGTCGGATCAAGAAAGGCCCCCCGCCCCGACGCCAGCAACACCTCGCCCGCCTTGCCGCGGGCCTTGGCCACCCGCTCCGGGAAGGCCTCCGCCAGCAGCGCGCCCACGTCAGCCTCGCCGCCCTGCCCGCCACCGGCCGCCCGCGCCCAGCGTTCGGCCAGTTTGAGCGCCTCCCGCGCCCTCGGCGACCGGTCGCGGCCCAGCCCGCGCAGCCGGTCCCTCAGATCAACGTCATTTCCGCCGAGCCCCGGCTCGCTCAGCACCGCCGCGATCCGTGCGCCCAGCGCCGCGTCTCCGGCGTCACTGGCGACGGCGACCATATGGGCCAGCCGCGGCGGCAGCGGGATCCGCGTCATCCGCCGTCCATGCGCCGTCAGCGCCCCCGCCTCGTCCAGCGCCCCCAGCCGCGCCAGCACCTTTCGCGCCTCGGCGAAGGCCCCTGCCGGCGGTTGATCCAGCAAGGCCAGCGCCTCCGTCGACCGCGCGCCCCATCGCGCCAGATCGAGCGCGAAGCCCGTCAGATCGGCTTCCAGAATCTCGGGCCGCTGGTGCGGAACCAGCCCGCGCGTCGCCGCCTCGTCCCACAGCCGGTAGCAGACCCCCGGTTCAGTGCGCCCTGCCCGGCCCCGCCTCTGCTCCGCCGACGAACGGCTGACCCTGACCGTCGCCAGCCGCGTCAGGCCGCTGGACGGTTCGAACCGCGGCACGCGGGACAGGCCGCCGTCGATGACCACCCGCACCCCCTCGATGGTCAGGCTGGTCTCGGCCACCGAGGTCGCCAGCACGACCTTGCGGCGCCCGGGCGAAGCCGGCTGGATGGCCCTGTCCTGCGTCTCCCGGTCCAGCGCGCCGTACAGGGGAACCACGTCCGCCGCCGGGTCCCGCAGCCGCTCCGCCAGCCGTTGCGCCGTGCGGTGGATCTCCCCCTGCCCCGGCAGGAAGACGAGCATCGACCCGCTCTCCTCGCCCAGGGCCTGCAGGACCGCCCGCGCCACGGCGTCCTCGATCCGCTCGACCGGATTACGTCCGACATGACGCGTCTCGACCGGAAACATCCGGCCCTCCGCCTCGATCACCGGCGCCGAAATCCCCGACCCATCGCCCAGCAGCCGCGACACGCCGCCGATATCGAGCGTCGCGGACATCACCAGCAGCCTCAGGTCTTCCCGCAACAGACCCTGCGTCTCCCGCGCCAGCGCGAGGCCGAGATCGGCGTCCAGCGACCGTTCGTGGAATTCGTCGAACAGCACCGCCCCGACGCCTTCCAGCCCGGGATCGTCCAGAATCATCCGCGTGAACACGCCCTCGGTGATCACTTCGATCCGGGTCCGGGGCCCGATCCGGCTTTGCAGGCGCGTCCGATAGCCGACCGTATCGCCGGTCGCCTCGCCCAGCGTCGCCGCCATCCGCTCCGCCGCCGCCCGCGCCGCCAGCCTGCGCGGCTCCAGCACCAGCATCTTGCCGCCGTCCAGCCACGGCTCACCGAGCAGCGCCAGCGGCACGACCGTCGTCTTGCCCGCACCCGGCGGCGCGGCCAGGACGGCGACGTTTCCAGCCGCCAGGGCGACCTTCAGCGGCTCAAGAACGGCGTGTATCGGCAGCATCGCCCAAGGCTCTAGACGTTCGATGCCCCTTCACGAAAGCGTCGTCCGTCGTTCACGCTTCGGAAACCGCGTTGCCAGCGCGGCCCCGCGCCGCTAGCGTCCGCGCCATTGAAGGCGGTCCGGGGAGGACTCGCCGTGTATCAGGGGGCGAGACTCGATGTCCGCAGAAGGCCTTAGGCCCAGGGGGAACCGCCTGTTCCTCAAGAAATCCGTAGCCCAGATCCAGAAAGAAGCCGCCAAGAGCGAGCTGAAGCGGTCTCTGGGACCCATCAACCTGATGAGCCTCGGCATCGGCGCCATCATCGGCGCCGGCATCTTCGTTCTGACCGGCCAGGTCGCCGCCGCCAACGCGGGCCCGGCGATCATGCTGTCGTTCGTGGTCGCGGGCATCGCCTGCGGTCTCGCCGGCCTCTGCTACGCCGAGCTGGCCTCGACCATGCCCGTCTCGGGCTCCGCCTACACCTACGCCTACGGCACCCTGGGCGAGGTCTTCGCCTGGATCATGGGCTGGCTGCTGGTGCTGGAATACGGCGTCGCGGCCTCGACCGTCGCGGTCGGCTGGTCGGGCTATGTGGTCTCCATCCTCAATGACTTCGGTCTCGCGGACAGCCTGTTCCCGATGATCCAGTACGCCGGGGGCGAAGGACACTCCTGGGCCACGCCGCTGATCCAGGCGGTGACGTCCGACACGGGCGCCGCCAGCTTCCCGCTGACGGGCACCTTCAACCTGGTCGCCGCCATCGGCATCGCCGCCGTGTGCAGCCTGCTGGTCCTGGGCGTCAGCGAGTCGGCCTCGATCAACAACGTCATCGTGATGATCAAGATCATCGTCCTGCTGACCTTCATCGCGGTCGGGATCCAGTACATCAACCCGGACAACTGGGTGCCCTTCATCCCCGAGAACACGACCGGCAAGTTCGGCGAGTTCGGGGCGTCAGGCATCCTCCGAGGGGCCTCGATCATCTTCTTCGCCTATGTCGGTTTTGAAGCGGTCTCGACCGCCGCGGCCGAGGCCAAGAACCCGTCGAAGGACGTCCCGGTCGGCATCCTCGGCGCCCTGATCGTCTGCACCCTCATCTACATGGCCGTCGCCGCCGTCATGACCGGCGTGGTCCCCTACCTCGAGCTGGCCAGCCCGGCGCCGGTGGCCGTCGCCATCGACCGCATGGGTCTGGAATGGGCCAACATCTCCGTGGCCTCGGCCGCCGGCGGGCAGCTGAACCTGATCAGCTTCCTGATCAAGGTCGGCGCCATCACCGGCCTGTCCTCGGTCATGCTGGTGCTGTGCTACGGCCAGACGCGGATCTTCTACACCATGGCCCGCGACGGCCTGCTGCCGAAGGTCTTCGCCGTGATCCATCCGAAGTTCCGGACTCCGTGGATGGGGACCATCCTGCTGGGCATCCTGATCGCCATCGCGGCGTCCTTCCTGCCCATCTCGATCCTCGGCGACCTCGTGTCCCTGGGCACCGCCGTCGCCTTCTCCATCGTCTGCCTGAGCGTGATCTTCCTGCGCATCAAGCACCCGGAGATGGAGCGTCCGTTCAAGGTGCCCGGCGGCATCGCCACCGCGGTCGCCGGCATCCTGTCCTGCCTCGCCCTCGCCGGCTTCAACTTCTGGCCGATGATCCAGCACGCCATGGACGGCAATCCGCTGCCGCTCACCATCCTCGGCGCCTATGCCGCGGTCGGGGCCGTGATCTACATCATCTACGGCTTCTGGAACTCCAAGCTCGCCAAGGGCATCGACATCACCGAAGAGACCACGATGTCGTCCCCGGCCGAGGCCATGGGCTCCGGCGTGGACAATCAGAAGGACTGATCCCCGCGATCGACTCCGCAAGACGAAAGGCCCGGGAGCGATCCCGGGCCTTTTTCGTTGCCGCCCCGCCCGCCCTCGCCTAGACGCTCCCTCGAACCTGGCGGATGTGGCGGAACTGGTAGACGCACCAGATTTAGGTTCAGTCAAGTTTGTCAATTTTCATCTTATTATCTGAGTCTTATGGGGCCTGATATTCGACCTGTGTCCAGCGCTGTGTCCAAAACCGCATGATGGAGGGGCCGGTGACCATCGTTTGCCTCGGCTGGGGTTCTCTTATTGACGATCCGGGCAACCTCCCCTTTGTCGGTGATTGGCATTCCGACGGGCCTGATCTGCCTATCGAGTTTGCTCGACAGTCCGAAGACGATCGTCTGACGCTGGTGCTCGTCCCAGGAGCTGCCAAATCGACGACCCTTTGGCGAGCGATGGCCGTCGACAGTTTGAACGAGGCCGCGATCGCATTGCACGTCCGTGAGCGCACTAAATCCACACGCCCGATTGGCAGATGGCCTTCACCACCAGAGCGAACTCTCCCTCTTGCTGACGCGATTGGCCGCTGGGCCAGTGAGCGGCGCTTGACCGGCGTCGTTTGGACGGCGCTAGGGCCTCAGATCAATGGTGAACGCGGTAGAGTCCCGACGCTGGCCGAGGCCGTCGCTCATCTCCGCGGCCTCGACGGAATC
>CAYNNT010000141.1:0-5288 GCA_964398675.1 uncultured Brevundimonas sp.
GAGACGTGCAGCAGCACGTCCTTCATGTCGGTCAGGCTCGGGTCATCCGGCACGATGAAGCCGTATCCCTTACCGGGATCGAACCACTTCACCCGACCCGCGATTCGGACCGTCGCGACTGTCTCAACGCCCTCGTAGTCCGACACAGCCTTCCCCCTGCCCGCAAACGGAGCGGACGAAGTTTATTTAACACGGTTCTGTGAACGTCGGAAAAGCGAAAAACGCCGGTTTTCGCAGCAAACGCGAATTGATTTCGTCAGGACGACATCCGCGCCCGGGCGGACCGTCGCCAATCCACACGGACCGTCCGGGGCTTTTTCAGCGGCCGGCAAGGGGCTGGTCAGGCCCCGCGTCGGGAAATCCCGGGGTCCTGATCGCCGCGAGATCGCCTCAGGGGGCGTCGTCGCTCAGGCGCCGGACGATCCCGAGCTGCTCCATGACGAAGCGTGAGCCGTGGTCAGTGAGGTGCCCGCTGTCCTGGTAGATGATCACGTCGCCGTGCCGGGTCCTGCACAGACCGTCCCGGCAAAGCGCCCGCGCCGGCAGATAGACGTCCGTCCCGGTGTTGCGGCCGACCTCCAGGAGCGCGGCGTTGATCCGGGTCGTGCCGCCGCCGCCCTCGACGACATCGCATTGCGTCCGCCCGAACATGGGCCTGCCCTCGATCGCGCGCTCGTTGCAGCGCCCGGCGTCAAACGAGGCGCCAGGCGTGGGGCCGACCAGTATCGGCGTCTTGCCCGCCGCTTTCAGCCGGACCAGGGCGCGCTCAAGCCCATGCTTCCCGGCGGCCGAGAAGGGTTGGACCCGACCGTCGAGCAACAGCTGCTGTCCGTTGTCGTACAGGACCTGGTAAAACGGCGACGAAATCACCACGAACCGGACCGAAGGCATCCCCTCAATGGCCCGCAGGGCGCTCTCGTTGAAGGCGACACACTCCGCGGCCCATGCAGGCGAATAGCCGGCGGCGATGTTGGCGACCCCCTGGACCGGCGCACAGGCGCTCTTGGTGATCTGGACGAGCGGGACCCCCTGAAGTCCGGGGATCAGATGCATGGCGTAGCTGTCGCCCCAGACCGCGACTGTGGGCGCCGCCGCCGTACGGCACGTGGGCTCATCGACCCAGGCCGTGCCCTTGGCCGCGCATTCGGGACCAAGACCGTGAACCGGCTTGAGCTGCGCGGCGGTCGGGCTGGTCGCGCCCAGTGAGGGCGCGGCGATGACCGCAAGGCCGACCATGAGGCTGCCGAGGACCGCGGGGGCGTTCAGCCTGAACGGCAGGCCCTCGCGGCACGTCTGTTCGATGTATTTCCACTGGAACCGGGCAAGGACCAGCGCCAGCAGGGCGAGGCCGATCAGAACCTGCCACGGCGGCCTTTCGCCGTAGGCGACATAGGCGAACGAAAACAGCGGCCAGTGGATCAGGTACAGGCTGTAGGACCAGTTGCCGACATGCCAGACCGGGCGGGTCAATCCCACGTTGGGCAACCAGTCGTCCTTGCCGAGCAGCAGCAGGCTCGTCGCGAGGACGGCGATAACGGCCTCCCAGCGCGGGTGCGCCTGGTCAAAGCTGAAGACGCAGATGAGCGGGATGGCGGCCAACGCCAGATATTTGACCCAGACGGGAAGGGTCAGCCCGGGCCGGTTGATCATCAGCCAGGCGCAGAGGGAGCCGGCCAGAAGCTCCCACGCGCGAGTCGGCAGCATGAAGAAGGCGAAGTTGGCGGCGGTGGTGGACGGCACCGGCAACCAGCTCACGCCGGTCACCAGCACCACACACAGGGCCAGGGACAGCACGAATCCGGTCAGCAGCAGCCAGGGCCGCGCCCGCAGCGGGGTCAGCCAAAGCAGAAGGGGCGCGAGGAAATAGAACTGCTCCTCCAGCGACAGGGACCAGATGTGCAGGAGCGGCTTCGTCTCGGCCGCCGACTCGAAATATCCCGTCTGCAGGGCGAGGACGAAGTTCGAGACAAAGGCGAGCGCGCCGAGCAACTGCGCCGCATAGTCGGCCATCTGGCTGCTGGTCAGGAAAACAAACGCCAGCGCGGTCGTCACCGCGAGCGTCGTCAGGCTCGCCGGCAGGAGACGCAGGGCGCGCCGCTTGTAGAAATTGACGAAGAACCCGGGCTTCCCGACCCCCTTGAGGATGATCCCTGTGATCAGGAAGCCGGACACCACGAAGAAGACATCGACGCCCAGAAACCCCTGCGGGACCGCGTCGGGAAAGGCGTGAAATACGACGACCGCCAGAACGGCGACGCCGCGCAGGAACTGGATGTCGAAGCGAGGCGCGCGCGCGGGCGAATCTGATCCCGACATGAGCGCTCCCGTCCCGGTTCCTTCCGGCGCGCCTGAACGCGTTTGCGGAGCCATCCGCCTGATCCATTTCAGCATGCGGTCAAGCTAACACCGCCGGCTTTCGGCTGGAAGGCGGAACCCGAATGGCATGGGGCCGACCGGTCGGCGAACACCACCGGCAGGGTTGAAGGTCGTGCGGCTCCCCGCTGTTCGGACTGACCCACGGCAAGATCATCGTGGACGAATACGCGCCGACGGCCGCCGTGGCGGGTCTTCATCATGCGTTGTGGGGAAATCTCCGCGCTGGCAGTCCCTAGGGGAGTCGAACCCCTCTTTTCAGGTTGAAAACCTGACGTCCTAACCGATAGACGAAGGGACCGCTGCGCGGAGAGCGGGCGATATAGCCGCCGATTCCGGACGGTGCAACCCCGTTTCCGGCAATACAGCGCCGGATCAGGCCATCCGCGGATCAGCCACGTCCTCGATCTCGAATTGGACGCCGCGCCGACCGTTCCAGTCATCGGCCTTCAGCCGCCCGACCACGCTCAGTCCGCCCTGTCCGGACAACAGCGACTGCCCGCCGGGCAGGTCGGCGCAGCGCCAGGCGATGGCCTTGACCGAAGCCCCGTCGGCCCCGACCAGCCGGCACCGGACATGGCCGCCGTTCATGGCCACAGCATCGCGCGCCTGCACATGCTCCAGAGCGAAGAGGGGTTCGGGATTGGCCGGACCGAACGGCGCCAATTGCTCGAACTGTTCGAACAGGGCCCGCGTCGCCGCGCCCGCGTCGATCAGGGCGTCGATCTCGACATGGTCCAGGGCGTCGGCGGCCGCCTGTTCGCCGATCATCCGGTCATTGAGGAAGTCGCGCAGCCGGTCGATGTCGTCGGCGCGGACCGTCAGCCCGGCCGCCATGGCGTGGCCGCCCCCGGCGATCAGAACGCCGCTCTCCCACGCCGCCTGCACCGCCCTGCCCAGGTTCATGCCCGGCTGCGACCGGCCCGAGCCCTTGCCGAGGCCGTTCACTGCATCGACCCCGATCACCACCACCGGCTTGCGCCAGCGCTCGCGCAGGCGGCCGGCGACGATTCCGACCACGCCCGGATGCCATTCGTCGCCCGCGATCACCACCACAGCCGAGCCGTCGGCATGGGCGCCGGTCGCCTCGACCATACGGGTGGCCTGGTCGGTGACCTGTTTCTCCACCTCGCGGCGGGCGATGTTCAGGGCGTCCAGCTCCTGCGCCAGCGCCGCCGCCTCGACCGGGTCGTCGGTCGACAGCAGGCGCGCCCCGAGGTCCGACTTTCCGATCCGCCCGCCCGCATTGATGCGCGGGCCGAGGATGAAGCCCGCGTGGTTCGACTTGGCCGGCCCCGGCTCGGCGCCCGCCGCGGCCAGCAGGGCCCGCAGCCCCGGATTGCCCCAGTCCGACATGACCCGAAGGCCCAGACTGGTCAGGGCCCGGTTGAAGCCGGTCAGGCCGGTGACGTCGCAGATCGCCCCCATGGCCGCCAGATCCAGCCACTGGCGGATGTCGGGTTCCCTGACCTCGGCGAACATGCCGCGCCGACGCGCCTCGCGGTTCAGCGCGGCCAGCAGGACGAACACCACCCCCGCCGCGGCGAGGTTCCCCTGCCCCGAGTTGCAGCCCGGCCGGTTCGGATTGACCACGGCGGCGCAGACCGGGGGATGCTCGCGCATCATATGGTGGTCGATGACCACCACCTTCAGCCCGATCGCCGCGGCATGGGCCACCGCCTCATTGGCCGCCGCGCCGCAGTCGACGGTGATGACCAGATCGGCGCCCGAGGCCTTCAGCGTGTCGAAGGCCCGGGCGCTGGGCCCGTACCCCTCCGTCACCCGGTCCGGCACATAGATGGGCAGCTCGGCGCCCAAGGCCCGGAACCACCGCACCAGCAGGGCCGCGCTGGAGGCGCCGTCCACGTCATAGTCGGCGAAGACATGGATCGAGGCCTTCGCCTGCAGGGCGTCGAGAATCGCCTCGGCCGCCGCGTCCATGTCCATGAAGCTGGAGGGATCGGGGAACAGGGCCTTCAGCGTCGGCGTCAGGAAGTCCGCGCCCTGATCGGCCCGCACGCCGCGCGCCGCCAGCGCGCGCGCCAGCGGCTCTTCCAGATTGAGCGCCTGCATATGGGCCCGGATCAGCCCCGCCTCGGCGGGCCTCTGCCGCCATTCGCGGCCGGACAGGGAGCGGGAGACGCCCAGAAAGGCTGGAACGGCGCCGCCGTCCGCCATCAGAGGGGCCGGATCGTGCGGATGCGCTGCACCGTGCGGGTCGAGGAATCCATCACCAGCGTATGGGTCGAGACGAAGCCGTCAGCGACCTTGACCCCGTCCAGCATGGCCCCCTTGGTCACGCCCGTGGCGGCGAAGATCGCGTCCTTCGACACCAGTTCGTGCAGGTCGTATTTGCGATCCAGATCGGTCACGCCCGTCTTGGCCGCCCGCGCCCGCTCGTCGTCGTTGCGGAAGATCAGCCGGCCCTGGAAATGGCCGCCGACGCATTTCAGCGCACTGGCCGCCAGCACGCCTTCCGGCGCCCCGCCGGAGCCCAGATACAGATCGATGCCGGTCTCGGGCTCGGCCGTATGGATGACGCCCGCCACGTCGCCGTCGGTGATCAGCACCACCTTGGCGCCCACCTCCCGCAGGGCGGCGATCAGATCGGCGTGGCGTGGCCGGTCCATGACGCAGACGGTGATCTCCGACGGACTGACCCCCTTGGCCGAGGCCAGCGAACGGACGTTGTCCTGGGGCTTCATGTCCAGATCGACCGTGCCGGGCGCGAAGCCGGGCCCGATGGCGATCTTGTCCATATAGGTGTCGGGCGCATGCAACATGCCGCCGCCGGGCGACATCGACAGGACGCACAGGGCGTTGGCCATGGCCTTGGCCGTCAGGGTGGTGCCTTCCAGCGGGTCGAGGGCGATGTCGATGGCCGGACCTTTGCCGGTGCCGACCTTCTCGCCGAT
>CAYNNT010000142.1:0-5262 GCA_964398675.1 uncultured Brevundimonas sp.
CACGCCTCGGGCATGATCGGCCTGCCGCTGCGGCTGCTGGCGCGCGAGATCTACGACCGGATCGTGAAGCGGCGCGGGGCCTCGGCCGTGGCGCTGGTGACCGGCGAGGAGAAGATCGTCCCGCCGCGGGCCGTCTATTTCGTCTGCACCGTCGAGGCCATGCCTCTGGAGCGCCAGGTCGAGTTCCTGGCGGTTGACGAGATCCAGCTGGTCGCCGACCCGGAGCGGGGGCACGTCTTCACCCAGCGGCTGCTGCATGCGCGGGGCCGGTTCGAGACCATGTTCCTCGGCGCCGGGACGATGGCCCCGCTGATCCGGTCGCTCGTCGCCGATGTGGAGATCGTGTCGCGCGAGCGGCTGTCCACCCTGTCCTATGCGGGCTCGAAGAAGCTGACCCGCCTGCCCGCCCGCAGCGCCATCGTCGCCTTCAGCACGGACCAGGTCTACGCCATCGCCGAACTGATCCGGCGTCAGCGCGGCGGGGCGGCGGTGGTGATGGGTTCGCTGAGCCCGCGCACCCGCAACGCCCAGGTCGAGCTGTTCCAGTCGGGCGAGGTGGACTTCCTGGTCGCCACCGACGCCATCGGCATGGGGCTGAACATGGAGGTCGACCATGTCGCCTTCGCCGGCCTGAGGAAGTTCGACGGTCGGCGGACACGCTGGCTGCACGCCCATGAGATCGGCCAGATCGCCGGGCGGGCCGGCCGGCACCTGCGCGACGGGACGTTCGGCGTTACGGGCGAGGCGACGGAGCTGGATCAGGATCTGGTCGAACAGGTGGTCGAGCACCGCTTCGATCCGGTCGAGGGGGCGGAGTGGCGCAATGCGCGGCTGGATTTCGACAGCCTGCCCGACCTGCTGCGCTCGCTGACGGTCACGCCGGGCGTGCGGGGTCTGAACCTGACCCAGCCGGCGCTGGACGAGACCCTGCTGCGGCGGCTGATCAAGGACGAGGACGTGGCGCGGGTCGGCCGGTCGCGCGGGGCGATCATGCGGCTGTGGGAGGCCTGCCAGCTGCCGGACTTCCAGAAGACCACGCTGGATGAGCACGGGCGGCTGTCGAAGGAGATCTTCCAGGCGCTGACCGGCAAGCGCGGGCGGCTGACCGCCGACTGGTTCGCGCCGCGTTTCGCCGAGCTGGATCGGGACGATGGCCAGATCGACCAGCTGTCGGCGCGGCTGAGCGGTGTGCGGACCCTGAGCTATATCGCCAACCGGCCCGACTGGCTGGATCAGGCCCAGGGCTGGCGCGACCGGACCAGGGCGCTGGAGGAGCGGCTGTCCGACGTGCTGCACGAGCGGCTTACGGCGCGGTTCGTGGACCGGCGCACCACCGCCCTGATGCGGGCGCTGAACGTCACCGAGGACGCGGTGGCCGAGGTCGAGGCGGACGGTGCGGTGATCGTCGAGGGTCACGCCGTCGGGCGGCTGACGGGGGTGGAGTTCCGGATCGACAAGGGGTCGTCGGCGCTCGAGGACCGGGCCCTGCGACATGCGGCGCGGCAGGCGGTGACGCCGGAGATCGCGCGTCGGCTGGGCCGGCTGGCGGCGGACGAGGACGCGGCCTTCGCCGTGACGCCGGACGGCGCGGTGCTTTGGCGGGGCGTGGCGGCCGGTCAGGTCACGGGCGGCGACTGGTTCGCGCCGCGGGTGCGGCTGCTGGGCGAGCTGGGGCCGGCGGCGGCGCGGGAGCGGGCGCAGCGGCGGCTGGAGGCCTGGCTGGCGGCGGAGGCCGGGCGGGCGCTCAAGCCGCTGGCGCGGCTGAAGGGCGCGGTCGAGAGCGGGGCTCTCAAGGGCCTGCCGCGCGGGATCGCCTTCCGCCTCATCGAGGCCGGCGGGGTGATCGATCGTCGCGCGGTCGAGCGCGATCTGGCCGCCCTGAGCCAGGTCGAGCGGCGCACGCTGAGGACGTTCGCGGTCCGGATGGGATCGCATTCGGTCTGGCTGCCGGGGGTGCTGAAGCCGCGGGCGCGGGCCCTGGCCCAGGCCTTCGTCGCCGGTGAGCCTTTCCGTCCCGGCGCGGCGGTCCTGACCGCCCTTCCGGGCACGCCGCCCTCGCCGCGCCTGCTGTCGGCGTTCGGCCTGCGCATCGTGGGTCGGGTCGTTGCCGGGGTTGAGATGCTGGAGTCGCTCTCCGAACGGCAGGCGGCCGGCAAGGGGGTGCTCAGCGAGGCCGACCTGGCGGCGCTGGGGGTTTCGCTCGATGAGGCCAAGGCCCTGACGGCGGCGCTCAAGGCGTCCCGGGCGCAGAAGCCGGATCGGGACGAAGGGCGGGCCAGGCCGGTGAAGGATTCTCCCTTCGCCGCCCTGTCGGCCCTGACCGCACCGCCGGCGCCGGCGGCGAAACCCAAACGCCGCCGGCCACGCCGCGCCCGGCCCGCCGCGACCGGAAACCCATGAGCGAGACCGGTTGCCGGATCGATGTCTGGCTGTGGCGCGCGCGCTTTGCGAAGACGCGCTCGCTGGCCGCGGCGATGGTCGAGCGGGGCATGGTGCGGCTGACGCATCAGGGGCGTCAGACCCGGCTCGACAAGCCGAGCCGCTGCGTCCACGTCGGCGACGCCCTGGTGTTCGCCCTTGGCGGGCGGTTGATCGATCTGACCGTAGGGTCGCTGGGCGACCGGCGCGGGCCTGCCGAGGAAGCCCGCGCCCTGTATGTCTTCAACGCGCCTGACTGACCTTACGGCTGCAGGACGAACTCGCCCTCGATGTGCAATCTGACCTCATCGGACACCGCCGGCAGGGCGTAGTTGATGCCGAAGTCCGAGCGCTTGATCGTGGCCTCGCCGTCGAAGCCGGTCTTGTAGACTCCGCCCATCGACGGACCGGCCTGGTTGAACTCGACGTCCATGGTCACGGAGCGGGTCACGCCGCGCAGGGTGAGGTCGCCGACCACCGTGGCCTCACTGGCGTCATCGGCGTCCACGGTCACCGAGCGCGACACGAAGGTGGCGACCGGATGGTTGGCCGTGTCGAAGAAGTCCGGCGTCTGCAGGTGGGCCTTGAGCCCGTCCGAGTTCGGATCAACGTCGGTCAGGGGGATGGTGGCGGTCAGGCTCGAGGCCGAGGGATTGGCGGGGTCGAGGGTCAGGGTCGCCTGCACGTTCACGAACTGGCCGTAGTAGGTCGAGAAGCCGAGGTGGTTGACCGACCAGGTGATCTTCCCGTGAGCGGAATCCAGCGCATAGACGCCGGCGCGGACCTCGGCCGGCGCCTGGGTGGTCTGGGTGCGGGCCACGACGGACCCGGAGCTCAGGAGCGACAGGGCGAGGACGCTTCCGAGCGCGGTGCGGGCGAGAAGGTTCATGGTGGTTCCTTTGGGGGGATTATCTGTAATCAGAACTGTACCAGATAGCATCGTGCGGCGTTGCGACAAGGGCTGCGGCCGTGCCTTCTGTTGACACTTCCGGTCGGCGGGGTCATGTGCGCTGCCCGTTCCTCCCGCCAGCCGATAGCGCCCCAGACCGCCTCATGACCTACATCGTCACCGACGCCTGCGTGAAATGTAAGTTCATGGACTGTGTCGAGGTCTGCCCCGTCGACTGCTTCTATGAGGGCGAAAATTTCCTCGTCATCGCGCCGGATGAATGCATCGATTGCGGCGTGTGCGAGCCGGAATGCCCGGTCGACGCCATCAAGCCCGACACCGAGGACGAGCCGGACGGCAAATGGCTGATGGTCAACGCCGACTACGCCAAGGTCTGGCCGAACATCACGGTCAAGGGCACGCCGCCCGCCGATGCTGAAAAGTTCGAGCGCGAGACCGGCAAGTTCGAGAAGTATTTCTCGGAGAAGCCCGGCAAGGGCAGCTGAACCTCAGCCCGACCGCCACCGCCGCCATGGCGTCAGCGGTCGGTAGCGCGGGGTCTCCGTGGGTCCCGACCGTTCGACCTCCAGCAGTTCGCGGCGATGCAGATGCGCGACCGCGCTCTGGACGGTCCGGCGCGCCAGCCCGGTGCGGGCAGCCAGATCGGCATAGCTGAGCGCCGCGCGGCCGCCGTCGCCCGCCGCCCAGATCGCCACAAACACAAGGAAGGCGGCCGGCGTGCGATCGTGCCCGACGAGGTCGGTCATCAGGCTGTCCAGGACGTATCGGTCGAGGGTCACTGTATCTGTCATTGCCATAGCAATAACATGCCGGATGGACAGCGACGAGGGCCGCTCGCTACCACCGCTTCAGGAGGCCGACATGATCACCCAGCTGAAATTCGCATCCATCCCGACGCGCGACCAGGACGCTGCGGTCACCTTCTGGGTCGACAAGGTCGGCTTCCGCGTCGTGACCGACCAGCCGATGGGCCCCGGCAAGCGCTGGATCGAACTGGGCGTCGGAACCGCCGAGACCCGCATCGTCCTGTTCACACCGGACGGGCATGAAGATCGGATCGGCTCCTTCTTCAACGGCTCTTTCAGCTGTGATGACGTCGAGCACACATGGCGGAAGATGTCGGAGAAGGGGGTCGAGTTCGAAGGCCCGCCCGAGAAGCAGCCCTGGGGAACCTTCGCCAAGTTTCGCGATCCGGACGGCAACACTTTCGTCCTGTCCAGTCGCTAGGCGCAGCCGGCCTTCGCAGCGCCGTCCGGTTTCCCTCCCGCCCCGCCGGGCCATCGGATCGGCGTCCGGCCCGGCGCCGACCATCACGGTGGGGATTTACCGTCCCGCAGCCACTGACGCTGTGGACGTTTTGAAATTCCGCAATTTTGTGATAGGTTCCTGTCATTGGGTCGGGCGGTAAGCGATTTTCTCGCGCCGCCCGCGTTTGCGACAGAACTCCGCCCACGAAGGCGGGGTCGGCCAGAGGTTTGGTGATCCGTTTCCACAGCTGATGCCTGAAATTGCCGCGCCGCTGACGGGAAGCCGTCTTCGGAGCGCACGGGTGTCTTCGGTGTTTGCGTCCCGCCTTCCCTGCGCCGGGAAAGGAATGACATGACGAACAAGACCGGACTGGAATTCAAGGTTGGCGACGCGGTCGTCTATCCGGCGCACGGCGTCGGCAAGGTCGCGGCGGTTGAGGTCCAGGAAGTCGCCGGCATGTCGCTGGAAGTTTACGTGGTCACCTTCGACCACGAGAAGATGACCCTGCGCGTTCCGACCAAGAAGGCCAAGACGGCCGGCCTGCGCTCGCTGGCCGCCGACGACGTGGTGAGCAAGGCGCTGACGACCCTGAAGGGCCGCGCCCGCATCAAGCGCACCATGTGGTCGCGTCGCGCCCAGGAATACGAAGCCAAGATCAACTCGGGCGACCTGATCTCGATCGCCGA
>CAYNNT010000143.1:0-5231 GCA_964398675.1 uncultured Brevundimonas sp.
CCCACGCCTTCCCAGCCGAAGAACAGCTGCATGAAGTCGGCGGCGGTGACCAGCGCCAGCATGGCGAAGGTGAACAGCGACAGGTAGGCGAAGAAGCGCGGCTTGTCGGGATCCTCGGCCATATACCCCCACGAATAGAGGTGGACGAGCGAGGAGACGCTGGTGACCACGACCAGCATGACGGCCGACAGGGCGTCGATGCGGATCGACCAGACCGACTGGAAATCACCGACGTTGATGAAGGGGAACAGCTCGACCGTGAAGGCCTCGAGCCCGCCCCAGGTCCACTGGCTGAACACGATCCAGGCCACGGCGCAGGAGAAGAACAGCAGGCCCGTGGTGATCGATTTGGACACCAGATCGCCCAGCCGCCGGCCGCTCAGGCCGACGATGGCCGCGCCGAGCAGCGGGGCGAAGACGCCGAGGGTGACGAGAAGCACGAGATCCACGGTCAGCCCTTCATCACGGAGGCGTCGTCAACCGCGATGTCGCCGCGGTTGCGGAAGAAGGTCACCAGAATGGCCAGGCCGACAGCGGCCTCGGCGGCGGCCACGGTCAGGACGAACATGGCCATGATCTGCCCCTGCACGTCGTTGAGGTAGGCCGAGAAGGCGACGAAATTGATGTTCACGGCCAGCAGGATCAGCTCGATCGACATCAGGATGATGATGACGTTCTTGCGGTTCACGAAGATGCCGAAAACACCGATGGTGAACAGGATGGCGGCGACCGCCAGATAGTGCTGCAGGGTGATTTCCATCAGACCAGATCCTCGGGAGTCACGCCGGCGCCGGTGGTCACGGACTTGACCTCCATGGCCGTCTTCGCGTCGCGGCCGACCTGGCGGGCGACGTTCTGGCGCTTGATGTTGGGCTTGTGGCGCAGGGTCAGGACGATGGCGCCGATCATGGCGATCAGCAGCACGATCCCCGCCGCCTGGAAGATGTAGACATAGTCCGTGTAGAGCACCCGCCCGATGGTCTCGACATTCGAGGCCTCAGGGGTCGCCGCGACCGGCCCGGCCGCATCGGCGGCGGCGCCGCCGCTGACCACGGCCAGCGAGATCATGATCATCTCGGCCAGCAATATGCCCGCGACGATCGCCGCCAGCGGCAGATAGCGCGCGTAGCCCTCGCGCAGCCGCACGAAGTCGACGTCCAGCATCATGACGACGAACAGGAACAGCACCGCGACGGCGCCGACGTAAACGACCACCAGCAGCATCGCCAGGAACTCCGCCCCGAGCAGGACGAACAGCCCCGCCGACGAGAAGAAGGCCAGGATCAGCCACAGCACGCTGTGCACGGGGTTCTTCGCCGTGACGACCATCAGGCCGCCCAGCACGGCCACCGTGGCCAGCAGATAGAAGGCAATGCCTTGCAACATCGGAGGCCTCGGCCCCTTTCGGTTAGTGGAGGACGACCCCCTTCGGAATCGCCGTCCTGTTCAGCGTCTGCGCCTTAACGGTAAGGCGCGTCGAGTTCCAGATTCTTCGCGATCAGTCGTTCCCAGCGGTCGCCGTTGGCGAGCAGCCGGTCCTTGTCGTAGAGCAGCTCTTCCCGCGTCTCGACCGTGAACTCCGAGTTCGGGCCTTCGACGATGGCGTCCACCGGGCACGCTTCCGCGCACAGTCCGCAGTAGATGCATTTGACCATGTCGATGTCGTAGCGGGTCGTGCGGCGGCTGCCGTCGTCACGCGGTTCGGCTTCGATGGTGATGGCCTGGGCCGGGCAGATGGCCTCGCACAGCTTGCAGGCGATGCAGCGTTCCTCGCCGTTCGCATAGCGGCGCAGGGCGTGCTCGCCCCGGAAGCGCGGCGACTGCGGATTGCGTTCGAACGGGTAGTTCACCGTGGCCTTGGGGCGGGCCATGTATTTCAGCGACAGGCCGATCGCGCCGACGGCGTCGATCAGAAGCGCGCCCTTCGCGGCCTGGACGAGACGGTTGAACATTACTGACTGGCTCCGGTGCGCGCGCACTCGCGGGCGTATCGCTCGCTCTGTTGGTCCATGGTTTCACAACGGCGCAGGCGCTCGGCCTCCTGCCGCTGGATGCGCTCCTGCCGCTGCTGCCACTGATACGGCGAGACCGGCTCAGGCTCGTAAGGCGCGCACGCCGCAAGCGTGGCGGTCGCCAGGATGAGGGTCAGGGCAAGGCGCATCAGTTCCTCCTCGCCACGGCGTCGCAACCTTCCGGCTGCTGATCCCGGTCCGTGCGGCTGTCGCGGCAGGCCGGGTGCATCCGGCCCGCAGCGGTGCGTGCGCGCTCGGCCCGCTCAAGCGTGCCGACCGAGGTCGTCTCCTCGACCATGGGCGGGTCGTACCGCCAGGTGCAGCCGCTCACAGCCGTCGCCGACAGGATCAGGCCCGACAGGACAAGGGTGCGGATCATGAGCCCACCGCGAACACGCGCCAGGCGGAGACCACGACGACGCAGACCAGCGAGGTCGGCAGGAAGATCTTCCAGCCCAGACGCATCAGCTGGTCATAGCGGTAGCGGGGCACAAAGGCCTTCACCAGGGCGATCATGCAGAACCAGAACACGGTCTTGCCGAGGAAGGTGACCAGATAGATCGCCTGCTCCAGCCAGCCCGGCAGGCCATCCAGCCAATACTGCGGCACGCCCGGGTTCCACCCGCCGAAGAACAGCAGGGTGATCATGGCGCACATGAAGACGATGTTGGCGTATTCGCCGATCATGAACAGCAGGTACGGGGTCGAGCTGTACTCGACCTGGTAGCCGGCCACGAGTTCGGACTCGGCCTCGGGCAGGTCGAACGGCGGGCGGTTGGTCTCGGCCAGGGCGGAGACGAAGAAGATGATCGCCATCGGGAACATCACCGCGATCAACGGCCAGGTCCCTGCCCCGCCGCCGAAGGCGAACCAGTTCCAGAACATGCCCTGCTGCTGCGTCACGATCGAGGTCAGGTTCATCGACCCGGCCAGCAGGATGACGTTGATGATCACCAGACCGATGGAGACCTCGTAGGACACCATCTGCGCCGCGGACCGCAGCGAGCCGAGGAACGGATACTTCGAGTTCGAAGCCCAGCCGCCCATGATGATGCCGTACACGCCCAGCGAACTGATCGCGAAGATGTACAGGATGCCGACGTTGAGGTCGGAGATGACCCAGCCCGGCGCGAACGGAATAGCCGCCCAGGCGATGAACGCCAGGATGAAGGTCAGCAGCGGCGCCAGCAGGAACACCACCTTGTCGGCGCCGGCCGGGACGATGATTTCCTTCAGCACGAATTTGAAGAAGTCGGCGAACGACTGCAGCAGGCCGAACGGCCCGACCACGTTCGGGCCTTTGCGCATCTGCACCCCGGCCCAGATCTTCCGGTCGGCCAGCAGCAGGAAGGCCAGCGAGATCAGGATGCCGACGGTGACGAGCAGGATGCCGCCGGCGGTGGCGAGGGTCCAGCCGAGAGGTGTGGTCCAGAAGTCCATCGCGCCTTACTCCGCCGCCATCGCGACCGGGGCGATCCGCAGGGCGGACAGCTCGGCCATGGTCACGCTGGCGCGCGTGATCGGGTTGTTCAGATAGGGGTCGCGCACAGCCGAAACGAAGGCGGCGTCGCCGAGGTCGCCCTTCTTGCCGAGGCTTCCCACGTCAAACGAAGCGGGCGCCGGCAGATAGTCAATTCGACCAAAGGTCGGCTGGTCCGCCATCAGTTTCGAGCGCAGGGCGTCGAGCGTGTCGTACGGCAGGGTCTGGCCGACCAGCGCCGACAGCGCTCGCAGGATGGCCCAGTCTTCCTTGGCCTGGCCTTTCGGGAAGACGACCCGTTCGGCCAGCTGCACCCGGCCCTCGGTGTTCACATACAGGCCGGACTTTTCGGTATAGGCCGCGCCCGGCAGGATCACGTCCGCGCCATGGGCGCCGCGGTCGCCGTGACTGCCCAGATAGACGCGGAAGGCCCTGGACCTGGACAGGTCGATCTCGTCGGCGCCGAGCAGGAACAGCACGTCCAGCGCGCCCTTGCCCGCCATCTCCGCCGCCGTCTTGCCGCCCTCGCCCGGGACGAAGCCCATGTCGAGGCCGGCGACGCGCGACGCCGCGCTGTGCAGCACATTGAAGCCGTTCCAGCCATCCGCGACCACGCCGACCTTTTTCGCCAGCGCGCCCAGCGCATTCAGAACGGCCGCGCCGTCCGCGCCCGACACCGCGCCCGCGCCGACGATGATCGCCGGCCGCTCGGCCTTGCTCAGGAAGTCCATCGCCGCCTTGGGCAGCTTGGCCAGGGTCTTCGAGCCGGCGCCGAGCCAGCTGTAGTCATAGGTCAGGTTGGCCTGTTCGCCGATCAGGCCGATCTCCATCTTGCCGTTCAGCCAGGCCTTGCGCAGGCGGGCGTTCAGCAGCGGCGCCTCGGTGCGCGGATTGGCGCCCACGATCAGCACGGCGTCGGCGTTTTCGACGCCCGCCAGACCCGAGTTGAACAGCCAGCCCTCCCGCGGGCCGTAACCCAGCGTCGAGCCGTCCTGACGGCAGTCGGTATTGGCCGATCCCAGGGCGCGGAACAGGTCCAGCGTCGCCTTCATCGATTCCGCGTCCTGCAGATCGCCGGCGATCACGCCGATCTTCTCCGGAGCGGCCGCATTCAGCTTCGCCGCCACCATGCCCAGCGCCTCGTCCCAGGAAGCGGCGCGCAGCTTGCCGTTCTCGCGCACATACGGCTTGTCCAGCCGCTGGCGTTGCAGGCCGTCGACGGCGTAGCGGCTGATGTCAGACAGCCACTCCTCGTTGATGCCCTCGTTGACGCGCGGCAGGATGCGCATCACCTCGGCGCCCTTGGCGTCGGCGCGGATGTTGGAGCCCAGGGCGTCCATGACGTCGATGGTCTCGGTCTTCTTCAGTTCCCACGGGCGGTAGTGATACTGCCACGGCCGGTGGGTCAGGGCGCCGACGGGGCACAGGTCGTTGACGTTGCCCGACAGTTCGCTGTCGACCGCCTTCTCCAGATAGGTCGTGATCTCGGCGTCCTCGCCGCGCGAGATCATGCCGATGTCGGGCACGCCGGCCACTTCCGTCACGAACCGCACGCAGCGGGTGCACTGGATGCACCGCGTCATGAAGGTCTTGATGGTCGGACCCATGTTCTTTTCTTCGACCGCGCGCTTGTTCTCCGCATAGCGGGAACCGTCGCGGCCATAGCCCATGGCCTGGTCCTGCAGGTCGCACTCGCCGCCCTGGTCGCAGATCGGGCAGTCCAGCGGGTGGTTGATGAG
>CAYNNT010000144.1:0-5210 GCA_964398675.1 uncultured Brevundimonas sp.
ACCCATGGCCGAGATCACCGCCGCCCTCGTGATGGAACTGCGCGCCAAGTCCGGCGTCGGCATGATGGACTGCAAGAAGGCGCTCCAGGAAACCGACGGCGACATCAACGCCGCGATCGACTGGCTGCGCGCCAAGGGCCTGTCCAAGGCCGCCAAGAAGGCTGACCGCGTCGCCGCTGAAGGCCTGGTAGCCGTGGCCTCGAAGGAAGTCGGAGCCGGTGAAGTCGGCGCCGCCATCGAGTTCAACGCCGAGACCGATTTCGTCGCCCGCAACGACCTGTTCCAGAACGCCGCCAAGTCGTTCGCCCAGCTGGGCCTCGAGCACGCCACGCTCGAAGGTCTGCACGGCGCCGAGCTGGAAGCCGGCAAGACGGTCCAGGACGAAGTGACCCAGCTGATCGCCACCGTCGGCGAGAACATGCAGCTGCGTCGCGCCGCCCGCCTGTCGGTCGATGAAGGCGTCGTCGCCTCCTACGTCCACAACGCCGTCTCGCCGGGCCTCGGCCGCATCGGCGTGCTGGTCGCCCTGCACGGCGGCGGTGACAAGACCGCCCTGCGCGAACTGGGCCGCAAGATCGCCATGCACGTGGCGGCCACGGCTCCGCTGTCGCTGAACACGGACGATCTGGACCCGGCCGCCATCGAGAAGGAACGTCAGGTCCTGACCGAAAAGGCCAAGGAAGAAGGCAAGCCGGAAGCCATGATCGCCAAGATCGTGGAAGGCCAGATCAACAAGTTCCAGAAAGACGTCGTGCTGATCAAACAGCCGTTCGTCATGAACCCGGACGTGACCATCGAACAGCTGGTCGCTGACGCGGGCAAGGAACTGGGCGCGCCCGGCCTGCACCTCGCCGGCTTCGTCCGTCTCGCCCTCGGCGAAGGCGTCGAGAAGGTCGAGGGCCCGGACTTCGCCACGGAAGTCGCCCAGATGTCGGGCGGCCAGTAAGGCCTTCTGCACAGACACTGACGACGGGGGCCGGCGGGAAATCGCCGGCCCCTTTTTCGTTCCGGCGTTTGCGGATCGGGGCGTCTCGGGTCAAATGCGCGGCGATTGATTCAAGGGGTCTGTTCATGAAGCGTCTGCTCGTCGCCGTATCCGCTCTCGCCCTCCTCGCCTCCGTCCCGGCCGCCGCCCAGGACGTGGACCGGGTCGCGATCAACGGCATCATCGACCAGGGGCTGAACCACAGCGAGGTCATGGCGACCGCCGCCTGGCTGACCGACCGGATCGGCGGGCGGATGACCAATTCGCCGCAGATGCGTCAGGCCGAACAATGGACCGCCCAGCAGTTCCGCGACTGGGGGCTGTCCAATGTGCGCGCCGATCCCTTCGACTTCGGCCGTGGCTGGTCGATCGTGCGGTCCAGCGCCCGCATGATCGCGCCGCGTCCGCTGGACCTGCGCGCCATCCCCATCGCCTGGACGCCCGGCACCAACGGCGTGATCAGCGGCGAGGTGGTCGTGGCGCCGATGGCGACGGCCGGTGATTTCGCGAAATGGCGCGGCAAGCTGGCGGGCAAGATCGTGCTGGTCTCGCGTCCGAACGCCGGCTCGGAGCCCACCGAAGCGCCGTTCCGCCGCCTGACGGACGAGGACCTGCGCAACGCCAACACCTACAATATTCCGAACATCGCCGCGCCGTCGGTGGAGGGCCTCCGCGGCCCGGACTTCGCGCGACAGCTGGACGCCTTCCTGCAGGAAGAGGGCGCCCTGGCCTGGGTGCGCATGTCCCAGCGCGACGGCGGCCTGCTGCACGGCACCGGCTCCGGCTACCGGATGGACGACCAGCGGCGCACGCCGGGCATGGAGCTGGCGGCCGAGGACTATCGCCGTCTGGCGCGTCTGGCCCTGACCGAGGACGCAAAGCCGACGCTCGAACTGATGAGCGAGGTCCGGTTCCACGAGGAAGACACCAACGCCTACAACATCCTCGCCGACATCCCGGGCACGGACCGGTCGGGCGAGTACGTCATGGCCGGCGCCCACCTCGACAGCTGGGTCGCCTCGGACGGGGCGGTCGACAACGCGGCCGGCAGCGCCGTGGTGATGGAGGCCGCGCGCATCCTCAAGGCCCTCGGCGTGCGTCCCAAGCGGACCATCCGCTTCGCCCTGTGGAGCGGGGAAGAGCAGGGGCTGTGGGGTTCGCTGGCCTATGTCGACCGCTATCTGGCGACCCGAGCGCCGCTCGGCGATCCCCAGCTGGACGCCCTGCCCAACGGCCGCACCTGGCGCCAGCGCTGGCCCATCCAGCCGCGCGACGGTCACGGCGATCTGGTCGCCTATTTCAACCTCGACAACGGTTCGGGCAAGATCCGCGGCATCAACGCCGAGGGCAATGTCGCGGCGGCTCCGATCTTCCAGGAATGGCTTGAGCCCTTCAACGCCATGGGCGCGACGACCGTGTCGATGCGGACCTCGGGCAGCACGGACCACGTCTATATGCAGACCGTGGGCGTCCCGGGCTTCCAGTTCATCCAGGACCCGCTCGACTATGGCGCACGGCTGCACCACACCTCGATCGACAGCTATGACCATATGCGCGCCGAGGACCTGCGCCAGGCCGCCGTCATCATGGCCGCCTTCCTGCTGAACGCCGCCAACAGCGACGAGCCCCTGCCGCGCATGCCGGTCCCGACCCGGCCGACGCCGACGGATCCGTTCCCGTTCCAGTAGAGGATAGAGAGGGCGTCGTGGCATTGCCGCGACGTCCTTTTCAGTGGCTTTTAATGACGGACTACACCCAGATTGATTGGCAGCAGCCGAGGCCGAGCGATCGTCAGCTTATTTCGGATTGGCAGCACGTCCGGATCGTCGATCTCGGGGCCGAAGATGTGAGGCTTGTTGCTGTCCGGGATGAGCTTCGGCGTAGCCACTGCAACGGCGGCGCGCTTCTCGGCCGTTTCGCCATTGAGGCCCCCGAAAGCTGGCGCTGGCTCCTCAACCGAAATCGCCTGCAGGAGCATGGCTTCTTCAAGCGCTTCCTTGCCCATCCAACGGTGATCGCCGGCTTCGGTTGTCCGGCCCAAGAGCTGGCCATGTCGAAGGCGACCAATTTCGATATGGAGTCGTGCCATGTCTCCGTCGGCCGGTTGGCGGACGCCATTGCGGCAGGCGGGGCCTATATTGCGTTCGAAGGTTCGGATCAGGCTGTGCTTGACCTCGTTCGGGGGTTCACGAGCGCGGCCTTCGATGAACGCTACTCCGACATGAGGGCCTTCAAGAGTTCCGAGGCGTGGAACGACTGGTTCAAGGGCATAGCGTGGGATATCTCGCTGATCTGGTTCGACGCGAGGGCGGGGACCATCACCTGTCTGCTGATCACCGACACTGACTGACGCCTGCGACACCCGCCGCGCCTTCCCAGCCCCTCCGGGCCCCGCTAAAGCATCCGAATGATCGGAAGACTGAACCACATCGGCGTCGCCACGCCGTCCATTGAGGCCAGCGTCGCCCTGTATCGCGACATGCTTGGCGCGACCAGGGCGCATGCGCCGTTCGACCTGCCGGCGCAGGGGGTGCGGGTCTGTTTCGTCGACCTGCCCAACGCCCAGATCGAACTGATCGAGCCGCTGGGCGACGACAGCCCGATCCATGGCTTTCTGGCGAAGAACCCGAAGGGCGGGCAGCATCACGTCTGTTTCGAGGTCGAGGACATCCTGGCCGCGCGCGACGCCCTGCGGGCCAAGGGGGCGACGATCCTCGGCACGGGCGAGCCGCGCATCGGCGCCCACGGCACGCCGATCATCTTTGTCCATCCGAAGGACATGGGCGGCGTGCTGGTCGAACTGATGGAAACGCCGAAAGACAATCACGAGAGCGGAGCGCACTGATGCCGATCGGTTGGGTCACCATGCTGGGCGTCTACATCATCTGCTGGTGGACGGTGCTGTTCGCCGTCCTGCCGCTGGGGACGTCGCAGGAGCGGCACGAGGCGCCGACGGACGGAGCCCAGTGGGGCGCGCCAGAGAATCCCGATCTCAAGCGCAAATTCATCACCACGACCTGGGTCTCGGCCCTGTTGTGGCTGCTGGTGATGGTGCTGGTCTACATCGGCTGGATGCCGCTGCCGGACCTGGCGCCGCCGGTTCCCTGAGGCCCTGATGCGCGAACGCCTGTTCCTGCTCAATCCCGGCTGGACCGACGACCAGGGCGGGCCGTGGTATTGCCCGGCCGGCGCCGTCATCGAGGGGGTGCTGGCGTTCCATCCGGCGCTCCGCGAGCAGCTGGAGATCGTCTATCTCGATCACCCGCGTCCACGGCCGCCGGTGATCGATCTGGTCGGCGAGGACCACCAGAGCTGCCCGATCCTGGTGCTGGACGGGACATTCGACTGGCCGGAAGCGGCGACCTCGGCGACGACCGGCCGGCGCTTCCTGCAGGACGAGGCCATCATCCCCTATCTGGCCGCCCGCTACGGGATTGCGCGACCGCATCCGTAGAAGGGATGAGGGATTAGGGATTAGGGGATTGCGCCCGGAACCAGCGTGAGGCGGTAGCCGCTTCCTTGTCCGTAAGGCCCACTGTTCCCTCATCCCTAATCCCTAATCCCTCGACCCGGCCTAGCTTTCGCCCCGGTGACCCGGCTAAAGCTCGTGTCCCACGCCTCCCTCGCGGATTCTGCCCATGCGCCTGTCGCGCTATTTCCTGCCCACGCTCAAAGAGGCGCCCTCGGACGCCCAGATCGTTTCCCATCAGCTGATGCTGCGCGCCGGCCTGATCAAACAGGAGGCCGCGGGCATCTATGCCTGGCTGCCGCTGGGTCTGCGGGTGCTGAACCGGATCGAGCAGATCGTGCGCGAGGAGCAGGAGCGGGCAGGGGCCGTCGAACTGCTGATGCCGACCCTGCAGCTGGCGGACCTGTGGCGGGAGTCGGGGCGGTATGACGCCTATGGGCCGGAGATGCTGCGCATCACCGACCGGCATGAGCGCGAACTGCTGTACGGGCCCACCAATGAGGAGATGATCACGGACATCTTCCGCGGCTTCGTGAAGAGCTACAAGGCGCTGCCCCTCAACCTCTTCCACATCCAGTGGAAATTCCGCGACGAGCGCCGCCCGCGGTTCGGCGTGATGCGCGGGCGCGAGTTCCTGATGAAGGACGCCTATTCGTTCGACATCGACGAGGCCTCGGCCCGCAAGGCCTACAACCGGATGTTCGTGGCCTATCTGAACACCTTCGCCCGGATGGGGCTGAAGGCCGTGCCGATGCG
>CAYNNT010000145.1:0-5192 GCA_964398675.1 uncultured Brevundimonas sp.
TGGACGATGCGGCGGTAGTCGTCGATGGGCAGGCCGGCCTCGGTGGCCACGGCGGCGACGTCGCCGCGGATCTGGGCGATCTGGGCCTGTTCGTTGTCGCTGAATTTGGTCCAGCGGACGCCCATTTCCTTGACCCGGTCGGCCCAGGTCGGATCGAGCTCGGCGCCGAAATAGGATTTCAGGAACTCGGGACGCGAGATGCCGTAGCTGTCGGCCAGGCGCAGCAGCCGGCCTTCCAGACCCATCAGCCGCTTGTTGATGGCGTAGAGCTGCTCGACCAGCGCCTCGATGCGGTGGTTGTTCAGCTTCATCGTCTTCAGCCGGCCCGAGATGCCCGCCGTCAGGGCGTCATAGGCCTTCTGGTCCTTGGTCGAGAGCGCCTCGCCCTTCAGCCGGCTTTCGACCAGCTTGTCCTGCAGCTTGCGGAAGGCGCCGAAGTCGGCGGCGACCGCGTCCAGCACCTCCATGACGCCGTCGCGCAGCTCGGCCTCGAGCGCCGAGATCGACATCCCGCCGCCGTCGTCGAAATCCTCGTCCTCCTCGTCGTCCGTCTCCGGCTTGGGCTCAGCGCCTTCTTCCGGCGCCTCGGAGGGGGCCGGAATGGCGCCGGCGGGCGGCTGGTTGTGCGGCAGGGACGAGGGGTTGAGCACGCCATAGGTGGCGTCCAGGTCGATGACCTCGCGCAGCAGGATGCGGTTGTTGGCCAGTTCGTCGCGCCAGACCATGATGGCCTCGAACGTCAGGGCGCTTTCGCACAGGCCCGAGATCATGGCGTCGCGGCCGGCCTCGATCCGCTTGGCGATGGCGATCTCGCCCTCGCGGCTCAGCAGTTCGACCGAGCCCATTTCGCGCAGATACATCCGCACGGGGTCGTCGGTGCGGTCATAGGCGGCTTTGGCGGGCGCTTCGGCAACCGAGGTGTCGGCGCGTTCGACAACCTCGCCGCCCTCCTTCTCGGTGGTCTCGGCGGCGTCTTCCTCGGCCTCGACGACGTTGACGCCCATCTCGGACAGCATCGCCAGCGTGTCCTCGATCGCGTCGGGGGTCACCTCTTCGGACGGCAGGACCTTGTTCAGGTCCTCCATCGTCACATAGCCGCGGGCCTTGGCCTGCTTGATAAACTTCTTAACCCCGGCATCGGTGAGGTCGAGCAGCGGACCGTCGCTCTGGGCTTCGGTTTCCTGCGTCTCGGTCTGGGCGCTCATACAGTCTTCTCTCCGGGTGGAGCGGCTGATCAGGCCGTCCGCCAAATACAACGTGTGGCGGGTTCGTTGGTTACGAGCCCGCGCTGTCTTCCCAAATCTCACCGGTTTTGATCGCGCGACGCAAAGCATCCCGCTCGGCTTTCAGCCTGCGGAACGCTTCGTCCTGGCCCGGCATGCCTGCCGCCGAGCTCAGTGCATCCTCCAGCGCCGCCACGCGAGTAAGCGCGTCGAACGCCTGCGACCATCGGACCCTTGCTTCGGCGAGGGGCGCATTTGCGGCCAGGAAAGGCGCGCCGGACTTTGCCGCCGCCTTCTCGACCTCGCGCACTAAAGCATCGTGACCCGACTGCGCCAGATGGCGACGCAAGGCCGCCGAGTCAAGGTCCTGGCCCGAGAACCGTAGACGGACCATCTCCTGGGCCAGGCCGTCGAGGGAGGCGTCCCCGAAACCGTGAGCCGAAATGGCCTCCAGGTGGTCGTCCATCCGCTCCGGATCATCGATGGCGCCGTGGGCGAGCGCGGCGGCGACCGGCTCGATCGAACGGCTCAGTGACTGCATCGCCTGGGCGCCCTCCGCCGTCTGTCCCAGCTTGGGCGGCGGGCCGGGCCGCCAGCGCCCGCCCTGGCCTGTCGAGGGCTGGACCTGGGGCGCGCGGCGCGCGGGGAACAGGGCGTCGAACCGGTTGAACAGCTCGCGGCGGTACTGTTCCGCCAGATCCTTGTCCTGAATGGCCGAGGCGGCCTGCCGCAGGCGACCCTTGAGGCCCGCCCGGCGCTCGGGCGTATCCAGCGGCTCGACCTCGGCCTCCTTGCCGAACAGCACCTCGGCGAACGGCCGGGTCGCGGACATGGCCTGACGCAACGCCGGCGCGCCCTTGTCTCGCAGGATGTCGTCGGGGTCCTGACCGCCTTCCAGGAGGGCGAAGCGGAACGACCGCCCCGACTTCAGCTGCGGCAGGGCACGGTCGATCGCGCGATACGCCGCCCGTCGACCGGCCGCGTCGCCGTCGAAACACAGCACCGGCTCGTGCGACACGCGCCACAGCCGCTCCATCTGCTCTTCGGTCAGGGCGGTGCCCATGGGGGCGACGGCGGGGATGCCGGCGCGGTGGCAGGCGATCACGTCCATATAGCCCTCGACCACCACAATGGCCTGATCGCTCTTGCTCTCGGCCCCCAGGATGCGGCGCGCCTCGGGCAGGCCGTACAGGGTCGCGCCCTTGTGGAAGAGCGGGCTCTCCGGGCCATTGAGATATTTGGCGCGGTCGTCCGGGTTCATGGCCCGGCCGCCGAAGCTGACGATGCGGCCGCGGGCGTCGAGGATGGGGAACATCAGCCGGTCGCGGAACCGGTCATAGGGCTGGCCGCCGCCCTCGGGCGCGATCAGCATCCCGGCCTCGACCAGATCGCCCGGCTTGGCGCCGCGCTGGACCAGCGCCGCCTTCAGCCCCTCGCGGTCGTTGGGCGCATAGCCCAGGCCGAACCGCTCCCACTGGTCCTCGGGCAGACCGCGCTTCTCGAGATATTCCCGCGCCGCCTTGCCGGGCGAACGGCGCAGATTGGCGGCGAACCATTTCTGGGCGAGGTCCATCCAGTCGGTCAGGCCCTGCTTCCGGACCTCGCGCTCGGCCGCCTGCGGGTCCTCGGCCGGCAGGGCCATGCCCGCCTCCCCGGCCAGGCGCTGCACCGCCTCGACGAATGACAGCCGCTCCGTTTCCTGCAGGAACGAGATGACATCGCCATGCTTGCCCGACGAGAAGTCGTGGAAGAAGCCCTTGTCGTCATTGACGAAGAAGGACGGCGATTTCTCCTTGGTGAAGGGCGACAGGCCGACATATTCGCGGCCCTGACGCTTGAGCTTCACCGTCCGCCCGATGATGTCGGACGGCCGAAGGCGGGCCTTCAGTTCTTCAAGGAAGCGATCGTCGAAGCGCACCTGCGCCTTATAGCGCGCGACTCACCGGTTTGGGCGCATTTACGTTTTGTTAACCAGAAAGGCCAAAGCGCGGCCATAACTGCCTGATTATGCGCACAGTTTTCCTGTTGAAAAGGAACTGTCCACAGACCTGTGGATTAACCATGCAGCCGTCCCTGAAGCGGACGGACACAGGCGGACCCGTGGCGAAGCCCGCGGATCCGTCTAGGAACGAAAGCCTTCCCATGTTCATGACCATCGCCCGCCCGGCGGTGGAGCCCCAAGGCCCCGACACCGTCGCCGTCCCCGGTTCCCCCGCCATCGTCGAACTCTCGCCGCGCGCCATGCACGCGCGCCTGCTCGAGAACGCGGCCCTGAGGCGGATGCGCGGCGCCGAGCGGCTGCGGTGCAATCGCATGGAAGACGCCGACTACTGGCTGCACGCCGCGCCGGTGGCCGTCCGCAAGGCCTGCGCCCTGCGGGAAGAGAAGAGCTTCGCCCCGCTTCCCTGAGTCGATCAGCCTTACCGCCAGGCCGTGCCGGTGATCGCGCCCTGGCGGCCGACCTCATAGACGGCGCTCATGGATTCCACGCTGAAGTCCAGCGCAGAGACCTCGTAGTCGTCCGGCAGAGACGCGTATCGGAAGAAGAGGTCATTCTGGTCGGCGAAGGCGCGGTTGCCGGCCAGCGTCGTCACCAGCGAGGCCCTCAACAGGACGTCGATACTGCGGCCCAGCACGCCCTGGGGCGTATCGCGTGTGATGGCGAAGCTCGG
Source organism: uncultured Brevundimonas sp. (assembly GCA_964398675.1). Taxonomy (GTDB): domain Bacteria; phylum Pseudomonadota; class Alphaproteobacteria; order Caulobacterales; family Caulobacteraceae; genus Brevundimonas. The sequence goes on from CAYNNT010000145.1 coordinate 3,896, forward strand.
GTTCGTCCGGCCGTTGACGACGACATAAAAGCGGGCCGCGCGCAGGGTCCCCGACGGCTCGCGGAAGGACCAGAGGGTTTCCGGCACAGCGAGGAAGGGCGTGGTCACACCCCCGTCAACATGCATCTCCTCGAAGGCCAGACCCGCGTTGTCGGAGGGTATCAGCACCGGTGGGAAAGCGCCGGGAATGCTCGCCGATGCGATCAGGACGTTCCGGAACAGCGCCAGCGCTTCCGGCGAGGCCTGGGTCGCTATGGCGCCCAGGTCCCAGCTGACGCCGCGCTGGGAATCAAGGTCGGTCGTGGCCACCAGCAGGACACGGCCCTTGGCGTATTCCGCCGCCACGGCCGCCAGCAAGGGCGCGTCGACATAGCGTTCGACAAGGGCGCGCAGTGGCTCTGCCCGGTAGATGCCGGAGCCGACAAGCGCGGCGAGCCCCTGGGGCTGCAACAGCCCCGCGGCCGCGCCGCCGGTATAGGCGTCCGCGAGTTCGTCGTCATAGTCCGGGCCCAGAAAGACGAACGGCGCCGCAAGCGCACCGGTGGAAACCCCGGTGACAACCTCGAAGTCCGGCCGCTCTCCGGTCTCGCTCCAGCCTTTCATCAGGCCGGCCGTAAAGGCGCCGTTGGAGCCGCCGCCGGACAGGGCGATGAAGTCCAGCCGACCGTCCGGCCCCACCGGCACGCCTTCGCGGAAAGCCTGCTGGAAAAGAGCCGCACGGTCCTTGGCGTCGAGGTAGACCCGGATCGGATGTCCCGGTGCGGAAACCAGCCCCATCGGCCGGGCGCCCTCGCGATCCTGGATATCGAAAGCCGAGCGAGCGCCACTGGCGCACCCGCCGAGGGCCAGTACCAGGCAGATTAGAAAGGAAATCCGGGCGTTCACCCAAACACCCATAACACGGGCGGGCGACAGGCGGATGAAATGTCAGCAAGACCTGTAAGCGGAGCCGTCCAGCCTGGCGGGCTAGCCGTTCATCGAGTCCGCGAACCGCTGGAACAGATAGAGGCTGTCCGTCGGTCCCGGTGAGGCTTCGGGGTGATGCTGGACGCTGAACACCGGGCGGCCGGTCAGGGCGATGCCGCAGTTGGTGCCGTCGAACAGGCTGACGTGCGTCTCGCTGACGGCGTCGGGCAGGCTGTCCCGGTCGACGGTGAAGCCGTGGTTCATCGACACGATCTCGACCTTGCCGGTGGTCAGGTCCTTGACCGGATGGTTGGCCCCGTGGTGGCCCTGATCCATCTTGACCGTCTTCGCGCCCAGCGCCAGCGCCAGCATCTGGTGTCCCAGACAGATC
>CAYNNT010000146.1:0-4851 GCA_964398675.1 uncultured Brevundimonas sp.
GCACCAGGGGCAGACGATGTCGGAGACGAAGTCGATATGCAGGGTTTTGGGCATGGGGCGTCTCCGTGAGGCCTTCAAGGCCGCTGGTTCATCACAAAGACCACGAAGGGTCCACAAAGGACACGAAGGGGCCGGCGACTCCGCGGCGCCCGTCAGGGCGACGCAACCACTCGATTGCGGGCAAGGGCCCGCGAAGGCCGAAACAGACGGGCTCCCTTCGTGTCCTTCGTGACCTTCTTCGTGTCCTTTGTGATGAACCAGCCAGCCCCCCGAAACAGTGCCTTCCCGCCCCGTATAATCTCGCCCCTTCCACCCCCTGATCGTACCGAGTCAAACCCCTTGCGCCGCCCTTTCCGGTCCCCAGCTATGACGAGAGGCACGGCGGGCCCGAATCCCGCCCCGCCAAGGGTCTTTGACAGTCCATATCCCCCCGACGCGCCGCCGCGACAGGCCGTCGTCCGCCCTGAAAAATGCGCGCCCGTCCCCCCGCATTTTTTCCGCCGCCGGCGTGTCCTTTCGCCCTTGCGCGGCCCCCGCCATCGGGGCCAGCCTCGCGGGCATGACCGCCTCCTTCTCCGGCTTCGACCCCGCCGACCTGGCCTTCCTCTCCGGCCTGGCCGTGCACAACGACCGCGACTGGTTCGCCGCCAACCGCGCCGTCTATGACGAGGTGCTCAAGCCCGCCCTGGGCGCCCTGATCGCCGACGCCTCGACCGCCTGCGCCCGGCGCGGCCTGCCGCTGGGTGGCGATCCGGCCAGGAGCCAGTTCCGCATCCACCGCGACGTCCGCTTCTCGAAGAACAAGCAGCCGTACAAGACCCACCTCTCGGCCGTCCTGACCCGCGACGGCCTGAAGATGTCGCCCGGCATGGCCTATATCCACATCGAGCCCGAGGGCGGCTCGCGCGTTACGGCCGACACCTTCGATTACGACAGCATCGACCCGCTGGACCCCTCGACCCATCCTGCGGCGCGCCTGTCAGCCCCCGAGCCGGAAGCCCCCGCCGCCGCCATCCCCGACCTCGAGGACGCCCACGGCCGCGGCGCCTTCGTCTCGGCCGGCTTCTACCTCTACGACCGCAAGAACAGCGACAGGGTCCGCCGCGCCATCGCCGCCGACCCCGAGGCCTGGCTGGCGATCGAGGCGCATCTGGCGGCCCGCGGCCTGCGCCTCGCCCCCGGCATGGCCGTCAAACGCATGCCCAAGGGGTTCGACGACCACGCAGGCACGGCGCTGGAGCCCGCGCTGAAACGCCTGCAGTGGTACGCCCGCCGCCCCCTGACCGGCGCCGAGGTCTCAAGCCCGGAACTGCCCGAGACGCTCGCCGGCTTCGTCGACGACATGAAGCCCCTGCTCGAATTCGGTTGGAAGGCTCTGTACGGCGGCTAGTCCCGTTCCACGCACATGGCCACGCCCATGCCGCCGCCGATGCACAGCGTGGCCAGCCCCCTCTTCGCGCCCCGCCGCTTCATCTCGTGCAGCAGGGTGGTCAGGATGCGGGCGCCCGAGGCGCCGATCGGATGGCCGATGGCGATGGCGCCGCCGTTGACGTTGACCTTGTCCGGGTCGAGGCCGAGCTCGCGCAGGACGCACAGGCTCTGGGCCGCGAAGGCCTCGTTGGACTCGACCAGGTCCAGATCGGCCACGGTCCAGCCGGCCTTCTCCAGCGCCTTCCGCGACGCCGGGATCGGCCCCGTGCCCATGACCGCCGGATCGACCCCGGCCGTCGCCGAGGACACGATCCGCGCCAGCGGCTCCAGCCCCCGGGCCTTCGCCTCCGCCGCGCTCATCAGCACCAGCGCCGCCGCCCCGTCGTTGAGGCCCGAGGCGTTGGCCGCCGTCACCGAGCCCTCCTTCGTAAAGGCGGGTTTGAGCCCCTGCATGGCCTCCAGCGTGGCGCCGTGGCGGATGAACTCGTCCTTGTCGACGACGACATCCCCCTTGCGGCCCTTGATCGTGACCGGCGCAATCTCGTCATCGAACCGCCCCGCCTTCTGCGCCGCCTCGGCCTTGTTCTGGCTGGCCACGGCGAAGGCGTCCTGATCGGCCCGGCTGATGTGGAAGGCGTCGGCCACGTTCTCGGCCGTCTGGCCCATGTGGTAGCCGTTGAAGGCGTCCCACAGGCCGTCGCTGATCATGGTGTCGATCAGCTTGATGTCGCCCATCTTCTGGCCGGTGCGCAGGGCCTGGGCGTGCGGCGCCTGGCTCATGCTCTCCTGGCCGCCGGCCACGACGATGCGGGCGTCGCCCAGGGCGATCTGCTGGGCCCCGATGGCAACGGCGCGCAGGCCCGAGCCGCAGATCTGGTTCAGGCTCCAGGCCGGGGCCTCCTTGGGAATGCCCGCCCCCATGGCCGCCTGCCGCGCCGGCCCCTGACCCGCCGCCGCCTGCAGCACATGGCCGAGGATGACCTCGTCGACCTCTTCCGGCCTGACCCCCGCCCGCTCCAGCGCCGCCTGGATGGCGACCTCGCCCAGCTTCGACGCCGGCAGGCTCGACAGGCCGCCGAGGAAGGACCCTACCGGCGTGCGCGCGGCGGAGACGATGACGACCTCGATGGACATGGTGTGACCCCTTGTACCGGCCGGGACGGGGGAGCGTCCGGGCCATGGAAAACGAAACCTCTACGCCCTTCCCGGGCATTAGGCCGCGTGAAACTAATCGTGCCGTTTCTGCCGCATCCCGCCGTCTTCGTCACCCATGACCGCGCCGTTCAGCGAATGGTCACCTGCCGCCCCTAGGTTGGCGGGAACAAACAAGAGCGAGAAAGGCTTGATGGGGCCATGCTCAAGAGATTGAAGAACGTCTTCGTACAGGTCTGTGTCCCGGACGAGCTGGACATGGCCGAGCACTACCGCACGCCGGCGGAAAAGACCGCCGACCTGATCGTGCACGTGGTCGGCCTGACCCTGGCCGCCGTTGGCGGGATCGTGCTGGCCGTGCTGGCCGCCATCTACGCCGGGGTGGGGGCGGTGATGGCCACCGCCGCCTACGCCCTGTGTCTGATCGCCATGCTGGCGGTCTCGACCGTCTACAACCAGACCCGCCCCTGCGCCGCGCGCCCGATCCTGCGCCGCATGGACGAGGCGGCGATCTTCCTGATGATCGCCGGCAGCTATACGCCCTTCACGACCCAGCGGTTCGAGGGGGCCTGGGCCATCGGCTTCACCCTGCTGGTCTGGTCCGTGGCCCTGGCCGGGGTGGCCGTCAAACTGGTCGCGCCGCGCATCTCCGACGCCTTCTGGAGCGCGGTCTATATCGGCTTCGGCTGGCTGGCCGTGCTGGCGCTCAAGCCGATGATCGACACGGTCCATCCGATCGCCCTGGGCCTGCTGGTGCTGGGCGGCCTGATCTATACCGCGGGCGTCTTCGTCTTCATCAGCCCGACGGTGAAATTCCGCCGCGCGATCTGGCACGGCTTCGTCGTCACCGGCGCCACCGTCCACTGGGCCGCCGTGCTTGTGGGCGTCGTTCTCGCCCCTGCCGCGATGGGCTGATTTGCATGCGGCTTCGCACTGCGGGATAGTGCGGCGTTGCAACAGCTCAGGGGTTTGGCGTGGCGGACAAGAAGGCCGGAACCGGCGAGACCGTCGTCATCAAGAAATACGCCAACCGGCGGCTCTACAACACGGCCACCAGCGCCTATGTGACGCTCGAGGACCTGGCCAAGATGGTCCGCGAAGGCACCGAGTTCGTGGTCTTCGACGCCAAGACCAATGACGACCTGACCCGCCAGATCCTGACCCAGATCATCTTTGACGAGGAAAGCCGGGGCGAGGCGCTGCTTCCCGTCCAGTTCCTGCGACAGCTCATCGGCTTCTACGGCGGCCAGATGCAGGGGGTCCTGCCCAGCTATCTGGAGATGTCGCTCGACAGCTTCAGCCGGCAGCAGGAGCAGATGCGCGGCCAGTTCTCCAAGGCCTTCGGGGCGGCGCCCGGCGCCGGCATCCTCGACGAGGCCGTCAAGCGCAACATGGCCCTGTTCACCGACGCGATGAAGATGTGGCCCGGGTTCAACGCCCTCACTCCGGGTCAGACCCCCGGCGCCGCGCCGGAGCCCAAACCCGCGCCGGCCGCCGACCCCCTGGCGGAGATGCGTCGCCAGATGGATGAGATGCGCAGCCAGCTCGACAAGCTGTCGAAGGGCGGCTGACATGGCCGACGAGGTTCGCCCCGTCGGTCCCGTCCAGCGCCGCGCGGATCGCCGCTCGGATGACCGGCGCGCCGCCGAACGCCGGGCCGCCTCCGCCTCACGCGCTCTCGTCCCGGTGGACTTTCCGGTCGAGCCTGCCGAGTCCCCGGCAAGACCTGCCCCGACCCCGCCCGCCGACGCCGGCGCGGCCGTCTTCGCCGCCCAGATGATCGGACAGACCGGCCAGCGCCGCGGTCTGAAGGGTGGCCCGCCGGTGCTGGACGCCGCCCGCTCGGCCTACCTCGGAGCCGAACATTCGGGGGCCGCCGAGCGCCGCCCGCAGCCGGGCAAGGCGAAAGACACCGACATCTGAGGCTGCGGCACGGTCCTTGCTGAACGTCAGGCTCTCAAGCCTCGTTCGGGACCGCCGCCATGCTCACGATCCTCGCCCGCACCATCGACATCACCGTCGTGGCCCTGATCTTCGTGGCGTTTTCCTGATTTTCAAAGAACGTCTTTTTGGGCCGCGGTCGTCGGCCCTTCGGGACCTCCCGACCCGACGCGGCCTCGCGCTTCGCGCAGGCTGAAGCCCTCTCCGGCTGCTGCCGGCGAGTTCGGGGAGGGCGCGGGGCGGCCGGGCCTCGCCCGGTGCTTTGATAGTTTTTACCGTTTCGACGAAGCAGACCGCCCCGCGCAGCCGTTTTCCACGCGCCATCCG
>CAYNNT010000147.1:0-4782 GCA_964398675.1 uncultured Brevundimonas sp.
CAACGACAAGCACATCGAGGTGATCGTTCGCCAGATGCTGCAGAAGGTCGAGATCCTCGATTCGGGCGAAACCACCCTGATCCGTGGCGACACGGTCGAAGTGGCTGAAGCCGTGCTCGAAAACGCCAAGGTCGAGAAGCGTGGCGGCCGTATCGCCACCACCCAGCCGGTCCTGCTGGGCATCACCAAGGCGTCGCTGCAGACCCGCAGCTTCATCTCGGCGGCGTCCTTCCAGGAGACCACCCGCGTCCTCACCGACGCCTCGGTCAACGGCAAGGTCGATACGCTGGAAGGCCTGAAGGAGAACGTCATCGTCGGCCGCCTGATCCCGGCGGGCACGGGCGCCTACCTCCGCGCCCTGCAGAAGATCGCCAACGAGCGTGACGCTGAACTGACGTCGACCCGTGAAGCCGCCATCGAGCCGCTTCCCGCCGATCTGGCGCTGGAGCTGGAGAACAGCGAGAGCTGATCTTCGGTCGCGGACTGAGATGAAGAGGGCGGCTCCGGAAACGGGGCCGCCCTTTTTCTTGGGGCGCTAACGCTCGGCCCGCGGGGCCTCGCTGCCTGAGCGCCGGGCCGCCCTTTTCTTTTAGCGGTTTCCTGCCGAAGCTGGGTGTCCGCTCGGAGACCCGCCATGACCCTGACGCCCCTTCCGTCCTTCCGCCTCGACGGCAAGCGCGCCCTCGTCACGGGCGGCGGCCGGGGCATCGGCGCGGCCGGGGCGGAGGTCTTCGCCCAGGCGGGGGCCGCGGTGACCCTGTGCGGCCGTACGGCCGGCGATCTGGACGACCGGGTGCGCGCGATCCGCGAGGCGGGGTTCGAGGCCGACGCCTTCGTGCTGGACGTGACCGACATCGCCGCCGTGCAGCGCGAGATCGCGGCGCGGGGGCCATTCGACATCCTGCTGAACAATGCCGGGGTGAACCGCATCCGCTCGATCACCGAGGTGACGGAAGACGACTATGACGCCGTCCTGAACCTCAATCTGAAGTCGGCCCTGTTTGTGGCCCAGGCGGTGACGAAGGGGCTGCTGGAGGCCGGACGGCCCGGCTCGATCATCAATGTCTCATCGCAGATGGGCCATATGGGCGGCGCGGGCCGGTCGCTGTACAGCGCCTCGAAATGGGGTCTGGAGGGCCTGACGCGCAGCATGGCGATTGACCTGGCGCCGCACGGGGTGCGGGTGAACACCATCTGCCCGACCTTCATCGACACGGCCATGACCCGGCCGATCCTCGACACGCCGGGCACGCGCGACTTCGTGCTGAGCCGGATCAAACTGGGGCGGCTGGGGCGGATGGATGAGCTGACGGGCGCGCTTCTGTTGCTGGCGTCCGACGCCTCCACCCTGATGACGGGCAGTTCGGTCATGGTCGACGGCGGCTGGACCGCGGGCTGACCACCCCGGCCCATCGCGCCGGTCGATGCGGATGCTCCGGGTCGGGGCGGGGCTGAAGGACGGGTCAAGACGGGCCCGGGCGACGCCGATGCCGAGACTGGAGCGGGGCCGCCCTTTGTCGGTCGCGGCTCAATCGCCCGACTGGCCGGCGCGCGGCAGGCGCGGCGCCGTCGGGTCGCGGCGGTCGGCGCCGAGGCCCTGGTTGAGGGTGGCCTCACGGTCCTGGCGGAACTCCGGCCGCAGATGCGCGCCCGCGCAGTCGAAGCCGAGGTTGGACGCGTTGGAGCCCCCGCAATCGTCGGGCAGGATCACGCCCGGACGGCCGGACAGGGGGAGGCGGCGTCGGTCGTAGTCGGCCAGCCGCTGGGCGCCTTCCCGGGCGAAGCGGGCGTCGCGTTCCGGATTGCCCGTGCCCGCGATGGGGGCGGCGGCGGCGGCGCGCTGGCCGAAGCGGTCGTCACAGATGGCGCGCTCCGCGGCGCTGAGCAGGGCGGGCGAGCTGCAGCCCGGGCCGCGGGTGCGCAGGCCTCGGCCGACCCGGTCGCCCATGGTCTCGGGCCGTACGGACCAGCCCTCCACGCCGGGCGGCGGGGCCGGGGCGCCCGGAGGCGCGGCGCCGAGGCGGGGCGCCGGCGGGGCAGGGGCGTCCTCGTCCTCGGTCGGATCGCGGAACGGCAGGTCGCGGTCGGCGGTCGGCGAGCCGGGCAGGGCGGGGGCGGCGACGTCCCGCGCCCGCTCCGGCGGCGGCCGCACCCGCGCCACCTCGCCGGGCAGCAGCGGGCGGGGCTCCATCTGGACATAGATGACCGGGTCGCGGTCGAGCAGGTCCGGGAGGGTCAGGCCCATCGAGCGCAGGCCGAGGTAGGAGAAGATCGCGACATGGCCCAGCACGGACACGGCGACGATCACGGGCTTGCGCCACCGCTCTGCGCGTTGGGGCCATACCCACGCCGGCCCCCTGAATCGCTGTCCACCCGCCATGCGCGCACAGGACGGGGCGAGCGTGGCGGTATTGGGGCCTGAGGCGACAGGACGGCGAGGGCCGCGCTTCGGCGCCGCCGCCCTTGACCTTCAGCCCCCCCGCGCGTAGAAGCCGCCCACTTTCGAGGTTCCCGGTTCGCCGGGTTCCGGGATCGTGACAATTGAGCGGACGGGCTGTGCCCGCCGGAACGCCCGAAGCGCGCGTTCCGGTTTTTTCGTTTGGACGTCGCGCTGCCGGCTCGAGATCAAACCCGGGGCGGCGCATCGGCGTCGTCCGAAAAGAAGGCTCATGAGGCGCTCCGGCCGAAAGGCACACGCCTCCATCGATTGAAAGAGACGAGTTTCGAATGCCGACTATCAACCAGCTGATCCGCAAGCCGCGCCAACCCAAGCCGGTCCGTAACAAGGTCCCGGCCCTGAAGGGCTGCCCGCAGCGCCGCGGCGTCTGCACCCGCGTCTATACGACGACCCCGAAGAAGCCGAACTCGGCCCTTCGTAAGGTCGCCAAGGTGCGTCTGACCACCGGCATCGAAGCCGTGTGCTACATCCCCGGCGAGGGCCACAATCTGCAGGAGCACTCGGTGGTCCTGATCCGCGGCGGCCGCGTGAAAGACCTTCCCGGCGTTCGCTACCACATCCTGCGCGGCGTGCTCGACACGCAAGGCGTCAAGGACCGCAAGCAGCGCCGTTCGCACTACGGCGCCAAGCGTCCGAAGTAAGCGACCCGCTCATTCCATTTGCTGGTTCACACCAGCCGTCCGACACCGCTTTAGAAGGCCAAGCCCATGTCCCGTCGTCACCGCGCACAGAAGCGCGAAGTTCTGCCGGATCCCAAATACAAGGATCTGATCGTCACCAAGTTCATGAACTACGTCATGTACGAGGGCAAAAAGGCCGTCGCCGAGAACATCGTCTATGGCGCGTTCGAGATCCTGGCCGACAAGAAGAAGGAACAGGAGCCTGTCGCTACGTTCCACGCTGCGCTCGACAACGTGGCTCCGGCCGTTGAAGTCCGGTCGCGTCGCGTCGGCGGCGCCACCTACCAGGTGCCGGTCGAGGTTCGCCCCGATCGCCGCCGCGCCCTGGCCATCCGCTGGCTGGTCAACGCCGCGCGCAAGCGTGGTGAGAACACCATGACGGAAAAGCTGGCCGCCGAGCTGCTGGACGCCTCGAACAACCGCGGCACCGCGGTCAAGAAGCGCGAAGACACCCACAAGATGGCCGAGGCCAACCGCGCCTTCAGCCACTACCGCTGGTAACGCCTTCAAGGCGCCCTGTTCGGCGCCTATCTTGAGACTATCCGGCGCGGGCGGTTTGAGCTAAATCGCCCGCGCCCGCTTATCCGCACAGATCGACATCTCCCCGAGGGCGCCAAACGCGTCCTGAACTCACTTCAAGGCACGTTTTCATGGCCCGTCTCAACAAGATCGAGGACTACCGCAACTTCGGCATCATGGCCCACATCGATGCGGGCAAGACGACGACGACCGAGCGGATCCTGTACTACACCGGCAAGAACCATAAGATCGGCGAAGTCCACGACGGCGCCGCGACCATGGACTGGATGGACCAGGAGCAGGAACGCGGCATCACCATCACGTCCGCCGCGACGACCGCCTTCTGGAAAGAGAAGCGCCTCAACATCATCGACACCCCCGGCCACGTGGACTTCACCATTGAAGTCGAGCGTTCGCTGCGCGTGCTCGACGGCGCCGTGACGGTGCTGGACGGCAACGCCGGCGTCGAGCCGCAGACCGAAACCGTCTGGCGCCAGGCCGACAAGTACCGCGTGCCGCGCATCGTGTTCGTCAACAAGATGGACAAGATCGGCGCCGACTTCGACAAGTCGGTCGAGTCGATCCGCGACCGTCTGGGCGCCAAGGCCGTGCCGATCCAGTTCCCGATCGGTTCGGAAAACACCCTGTCGGGTCTGGTCGACGTCGTCGCCATGAACTCGGTGGTCTGGGACAACGACGCCCTGGGCGCCAACTTCACCGTCGGCCCGATCCCGGACGACCTGATGGAGAAGGCCGTCGCCGCTCGCCAGTACCTGATCGACAACGCCGTCGAACTCGATGACGAGGCGATGGAAGCCTATCTGGACGGCACCGAGCCCTCGCTGGAAGTGCTGAAGAAATGCATCCGCAAGGCCGTGCTGACCGGCGCCTTCTATCCGATCCTGTGCGGCTCGGCCTTCAAGAACAAGGGCGTGCAGACGCTGCTGGACGCCGTCGTCGACTATCTGCCGTCGCCGCTGGACATCCCGCCGACCCCGGGCATCGACTTCAAGACGGAAGAGCCGATCGTGCGTCGCGCCTCGGACGACGAACCCCTGTCGGTTCTGGCGTTCAAGATCATGGACGACCCCTTCGTGGGTTCGCTGACCTTCTGCCGCATCTATT
>CAYNNT010000148.1:0-4528 GCA_964398675.1 uncultured Brevundimonas sp.
GGTCGCACTCGCCGCCCTGGTCGCAGATCGGGCAGTCCAGCGGGTGGTTGATGAGGAGGAACTCCATCACCCCTTCGCGGGCCTTCTTCACCATCGGCGTGTCGGTGAAGATCTCTTGGCCCTCGGCGGCCGGGAGGGCGCAGGACGCCTGCGGCTTCGGCGGTCCGGGCTTCACCTCGACCAGGCACATGCGGCAGTTGCCGGCGATCGACAGCCGCTCATGATAGCAGAAGCGCGGGATCTCCTGTCCGGCGCGTTCGGCGACCTGGAGCACGGTCATCCCGGGCTCGAACTCGACCTCTACGCCGTTGACTTTCGCGATGGGCATTCGCTGCGTTTCTCTAAGCGAACCGGATCAGAACCAGGACCTGTTCCCCACGACATAGTCGCGGTGGAATTCGGCGTCCGGTTTGACCAGGTAGATGATGAATTCGATGAAGGCGATGACGCCCACAATGAAGGGAATGATGCCGAAGGTGATCCAGCCGATCGTCCCTCCCAGCAGCATCAGCACCCCGGCAGTCGTCTTGCCGAGATAGAATTTGTGGATGCCGAGCCAGCCGAGGAAGAAGGCCAGCAGGGCCGCGACGATCTTGTTCCTGTCGCCTGACAGGTTCAGCGGCGCGCCGCTGGTGATGTAGATGTTGTTCGCCACGCCGTCGGCGATCTCGAAATCGACCTGCTGGCCGGCGAAGGCCTCGCGGGCGCCGCCCATCAGGCCGCCGCGCGTGAAGGTGTAGCGCACGCCGTCGTCGCCGCTGATCAGGCCGGAGCCGGTGTAGTCGTCGTAGGTCAGAACCTTGCCGCGCATCAGCCCTGCCCCTGATCGTCTGCGACCACGCCGCCGTCCGGCAGGGTCTGGTTGATCGTCACAGTCTCGCCGTCCAGCATGAACCGGGTCACCGGATCGCCGGTCTGGTTCATCCAGCGGTTCTGATCCGGACCGGTCGCATCGACCGGCCTCCAGGTCACCAGATCGCCATCGACCCGGCACTGGGCCCGACGACGGCCGCCGTCAACCGGAGCCCGCCAGGAGGCGTTGACGATCCGGCCTTCCAGTCCATCGATCTGGATGGCCGAAACGCCCTGCCCGTGGATCGCCGCCAGACCTGCCTGACAGACCGAGCGCAACTGTTCGGCCGTCAGCACGACCGGCACGGCGGCCTCGGCGTCCGAGGCGGGGTTGGTCGCCGACACGGTTTCCACCGGCGTCGGCGCAGCCGTCTCCGCCCGCTCGCCGCAGGCGGCGAGGGTCAGAGCGGTCACGACGATGGCGGCGGCTGCGCGCATCCCTACTCCGCCGCGATCGCATGGCCGGCGAAATTCGCGCGGCGGCTACGGTAGGAGGAGATGCGCTCCTCGATCTCGTGACGGAAATGCCGGATCAGGCCCTGCACCGGCCAGGCGGCGGCGTCGCCGAGGGCGCAGATGGTGTGACCCTCGATCTGGGTCGAGACTTCCAGCAGCAGGTCGATCTCGGACGGGTCGGCTTCACCGATGGCCATCCGCTCCAGCACCCGCCACATCCAGCCCGTGCCCTCGCGGCACGGCGTGCACTGGCCGCAGCTCTCATGCTTGTAGAAATAGCTGATGCGGGCGATGGCGCGGACCAGGTCGGTCGACTGGTCCATGACGATCACCGCCGCCGTGCCGAGGCCGGAGCGCATTTCGCGCAAGGAGTCGAAATCCATCAGCGCGACTTCGGACATTTCGCGCGTGATCAGGGGCACCGAGGAGCCGCCGGGGATGATGGCCTTGAGATTGTCCCAGCCGCCGCGCACGCCGCCGCAATGGTCTTCCAGCAGCTGACGCAGCGGGATCGACATCGCCTCTTCGACATTGCACGGCCGGTTCACATGGCCGCTGATCGACATGATCTTGGTGCCGGTGTTGTTCGGCCGGCCGAAGCCCGCGAACCACTCCGCCCCGCGGCGCAGGATGGTGCCCACCACCGCGATCGACTCGACGTTGTTCACCGTGGTCGGGCAGCCGTACAGGCCCGCGCCCGCCGGGAACGGCGGCTTCAGTCGCGGCTGGCCCTTCTTGCCCTCCAGCGACTCCAGCAGGGCCGTCTCCTCGCCGCAGATATAGGCGCCGGCGCCATGGTGGATGTAGACGTCGAAATCCCAGCCGTGGACGTTGTTCTTGCCGATCAGCTTCGCCTCATAGGCCTGCTTGACCGCCGCCTCCATGCGCTCGCGTTCCAGCACATATTCGCCGCGCAGATAGATGTAGCAGGCGTGTGCCTGCATGGCGAAGCTGGCGATCAGGCAGCCTTCGATCAGCAGCTGCGGATCGTGGCGCATGATCTCCCGGTCCTTGCAGGTCCCGGGTTCGGATTCGTCGGCGTTGACGACCAGATAGTGCGGCCGGTCCTTCACCTCTTTCGGCATGAAGGACCATTTCAGGCCCGTGCCGAAACCGGCGCCGCCGCGTCCACGCAGGCCCGAGTTCTTGACGTTGGTGATGATCCAGTCACGCCCGAGATCGAGCATGTCCCTGGTCGCGTTCCACGCGCCGCGCGACTTCGCCCCCTCCAGCGTCCAGTCATGGAAGCCGTACAGGTTGGTGAAGATGCGGTCCTTGTCTTCGAGGATGCCGACCATGGTTCAGTTCGTCTCCCGCATGCGTTGGCGGTGATAGCGGGTGCGCAGGAAGATGGCGGCCAGCATCAGGGCCCAGCCGAAGGCCAGGGCGGCATAGCCGCCCCACTGGACCATCGGTCCGGCGGCGCCGGCATAACCGGCGGCCCAGACGGCGATGGCTCCGCCGACAACGAGGGCGAAGCCGGCCAGGCGCTGGTTGCGTCCGACCGCGCGCAGTTCGGCGCGGTATTCGGCGATCCTGGCCTCGTCTGACAGATCGGGACGCGTCATGCCGTCACCGGATCAGAGTTCGGCAGCTTCCTGATCTTCTTGCCCGCCGAGCCGTCATAGAGTTTCGGATCGGTCAGGGTCAGGGCCCCGCCTTCCGGCTCCGAGCTGGTGCGGCCGACGCGGCTGCCCGGCTTGGGCTTCTTGCCGGCGGCGAAGTCATCGATGACCTTCGCCATCGTCTCGGCGGTCAGGTCCTCGAAATAATAGTCGTTGATCTGGGCCATCGGCGCATTGGCGCAGGCGCCCAGGCATTCGACTTCCTGCCAGGTGAAACGGCCGTCGGCGCTCAGCACGTCCTTGGGGCCGATCTTCTTCTTGCAGACGTCCATCAGCTCGCCCGCACCGCGCAGCATGCAGGGCGTCGTGCCGCAGACCTGGATCAGGGCGACCGAGCCGACCGGCTCGAGCATGAACATGGTGTAGAAGGTCGCGACCTCCAGCACCCGGATCCAGGGCATGCCCAGCAGTTCGGCGATGGCGCGGATGGCCGGCTCGGAGACCCAGCCCTCCTGCTTCTGCACCAGCCACAGGATCGGGATCACCGCCGACTGGCGGCGGTCGTCCGGATATTTGGCGATCCACCAGTCGCACTTCGCCTTCGTCGCCTTCGAGAAGGCGAACGAGGCCGGCTGTACCTTGGCGAGACGACGAACGCTCATCAGACTTCCAACTCCGAGGCGACGATCCCTTCGCCCATCATTTTCTTTCGCACGGTCAGCACCTTGTGCTGGCCTTGACGGCTGAGCAGGAAGTTGTGCTTCCACACATCCCCGCCGCTGTCCGTCACCGTGTAGCCGGCCACCGACCAGCCCTGCCGGACGGCGTCGCTCAGGGGCTTGTCGCTCACCGGTCGACCTCGCCGAACACGATGTCGAGCGAGCCGAGAATGGCCGAGACGTCCGCCAGCATATGGCCGCGGTTCATCCAGTCCATGGCCTGCAGCGAGCGGAAGCCCGGGGCCGAGATCTTGACGCGGTACGGTTTGTTGGTGCCGTCCGAGACCAGATAGATGCCGAACTCGCCCTTGGGCGCCTCGACCGAGGCATAGACCTCGCCCTCGGGCGTGCGGAAGCCTTCGGTGTAGAGCTTGAAGTGGTGGATCAGGGCTTCCATCGACCGCTTCATCTCACCGCGGCGCGGCGGGACGATCTTGTTGTCCTCGACCATCACCGGCTCGCCGGGGCAGTTGCGGAGCTTGTGGATGCACTGCTCCATGATGTGCACCGACTGCTTCATCTCCTCGATGCGGCAGAGATAGCGGTCCCAGCAGTCGCCGTTCTTGCCGACAGCGATGTCGAACTCGAGGTCGGCGTAGCATTCGTACGGTTGCGACTTGCGCAGGTCCCACGGGATGTCCGAGCCCCGCAGCATCACCCCGGTGAAGCCCCAGTCCAGCGCCTGCTGCTTCGACACCACACCGATGTCGACGTTGCGCTGTTTGAAGATGCGGTTCTCGGTGACGAGGGACTCGATGTCCTTCAGCGCCGCCGGGAACTCACGGCACCAGCGGCCGATGTCGTCGATCAGGTCTATGGGCAGGTCCTGGTGGACGCCGCCGGGCCGGAAATAGTTGGCGTGCAGGCGGGCGCCCGAGGCCCGCTCGTAGAACACCATCAGCTTCTCGCGTTCCTCGAAGCCCCAGAGCGGCGGCG
>CAYNNT010000149.1:0-4320 GCA_964398675.1 uncultured Brevundimonas sp.
GCCCTCTGTTCGATCACCAGTTTCGCGCCTCAGATGATCAAGATCTGGAAGGAACGCGACGCGTCATCGGTGTCGCTGAAAACCTATTCGCTGACGGTGATCTGCTTCGTGTTGTGGACGACCTACGGCGTTCTCACCGGCGCCTGGCCGATCATCGTCGCCAACGCCTGCGCCCTGGTCATGGCCTCCGGCGTGTTGCTGATGAAATGGCGGTTCCGCGATTCGGCGGGTCGTTGAGGTCATCAACCTGCGGGTGATGGAGATGGACAGACGGGCGGGCGTCTGAAAGCGTAAAGAGGCTATGTGAGGCGGGGGCCGATCGATGTTGCTGAACCGACGAGGCGCGCTGGCCGGCGCAGGCGGCCTGATGACGGCCCTGGCGGCCGGCGAGGCCTGGGCCCAGGACGCCCGGCGCGTGCGCAAGGCGGCCTCGTCCCTCAGCTCCGCCGACGATGACATCCTGGCCTTCGCCGAGGGCGTCAAGCTGATGAAGCGGCGCTCGGACGCCCTGTCGTGGGAGGCCCAGAACCGCCTCCACGCCCAGCGCGCCGAGCACGGCAACTGGCGCTTCCTGCCCTGGCACCGGCTGCAGGTCGCCCATATGGAGCGGATCATCGCCCAGGTGACCGGCCACGCCAACTTCGCCATGCCTTACTGGGACTGGCAGGTGGACCGGTTCCTGCCGCCATGGGTGCTGGACCCGACATCGCCCCTGTATGAGCGCCAGCGCGATCCGGCGGCCGAGACGCTCGACTTCCAGAAAGCCCGGTTCGCCCAGAGTCGCGACGTGGCCCGCGTTTCGGCCGACAATTTCGACGCCTTCTGCGGCCGCGAGCGCGCCGCGGGCCGGGTCGAGGCCTATGGCCACAACATCATCCACATGCTGGTCGGCGGCTATATGGGCAGCACCCGGACGGCGGCGCTGGATCCGGTGTTCTGGCTTCATCACTGCAACGTCGACCGGGTCTGGGCGACCTGGCACCAGAAGAACGGCGACCTGGCCTATCCCCGGCCATGGAAGGACGTCTCCATGTCCGGCTTCACGGGTCCCGACGGCCGTCAGACCGGCCGGTGGGTCGCCTCGCGCATCACGTCAACCCGCGGTCTGGGCTATCGCTATGACAGCCTCTATGCGCCGCTGGTCTTCGCCCTGCCGCCGGGCGCCCTGGGCGGCCCGCCGATATCGACCAGCGAAGTCTCGGTGAGCGTCCACACGGATGCGACCGACGGCTCCGTCCGGCTGGAACTGCCCGCAGAGATCGTCCGCATGCTCCGCGAGGCGCCCGGCCGGGTGACGGTCGAGGGCGCCGGCGTCGTCGCCTATGAAAGGTCCGAAAACCTCACCGGCCGCGCCATCGCCACCAGCGTG
The DNA here is from genome assembly GCA_964398675.1 of uncultured Brevundimonas sp. Classification (GTDB taxonomy): domain Bacteria; phylum Pseudomonadota; class Alphaproteobacteria; order Caulobacterales; family Caulobacteraceae; genus Brevundimonas. The sequence goes on from CAYNNT010000149.1 coordinate 1,370, forward strand.
GTGGCCGACAAGGGGCGGGTGGACCTGGGCGTCTCGCCGACCTTCGTGCATTTCGGCGGCGGCGAGGACGGCGAGCATTCGGGCCACAGCGGGCACGGCGACTATGCGCATGTCTTCACGTTTGACAGCGCCGTGGTCCAGTTGGCGAAGCTGACGACCGGTCCGCTTGCGATCGTGTCGAGGGCCCAGGACCTTCGCCCGGACGAGCAGCGGTCGCCGGCCCGGGCTGTATCGCTGGATGCGACGATGACCGTCACGGAATACGCCGCCTGAAGCCTCAGCCCGTGCGTCCCGCCGCCTGCGCCGCATGGACGAGCGCAATGATCCGCTCCGCCGCCTCATCGACGGAACAGGCAGCCGCGTCGATCCGCAGCTCTGGCGCTTCCGGCGCTTCATAGGGGCTGTCGATGCCGGTGAAGTGGCTCAGCTGTCCGGCCCGCGCCTTGGCGTAGAGGCCCTTCACGTCCCGCGCCTCCGCGACGGCCAGCGGGACGTCGATGAAGATCTCCAGGAACTCGCCCGGCTCCATCCGCTCGCGCGCCATCCGCCGCTCCTCGCGGAAGGGCGAAATGAAGGACACGAGCACGACCAGGCCCGCGTCCGTCATCAATCGCGCCACCTCGGCCACCCGCCGGATGTTCTCGACGCGGTCGGCGTCCGTGAAGCCGAGATCGCGGTTCAGGCCGTGGCGCAGATTGTCGCCGTCCAGCAACACCGAATGCAGGCCCTCGGCGAGCAGGCGCTGCTCGACCCGGTTGGCGATCGTGGACTTGCCGGCGCCGGACAGGCCAGTGAACCAGAGCACCAGCGGCGACTGATGTTTGAGCGCAGCGCGGTCGGTCCGGCTGACGATCAGGGCCTGCGGATGGATGTTGGAGGCCCGGCGCAGGGCGAAACGGATCATGCCGGCGCCGGCGGTCTCGTTGGTCATCCGGTCGATCAGGATGAAGCCGCCGAGGTCGCGGTTTGCGGCATAGGGCTCGAAGGCGACGGGGGCGTCGAGCGCGAGGGTGCACAGGCCGATGTCGTTCAGGCCGAGGGTCGGTGCGGCCAGCAACTCGCCGGTGTCGACATTGACCTTGTGCCTCAGGTCGCTGATCCGCGCCCCGACCGTCTCCGCGCCGAGCTTGAGCCAGTAGGATCGGCCGGGCAGCAGCGGGCGTTCGGACATCCAGACCAGATGCGCCTCGAACTGGTCCGCGATCTCGGGCGGCGCTCCGGCGGCGGCAATCAGATTTCCGCGTGAGACGTCCACCTCAGGGGTCAGGGTCAGGGTCACGGACTGGCCCGTCCCCGCCGCCTCAAGATCGCCGTCCATGGCCACGATGCGGTCGATCGTGGCGCTGACGCCTGAAGGCAGGACCCGGACAGCGTCGCCAGGGCGCGCCGATCCGGCAACGATCCGGCCCGCAAATCCGCGGAAGTTCGCATTCGGGCGGCTGACGCCCTGCACGGTCAGGCGCAGCGGCCCGGGCGCCGCCTCTGTCAGGCCCACCGTCCGCAAATGCGTCATCAGGTCCGGACCGGCGTACCAGGGCATAAGGTCGTCCGCCGTGGAGACATTGCCTCCCGTACGCGCGCAGGTCGGGATGGCGGTCACATCGGTCAGGCCGATCTGTTCAGCGAACGCGCGATAGTCTTCGACGATTTTCCCGAACCGCGCGTTCGAGCCCTCGACGAGATCCATCTTGTTCACGGCCAGCACGACCCGGCGGACGCCGAGCAGCGCCAGCAGCCGGCTGTGCCTCCGCGTCTGGGTCAGCACGCCCTTGCGCGCGTCGACCAGCACGATGGCGAGGTCCGCAGTCGAAGCGGCGGTGACCATATTGCGCGTGTATTGCTCATGTCCCGGCGTGTCGGCCAGGACGAAGCGGCGCTCGCCGATGTCGAAGAAGCGATAGGCGACGTCGATGGTGATGCCCTGCTCCCGCTCGGCGGCGAGGCCGTCGACGAGAACGGACAGGTCGGGGGCGCCCTCGAGATCCGGCAGGGCGGCGATCTGGTCGGTCGGGATGGCGCCCGCGTCGAACAGCAGGCGGCCGATCAGGGTCGACTTGCCGTCGTCGACCGAGCCGCAGGTGATCAGGCGGACGATTTCCTTCGGTCCGGTGTCGGGCGGCGGCGCCATCAGAAATAGCCCTCGCGCTTCTTCCGCTCCATCGAGGCAGACGGATCATGGTCGATGGCCCTGCCCTGCCGTTCGGACACGGAGGCCTCCCGGACCTCCCGGACAACGGCCTCGAGCGTGTCGGCATCGCTGTCGACGGCCGCGGTCAGAGGCCAGCAACCGAGGGTCCGGAACCGCACGCGCCGCATCTGCACCTGTTCGCCGGCTCTCAACGGCATGCGGTCATCGTCGAGCATCAGCAGCGCGCCGTCGCGCTCGATCACCGGCCGCTCCGCCGCGAAATAGAGGGAGGGCAGCGCAATGTTCTCGCGTTGGATGTAGCGCCAGACATCCAGCTCGATCCAGTTCGACAGGGGGAAGACCCGGACGGATTCGCCGTCGTTGAGGCGGGTATTATAGAGGCTCCAGAGCTCCGGTCGCTGGCGTTTGGGATCCCAGCCGTGCGCGGCGGTGCGGACCGAGACGATCCGCTCCTTGGCCCGGCTCTTCTCCTCGTCACGGCGCGCGCCGCCGAAGGCTGCGTCGTACCGGCCCGCATCCAGGGCCTGTTTCAGCCCCTGCGTCTTCCAGAGGTCGGTATGGACGTTCGCCCCGTGATCGAACGGATTGATCCCGTCCGCCTCGGCTTCCGGATTGCGGTGAACCAGCAGCCGCATGCCGGCCTCGGCCGCGGCCTGATCCCGGAACGCGTACATCTCGCGGAATTTCCACATCGTATCGACGTGAAGCAGCGGGAATGGCGGGGGCGCCGGGAAGAAGGCCTTGCGCGCGAGATGGAGCAGGACGGCGGAGTCCTTGCCGGCCGAATACAGCATCACCGGCC
>CAYNNT010000150.1:0-4237 GCA_964398675.1 uncultured Brevundimonas sp.
GCCCGGTCCTGAAGCCGCACGGCTTCCTGACCCGCGACAGCCGCGTCGTCGAGCGCAAGAAGTACGGCCGCGCCAAGGCCCGCAAGTCCTTCCAGTTCTCGAAGCGCTAGGCCGTTTCACGATACGGTTTGGATTGGGGCGCTTCGGGAAACCGGAGCGCCCTTTTTCTTTTGGAGTGAGTTCGAATGACCGATCGGGTCCAGAAGGATTTCGCGGCTCGCGATCAGCACGAACGCGAAAGCCTGCTTGCCAACACGTGGTGCAATGTCTGCGAGCAGGCCGATCTGGGTATGACCGATCCGGTGGAGTTCGAGGATGGCGAAGGCTCCATCCTTGAAGGACGTTGCGCCGATTGTGGATCTCCGGTCGAAACGCTGCTCACAGAGGTTGAAGTCGACGAATGACCCACACCATCCTCATCGACGACGAGGCCGGGACCACAGGGCCGGAGATCCCCGAGCGGCGGGCGGCCACAATCCTGTCCTTCTCCCGATGGGAGAAGGTGGCGCGTAGCGCCGGATGAGGGTCGGCTGCGGCAGTCGGCGTAAGCCGTAGCCCGGTCCGGGCGGCGGCTGACGCCGACGGAAAGGATCGACCCACACCCTTTCGCGCAAGGGCGATCGCTTCGCTCTCGCGCGCTCAAGCCCTCTCCCAATAGGAGAGGGGACGGAGTTGGAATGATGCATACGATTTTCATCGACGGCGAAGCGGGCACCACCGGACTGGACGTGCTGCGCCGGCTTGAGGCGCGGGCTGATCTCGAGATCATCGCCCTCGGCGACCGCCGGCGCGACGTCGAGGCGCGGCGCGAGGCGTTGAACGCGGCCGATGCGGTGATCCTGTGCCTGCCCGATGACGCCGCGAAGGAGGCCGTGGCGATGATCGAGAACCCCGGCGTGCGGGTGATCGACGCCTCGACGGCGTACCGGGTCGATCCGGCCTGGACCTATGGTTTCGCCGAGATGGCCCATGCGCCGGGTCGGATGACGCAGGCGGAGAAGATCGCGGGTGCGACGCGGGTGTCGAACCCGGGCTGCTATCCGACGGGCTTCATCGGGCTGGTCCGGCCGCTGGTCAGCGCGGGGATCATTCCGGCGGGCTGGCCGGTGACGGTCAATGCGGTGTCGGGATACTCGGGCGGCGGCAAGGCGATGATCGCCGAGTTCGAGGCCGGGGGCGCCGGGGCCTTCCGCGCCTATGGCCTGTCGCTGAAGCACAAACATGTGCCGGAGATGACGCTGCATACGGGGCTGGAGCGGCCGGTGCTGTTCGCGCCGGCGGTGGCGGCCTACCGGCAGGGGATGCTGGTCGAGGTTCCGCTGCAGCTGGCGGCCCTGCCGTCGTCGCCGTCGGTCGAGGTGGTGCACGGGGCGCTGGCCGAGGCCTATGCCGGCTCCCGTTTCGTCGAGGTGGCGGAGCTGGAGACGAGCGAGGCCATGACGGGGATCGATCCGGAGGGGCTGAACGGCACCAACAAAATGCGGCTGCATGTGTTCGGGGACCGGGCCGGGGAGCAGGTGCGGCTGGTCGCGCTGCTGGACAACCTCGGCAAGGGGGCGTCAGGGGCGGCGGTGCAGAACCTGAATCTGATGCTGGGGCTGGCGGAAGACACGGGCCTCCAATAGCCCGCTCATCCCGGCCAAAGCCGGGACCCAGTTCTGTCCAGCATGACGCCGGTGTTTCCGGTCAGCAGCCGGGAGATCACCGGAGCCGGTCCATCACCCAAAGCACTGGGTCCCGGCTTTGGCCGGGATGAGCGGGGTTTTGTGTGTGTCGCCTGTTGAAACCTCCGCCGTCCTGCCAACGTATGTAGTCCCATGACCCAGCTCTCCCGCCGCGCCCTTCTGTCCACCGTCGGCGCTGTCGCCGTCTCCGCCTGTACGCCGAAGGAGGCCGCCGCCTCGGAGCGGCAGTACGCCAGCTCGCCGTTCCGGCGGATCACCGACGCCCAGTGGCGTGAGCGGCTGCCGCGGGCGTCCTATGACGTGTTGCGCCATGAGGCGACCGAGCGGCCGGGCAGCAGTCCGCTGAACGATGAACATCGCAGCGGGACCTTCGTCTGCCGGGGTTGCGACCTGCCGCTGTTCCGCTCGTCGTGGAAATTCGACAGCGGCACCGGCTGGCCCAGCTTCTATGAGGTCATCGCCGCCAATATCGGCACCAAGACCGATTTCGCCATCGGCATCCCGCGCACCGAATATCACTGCGCCCGTTGCCTGGGGCACCAGGGGCATCTGTTCATGGACGGGCCGCGGCCGACCGGGAAGCGCTACTGCAACAACGGCGTGGCCCTGACCTTCCGCCCGGCCTGACGGCTCAGCGCCGGGACGTCAGGGTTGGGGGGCGGCGTCGACGGCCGCGGCCACCTGGCGGAAGAAGGCTTCACGGGCGGCCCTCTGGCTCCAGCCGACGGCGCGGGGCCAGGACGACAGCAGGACGATGACCAGACGGCGTTCGGGATCGACGCGGATGGCCTGGCCGAAAATCCCGTAGGCGCCGTAGACGCCGTCGTCCTGGGTCCACCACTGGAAGCCGTAGCCCTCGCCCGGCTGTCCGGTCTCGGCCTGTTTGACGACGGCCTGGGCGAACCAGTCGTCCGGCACGATGCGCTCGCCGCCCAGCTGACCGTTCTCCAGCGCCATCAGGCCGATGCGGCCCCAGTCGCGCAGGGTGGCGGAGACGCAGCAGCCGCCCATCTCGCGTCCGCCCTGATCCAGGGCCCAGAAGGCGTCCGCCTCCATGCCCGCGCGGGACCAGATTCGCTCGGACAGCAGTTCGGCCAGGGGACGGCCCTCGGCGGCCGCGACGAGGGCGCCGACGAGGTTGGTCTCGCCGGTCGAATAGTTCCAGCGCGTCCCGGGTTCGGCCGCGCGGGGCAGCCGGCCCATATAGGCGACGACGGGGTCCTCTCCGGGCCGGGCGGGTTCCTGCAGGAAGCGGGCGACGTCGGAGTTGGGGTCGAAATAGTCCTCGTTCCAGCGCACGCCGGACGTCATGGTCAGCAACTGGCGCACGGTGACGCCGTCATAGCCGCCGCCCGCGAGGGCCGGCAGATAGCGGGTGACTGGGTCCTCCAGCGATCCGATCGCGCCGCTCTTCAGCGCCGTGCCGACCAGCGTCGAGGTCAGGCTCTTGGTCATGGAGAAGGAGACCCAGTGGTCCCGCTCGCCTAGGCCCAGGCCGTAGCGTTCCAGCCGGATGCGCCCGTCCTGGATGACCAGTACGCCCGCGACATTCTCCGCCGCCATATAGGCCGAGGGGTCGAGCATGATCGGCTCGCCCGGCGGCAGGGCGCGGACCGGCGTCGCGCCGCGCGTGACCGGCGCATGCGGCGAGATGGTCTCCATCTGGCGGAAGGCGCGTTCCCGATCGGCAGGCGACCAGAACAGCACGCCGGCCGGGTTGTTCTCCGGCGTGGGTTGCTGGGCGAGGGCCGGTGCGGCGAGGGCGCCGGACAGGACGACGATGGCGAGCGTGCGGAGCAGGTTCATGCGCCCAGCCTTAGCAGTGGGAGGGCGGGTGTAAATGCCGGCCGGCTAGAGGCGGCGGCCCCGGGCCTTGAGCGCGGACTCGACCGTCACGCCGAACCAGACGGCGGCGATGATGATCAACAGGCCGTAGTCGGGGCCCGGCCGGAAGACCGGGATGGCTGCGCACAGGACCACCACCATCGGGAACACCCCGGCCAGGGCGGTCATGCCGCGGCTGTCGGGATGGATCAGCGGCGGCCGGTCCGGGCTCTTCATCGTCCGCATCAGGATCGGGTTGAGCAGGACGAAGCCGCCCGAACAGATCACCGCCAGCAGCAGGTTGCGCAGCGGCTCGCCCGCGCCATAGACGCTGGCGGTCAGGGTGACGAGAACCAGGGCGAAGCCGGTGGTGACGGCCAGCAGCAGGTTCGGCTCGAGACGCTTCAAGACTTCACTTTCACATAGGAGCCGGGGGCCGGTTCGATCGGCTTGAGCGGGCCGGTCTTCGGGTCGCGGGCGGCGATCCAGTCGCCGGACTTCTCATGCAGCCAGGCGGCCCAGTGTTCCCACCAGCTGCCGGGATGTTCGACGGCTTTCGCCTGCCACTCCCCGAGCGTCGCGGGCAGGGCGGGGTTGGTCCAGTGCTGGTATTTGTGCGCCGAGGGCGGATTGACCACGCCGGCAATATGGCCCGACCCTGCGAGAGTCAGGGTCACGGCCGCATTGGAGAAGGCGCGGGCCGAGCGGTAGACCGAGTTCATCGGCGC
>CAYNNT010000151.1:0-2938 GCA_964398675.1 uncultured Brevundimonas sp.
GCCCGAACTGAAGATCATCGACGTCTTCATCTGCAAGCTGCGCAAGAAGCTGGCGACGGCCGCCGGCGGCAAACACTATATCGAGACCGTCTGGGGCCGTGGCTATGTGCTGCGCGACCCGTCGGAAAGCTCGGCCCCGGCCCCGGTCAGCGCCGCCGCCTGATCGGTCGGACGATCGAGACATTGAAGCGCCCGCCGGAGGGATCCGGCGGGCGTTTTCGTTCTCGATGCTCCGGAGCGGACTGTTCGGAGGTCGGCGGAAAGGGGAATGCGGACGTTGTGCCCTTCCGACCCCAAGGCTACCGTCAGCAGCTAGTTCGGGTTGTGGGGGTGCAATGTTCGGTCGCGGAAAACCTACAGAGTTCGATGGCGAAAGCCTTGCCCAAAGGGTCGACACCATCGAGACGAGAGAAGATTTCAGCAAATTCGCTCAACTCTTGATGCAGAACTACAAAAAGCGTCGCGGAGAGTGGGAGAATGACAAGCTGGACCGCTACCTAGAGGCGGTGGCCGCCTTCTCGTCCGACTTCGAGGGCTATGTGCGGAACACCGGCAGCAACGCTGAGGACAATCCGTGGCGATTGCTGGCCTCGGTGCTGCTCGCCGCCAAGGTCTACGAGTAGGCTCAGTCCGTCCGCAATGGATCGGGAGCCGACCTTTGCTCCCGTCCGCGAACACGACAATACCTTACCACCGTCATCCTCGGGCTCGACCCGAGGATCGGACCGTCCGCCGCACGGTGTCAGCGGGCGCGCGCCCTTCTTCACCGCGCCGGCCTCTGCATCTGACCCTCGGGTCAAGCCCGAGGGTGACGGACAGGGAGTTCCGGGACTTCGGCGGCAGGGCGGATCATTCGTCGGGGATATGGCCCGCTTCCAGCCGCGCCAGAAACGCAGCTACACCCCCGTCGTCATCCTCGGACTTGATCCGGGGATTCGGGCGCTTCGCCGCACAGGAATGGATAGAGATCAACCCAGTCCGGATTCCGGTTCTCGATCAACTGCATCTTCCACGCCCGCTTCCAGCGCTTGAGCGCCTTCTCGCGACGGATGGCCGTGGTGACCAGCTCATACGGCTGATACCAGACAAGCATGTTGCAACCGTACCGTTTGGTGAAGCCGTCGATCTTGCCTTCGCGGTGTTCGCGACCGCGGCGGTACAGATTGCTGGTTGCGCCAATGTAGATCACGCCGAACGGGCGGCTGGCCTCGATATAGGTTGCGATGAGGGGGCGTCGACTGTCCACAAATCTGAGTTGTGGACAGTCTGCCCCTCGGGTCAAGCCCAAGGGCGACGACCTCTGTTGGTCCTACCCCTGCGCTGCATACCCCTTGCCGCCGTTGGACGGCTTCCGACGGCGGGGGCGGCGCTTGATCTCGCCGTCGGGCTTGGCCGAGGCCGCGGCCGGGGCGCTGTTGTGGCGCGGGTCGTTGTTGCTGGTGCGCGGACGCTCGCGGGCCAGCGGGTCGAAGGCGCGTTCCGGGATCGGGCGGGCGTCGCGGCCCGGGCCGGCCTTGCGGACGCGGTGCGGTTGCCCGCCGCCTTCCAGCTTGACGCCGTCGCGGCGCGGATTGCGCGGGCCGCGCTGCTGCTGACGGTCGCCGCGGCCGTCGTCGGGCATCGACGCCTTGGACTTGACGCCCGAGGCCATGATCGACTGGTCGAGTAGCGCCAGGGATTTGTCGTTGCGGCGGTCGGTCGACGGGATCTTCTGGCGCGTGACCTTTTCGATGTCGCGCAGCAGTTTCATTTCGTCGCCGGCCACGAAGCTGATGGCCGTGCCGTCGGCGCCGGCGCGGGCCGTACGGCCGATGCGGTGCACATAGGCTTCCGGCACATAGGGCAGCTCGAAATTCAGCACGTGCGAGACGCCGTCGACGTCGATGCCGCGGGCGGCGATGTCGGTGGCGACCAGAACGCGCAGCTTGCCGGCCTTGAAGGCGGCCAGGGTGCGTTCACGCTGGGGCTGGCTCTTGTTGCCGTGGATGGCGCCGGCTTCAACGCCGCCGGCTTCCAGATAGGCCGCGACCTTGTCGGCGCCGTGCTTGGTCTTGGTGAAGACCAGGCAGCGCGTGTAGTGCGGATCGGCGAACATCTCGGTCAGCAGGGCGCGCTTGCGGCCCTGTTCGATGTGGATGATCGACTGGCTGATGCGCTGGACCGTGGTGGCCTGGGGCGTCACCGACACCTTGACCGGATCCTTGAGCAGTTCGCCGGCCAGCTTGCCGATCTCGGTCGGCATGGTGGCCGAGAAGAACAGGTTCTGGCGCATGGCCGGGATGCGGCTGACGATCTGGCGGATCGGCTTGACGAAGCCGAGGTCCAGCATCTGGTCGGCCTCGTCGAGGACGAAGATCTCCGTGCAGGACAGGTCCAGCGTCTTCTGCTGCATATGGTCCAGCAGGCGGCCGGGGGTGGCGACCAGCACGTCGAGGCCGGCCTGGATGGCCCGTTCCTGCGGGCCGTATTTCACGCCGCCGAACACAACCGCGACCTTGAAGCCGAGGTGGCGGCCGTAGGTCTTGAAGCTCTCGGCGATCTGGCTGGCCAGTTCGCGGGTCGGCGACAGGATGAGGACGCGCGCGGTGCGCGGCTTGGGCGCGACGCGGTTGGCGGCCAGACGGTGCAGGATCGGCAGGGCGAAGGCCGCGGTCTTGCCGGTGCCGGTCTGGGCGATGCCCAGCAGGTCCTTGCCGGCCATGACGTCAGGGATGGCCTGGGCCTGGATCGGGGTGGGGGTGGTGTAGCCTTCGGAGGCCAGGGCCTGCAGCAGGGCAGGGTTCAGGCCGAAGGTGTCGAATGTCTTGCTCATGGAGCGGATGTCTTTCGCGTATGCGGCGACGCGCAACAGCCATGGCTCAACGCCGAAAAGGCCGCGCACCGCCAGTCCCGATTTGGCTCCGGAAGGAGCCGCGACGGGGTGGATCGGGCGCCGCCC
>CAYNNT010000151.1:2948-4216 GCA_964398675.1 uncultured Brevundimonas sp.
GCCATGGGCCGCGCACCGCCAGTCCCGACAGGGCCTCAGGGTGAGGCCTTCGGGGTGGATCGGGCGCCGCCCCGCGTGTCCGGGCAGCGAATGAATCTTGAGGGCCGGCCGCTGCTACAGTCAGGTCTTCGAAAGTCGGAAGACCCACACGCGCTGGAGCGCACCGGGGCATCGCAATTGTGCGACGCAGCGCAAATGGGCGCTCAATGGGGCCAAGTCAAGGCGGAGAGGTTAACCGCCGCCGAGCAGGCCGACCGCCAGATTGACGGTCAGGGCCACGATCACGGTGTTGAACAGAAAGGCCGTCAGGCTGTGCACCGTCGTCGTGCGGCGCAGGGTCCGGTCCATGATCTGGATGTCCGCCGTCTGCTGGGCGACGCCGATGATCAGCGAGAAATGCAGGAAGTCCCAGTAGTCGGGCGCCTCGCCGCCGGGAAAGACCAGCCCGCCGCGGTCCTTGTCCTTGCCCGCCGGCGCATAGAAGGCGTGGGCGTAGTGGAAGGCGAAGATCAGGTGGACGAAGGTCCAGGACAGGGCCACGGTTGCGAGGGCCAGGATCGCCGCGCTCCCGGTTTCCCGACTGTCTCCGGCGACGCGGACGGCTTCGCCGATCACGACGGCGATGCTGGCCAGGGCGGCCAACAGGGCCAGAGGCAGCACGGCGCCGCCGGCTTCATCGAGCGCCGCCGCCCGCTGCCGGATGTCATCCGACGACCGGGCCCGCATGAGCTTGAAGACGCTCTCAATGAGGAACAGGCCGACGCCGACGTCCCAGCCCAGGGCCAGCCGCGACAGCCAGCCGCCGCCGACGGGCCACAACAGGCTGGACGCCGCGATCAACAGGAGCAGGATCAGCGGCCAGTGCAGGCGCAGCCAGGAGGGTGATTTCATGGTGGGATGATGCGCTTCTCCCGAGCCGAGGCAAGCTGCCAGCGGCACGTCACCCCACCGCTATCGTCATTCCGGGCGAAGCGCAGCGAAGACCCGGAACCCAGCGGCGCGCGAGAGCGCGAACCTGTCTTGAGTGCGGCTACTTCCAACATTTCGCCTTCGGCGCCGCTGGGTTCCGGCCTTCGCCGGAATGACGATAGCGGGGTTGGGCGTTAGCGGCTGCTCACAATCCGCCGATTGTCAGCATATTCCGCGCCGCCAACCTCCTGAGTCTGCGCAACTTTCAAAAATTACAGCGTCACGAACCATCCGCGCCGGGAGACGTGTCAGACTCCTGCCCATCCCGTCGGTGGGGAGGGCGTCGGATCCAGCGCCCC
>CAYNNT010000152.1:0-4125 GCA_964398675.1 uncultured Brevundimonas sp.
GGCTTTGATGCGGATTTTTCAGAGGAAATTATCCGAATAATCCAGAGCAAATATCCCGCGGATATCTATGCGTCGATCGTTTCGAGCCAGTTCGATGCCGATCGATTGGACTACATGCGACGCGATCGCTTGATGACCGGAACCCAACAGTCCGCGATTGATTTCTCGTGGCTAAAGAACAACCTTGAAGTCAGAAAGGTGCCCATTGGCGTAGATGACGAGCAAGTCAAAAACGTCGAGACTTTTGTTCTTAATCAGAAGGCCCGCATAACTGCAGAAGGTTATGCGCTTAGCTTGTTCTATCTCTACATTAACGTCTATTTTCACAAAACCACCCGCGGAATGGAGAAGCTTTTTTCCGCACTAATGGGACAAATCGCAAAGCGGGTCATAGACGGCGACATTAAATCTACCGGCCTCGCCGAGAATCACCCTATCGTGGTTTACCTTCGGGACCCCGACAGCGTTGAGGCGTTTTTGCGACTCGATGACAGCGTTATCTACGGCTGCCTCTCTTCGCTCGCTGACGCTTCGGATCCCGTCATTGCAGAGCTTGCGGTCAGAATACGGGACAGGAAATGCTATCACTGCATAGATGTCTCTAAGCTTATGTCGGCGAAGTTTGAAAAGCCGGACGATCCGAACCGTGATGCTCGGGCCGATGCGCGTGTTAAGGCCCTCGCTGCGACCGCTGAAGTAGCTGAGCTCATTAAGGAGCGCGGGATACTCGATTTCAACACAGACGCGCCTCCGTCTGTTCTCGAGGACGAGGCTCTTCGGACAGCCTACAAGCAAACTATCGATGATCGCGGTAAGCTTTCATCAATCTTTCTGTTGGGTCCTGACAATGAACTTCACGACTTAGCGAACGTTTCGCCTGTCGTTGATGCCGTGGGGGAATACCGCGCCTACCGCGTTTATGTAAGAGACGAAGAAGGCGATAAAAAAGTGCAAGCAATACTGAAGGAAGTGATCAAATGAGCAGCCCCACAGCCAAGGATGTTGCCTCTATCGTCGCTCACGTTGGCGAGTTGGTCGGGCGCACCAAACTTCAGAAAACTGCCGCGCTTCTTGAGCTGACCGGATTGGGCTCTGGTTTTAAATTTTCGTACCATCACTACGGCCCCTACAGCGAGCAACTTGCTACTGCTGCAGACAGGGCCGTCTTGCTCGGCTTGATCAAAGAAGACCCACGCCGCGCCGCTTGGGGTGGGAGTTACTCCATCTTCAGCACTGGCAAAAGGGCCGATGAGAACGCCGCCCGCGCTCAGTTGATCGAACTTGCAACAGGGGCGAACGCCGTTGCGCTTGAACTGGCGGTTACGGCAGCATTTGTTGCTGAAGACGAGGGGCTTGATGAGCCTTGGGCCGTCGTTTCTTCAAGGAAGCCTGAGAAGGCTACTGATGCGAACATCAAGATTGCCAAGGAACTCTACAAGCAGTTCCGTGAGGTAGATGCCCCTCATCCTCTTCCCGCTATCTAGGGATCGTCGATAAGCGGCATTAGCCCGGCGAAGGTGAGGCCCCCCTGACGGGATCGCCATCTGGGGGCAACTTAGGGGGAAGGCTCACCCCTCCCCCGCCATCCCCCGCAACGCCTCCACAAACACCGCCGCTGGCTGCCCACCCGAGATCAGCCATTTCCCCTCCACCACCACCGCCGGCACGCCGTTGATCCTGCGCGAGACCCCATCACCGATCCTTCTCCCACTGGGAGAAGGTGCCCCACAGGGGCGGATGTGGGTCGGCTGGTCCCGTCGGCGTAAGCCGTCGCGCGATCGAAGACACGGCTCACGCCGACGGCCGCCCCTAGCCCCTCACCCTTTCGCCTCGCCGGTCGCTTCGCTCCCGGAGGCTCAAGCCCTCTCCCGCCGGGAGAGGGATCGGAGCCCGCGTCCGCCGCCGCGTCGAACGCGGCGGCCACGGCATACCGGAGGCGACCCTGCGCCGCCGCTTCCCGCTCAGCCTCGACTATCTGGAGACGGTCTACAAACCGCTCGTGGACGCGTGGGAGGTCTGGGCGAGTGGCGACGAAGGGCCCGAACTGCTAGAATGGGGACCGAAATGAGCACGATCTTCGACCGCGAAACCACGCTGAAGGCCCTGCGCGACGCCGCCTGGATCGCGAAGCACGGCACCCGCGAGGAACAGTCCGGCCGCTTCATCCCGCCTCCGGGCTGGAAAGGCCGCGTGGTCACCGCCACGGACGACGGCCTGTCGGAACCGAAGCGCGGCAAGGCGGCGTAACGCCCCTTCCTTGCTTTCGTCATCCTCCGGCAAGCCGCGCCTTCGCGGCGCAGACCGGGGGACGCAGCGGCGCCGAAGGCGATCTTTTCAGCCCCGATATTGGCCGCCTGCATCCGCGACAGGTTCGCGCTTTCGCGCGCCGCTGGGTCCCCCGGTCTCGCTGCGCGCGCCGGAGGATGACGAAAGCAAGGGATCAGAGTTCGCTGGCCATCCCCTGCAACACCTCCTCAGCCCTCCCCCGCCGGCTGCCCGCCCGAGATCAGCCCCTTCCCCCTCCACCACCACGGCGGGCACGCCGTTGATCCCGCGCGAGACCCACAGCGCCTCCACCGCCCGCCCGCACCCCTTGTCATCCCGGAAGCCGCGCAGCGGCTATCCGGGACGGGACGGCACAGCCTCCTCCACCCCCCGCCCGGAAGGCGCGCCGCGCCTGTCCGGGCGACAGGTCAGGGTCGCGCCGCGTGGCTCCCGGCTCAGCCCTGACGGGCTGTCCGGGGGGCATGGAGGGCGCACGCAACGTCCCGGCTCGGCGCCGCTGCGCGGCCTGGCCGGGATGACAAAAGGGGATCACGCCCCCTGCGACCGATTCTGACGTCCCCGCATGCCAGGTTCTCGCCCCGGATCAACGGGAGGCGCCCCATGGCGGATGGATCACCCCTCAATCACGCGAACCCGCGCATCGCCCCGGACGAGGTCTGGGCGCGGGTGCGGGAGGACTATGTCGGCGGCCTGCCGGCGGCGGAGGCCTGTCGGCGGCACGGGGTCGGGATGACGGCCTTGCGCAACCGCGCGGCGCGCGAAGGCTGGCGGCGGGCGGACCAGCCGTGGACGCCGCCCAACCGGCTGGATCCCGACGACGAGGGGCGGCTGCTGGAAGAGACGGTCGGCGGCGACCTCGACAAGGTCGAGCTGGGCCAGCTGTCGTGGATCGCCATGCGGCGGATGATGCGGGCGGTGATGCGGGGCGAGGCGACCGAGGCCTTGCGCTGGCGCCGCGTCCGTCTGGCGCTCGACGCCGAGGAGGCCGATCTGGACCGGCTGATCGCGCAGGAGGAAACGGCCTGGCATATGCTGCACGACCCCGCCGCCGGGGCGGACTCTGTGGACTCAACGGACGGTGATTCTTCCGCCCGATGACCGCGTCAGACCTCCGCCGCCATCTTCCGCAGGGCCTCTTCAAAGACAGAGGCCGGCTGCCCGCCCGAGATCAGCCACTTCCCCTCCACCACCACGGCGGGCACGCCGTTGATCCCGCGCGAGACCCACAGCGCCTCCGCCGCCCGCACCTCGGCCGCATGGAGGTCGTCGGCCAGCACCTCGACCGCCTTGGCCCGATCGAGGCCCGCCGCCGCCGCCGCATCGGCCAGGACATCGGCGTCCGTCATCGTCTTGCCGTCGGTGAAATGGGCCGTGAACAGCGCCGCCTTCAGCGCCCTCTGTTCCGCCGGCCCGACCGTCCCCGCCCAGTGCAGCAGCCGGTGGGCGTCGAAGGTGTTCCAGATGCGGCTGTCCGGCCCCATTCGCATGTCGAACCCCGGCCAGGCTTCCGCCGCCCGCTGGGTGATCATGGCCCGGTTGGCCGCCGACTGTTCGGGGGTCGAGCCGTATTTGCGGCCGATGTGTTCGACGATGTTCTCGCCCTCGGGCGGCATCTGCGGGTTCAGTTCGAACGGCTGGAAATGCACCTCCGCCGTGATCCCCTCGGCCTTCAGCGCCTCAAGGGCTGTTTGCAGCCCGCCCAGCCCCACCACGCACCAGGGGCAGACGACGTCGGAGACGAAGTCGATTTTCAGGGGCTTGGTCATTGGGGGGACCTCCTTGGGTGTCGTCATATAGGTCTCCAGACCGTGGGTTCATCACAACGACCACAACGGAGCC
>CAYNNT010000153.1:0-4068 GCA_964398675.1 uncultured Brevundimonas sp.
GAACGGGTCACCTTCAACGCCATCACCAAATCCGCCGTGCTGGAAGCCATGGCCGCGCCGCGCCAGATCGACATGGAGCTGGTCGAGGCCTATCTGGCCCGCCGCGCGCTGGACTATCTGGTGGGCTTCACCCTGTCGCCCGTGCTGTGGCGCAAGCTGCCGGGCGCGCGCTCGGCCGGACGGGTCCAGTCGGTCGCCCTGCGCATCGTCGTCGACCGCGAGATGGAGATCGAGGCGTTCCGGGCCCAGGAATACTGGTCGGTCGAAGCCGATCTGGCCGCCGACAGCCCGCCCTTCACGACCCGGCTGGTCAAACACGCCGGCAAGCGGGTGCAGCGGCTGGACATCACCTCGGAGGCGATGGCCAACGATGCGCGCGCCGCCATCAAGGCCGGCAGCTTCACCATCAGGTCGATCGAGAAGAAGCCGGTCAAGCGCAGCCCGTCGCCGCCCTTCACCACCTCGACCCTGCAGCAGGAGGCCGCGCGCAAACTGGGCTTCACCGCCCAGCGGACCATGCAGGCGGCGCAGAAACTGTATGAGGGCGTCGACGATACGGGCGGCCTGATCACCTATATGCGGACCGACGGCCTGTCGGTCAGCCCCGAGGGCATCGCCCAGGCGCGCGAGGTCATCGCCGACCGGTTCGGACCGGCCTACGTTCCGGAACACCCGAGATATTACAAGACCAAGGTCAAGAATGCTCAGGAAGCGCACGAAGCGATCCGGCCGACCAACCTGACCCGTCATCCCGACAGTCTGCGGCTCGAGGGCGACCTTTCGCGGCTGTATGAGCTGATCTGGAAGCGGATGGTCGCCAGCCAGATGGAGTCCGCCCGGCTGGACCGGACCACGGTCGACGTCGAGACCCCGGACGGCCAGACCGGCCTGCGCGCCACGGGCCAGGTCGTGGCCTTCGACGGCTTCATCGCCGTCTATGAGGAGGGTCGCGACGACAAGCCCAAGGACGGCGTCGACGACGAGGACGACACCACCCGCCTGCCCGCGCTGAAGGAAGGCGCCGTGGCCAGGGTCGAGGCGATCCGCACAGACCAGCATTTCACCGAACCGCCGCCGCGCTTCTCGGAAGCGACCCTGGTCAAGAAGCTGGAAGAACTGGGCATCGGCCGGCCGTCGACCTACGCCTCGATCCTGACCACCCTGCGCGACCGCGAATACGTCCGCATGGACAAGAACCGGTTCATTCCCGAGGACAACGGGCGGCTGGTCACGGCCTTCCTCGAGCAGTTCTTCACCCAGTGGGTCCAGTACGACTTCACCGCCGCGCTGGAGACCCGCCTCGACGAGGTCTCGGCCGGGGACCTGGACTGGAAGGTCGTGCTGCGCGACTTCTGGAGCCAGCTGAAGCCGGCGACGGACGCCGTCACGGCGCGCCAGGGCGTGATCGACGAGCTGGACACGGCGATCGGCCCCTTCCTGTTCCCCGACAAGGGCGACGGGACGGATGCGCGGCTGTGCCCCCTGTGCAAACAGGGCCGGCTGCACCTCAAGGCCAGCTTCAAGATGAAGTCGTCCTTCATCGGCTGCTCCAACTATCCGGAATGCCGTTACACGCGCGGCTTCGGCGCCGCGACCGGCGTCGAGGACGGCGGCGACCGCGACCTGGGCGTCGATCCGGACACCGGCGCGCCGGTGGCGCTGAAGATCGGGCGGTTCGGCCCCTATGTGGAAACGACGATTCCCGGCGAGGAGAAGCCGAAGCGCTCATCCCTGCCCAAGGGCTGGTCGCCCGCGACCCTGGCGCTGGAACAGGCGCTGCGCCTGCTGGCCCTGCCGCGCGAGGTCGGGATCCATCCGGAGGACGGCAAGCCGATCTCGGCCGGTCTCGGCCGCTACGGTCCGTTCGTGCTGCACGCCGGCACCTACGCCAATGTCGCCGACATCGATGAGGTGTTCGACATCGGCCTGAACCGCGCCGTGGTGCTGCTGGCCGAGAAGCGGGCGGGCAAGTTCGCGGGCCGCGGGGCGGCGACGGCGCCGCTGAAGGACCTCGGCGCCCACCCCGAGACGGGCGATCCGATCCACGTCATGGCGGGCCGGTTCGGGCCCTATGTGAAGTCGGGCAAGATCAACGCCACCCTGCCCAAGGGCACGACGCCCGAGGACCTGACCCTGGAGCAGGCCCTGCCGCTGCTGGCGGCGCGCGCCGCGGCGGCTCCGGCCAAGGGCAAGAAGGCGCCGGCCGCGAAGAAGGCGGCTCCGAAGGCGGCGGCGAAGAAGCCCGCGGCGAAGAAGAAGGCTCCGGCGAAGAAGGCCGCGGCGAAGAGCTGACGTCGTTCTCCCTCCCCTTCATGGGGAGGGACGGCGAGGCGCAGCCGGGCCCGGGTGGGGAACGCCGGTCCCGCACCGATGCCGCCCGGCTTTGCAATTCCCCACCCTGTCGTCGCTTCGCGCCGACATCCCGCCCCACTTCGGGGGGAGGGAGACCGCAGCGTCAGCCCTTCAAAAGCCGGTCCCGCGCCGCGTTGAGGCGGGACGCCAGCCCTTCCGTGCCGCCCTGGTCCGGGTGGGCGCGGCCCATCAGCCGTTTCCAGGCGGTGTTGATCTCCTGAGGCGTCGCGTCGGCGGACACCCCGAGCAGGGCGCGGGCCTCGGCAGGGCTCATGGCCTCGGTCCGGGGCGCCGGCGCGCGCTGACGCGAGGACAGGGTCAGCCAGACTCCGGCCGCGGCGAGGGCGGCGGCGGCCAGCCATGAACCGCGGGCGGCGAGCAGGACAGCGCCGGCGATCAGCACCGCGCTGAACAGGGTGGCGGTGACGCGCCAGTGGCCCCGGCCCCGTCGCTCGGTCTGACGGCCCAGCCGAACCAGCGCCCAGACGGCGATCGCCGCCAGCGCCAGCCAGACGAGGCTCAAGACCTCACGCCGCCGCGTCCAGCGGGGCGTCCAGGGCGCTGCCGTCCAGCCCGAGGGCCAGCATCAGGTTGCGCATCTCCTGGCGCGCCGCGACATGGGCCAGGGAGACGGCGACCGGCCGGACCTCATTGGACAGGTCGGCGACCGTCAGGCCGAACGGGAAGAGCTCGCGATAGATGACCCGGTCGCGCAGGCCGGGGCCGATGCGGAAGCCGACGCGGCGGGCCAGCTTCTCCATCCGTTCCTCGAGCCGCTGGCGGTTGCGGGCCGCGGCGACGGCCATGCGGTTGACCACGACGATCCAGTCGATGGCCGCAGTGCGGCCCTCGGTGATCGCCCGGTGCTTGCGGGCCTCCCAGACGCTCTCCGAATAGATCGAGGGCTTGAGCAGTTCGAGGGTGACGGGGTCGATCTGACCCAGCAGGTCGAAGTCGACGAAGCTGTCGTTCATCGGGGTGACGATCTGGTCGGCGAGGCCGTGGGCGGTGCGCGACAGCAGGGTGTCGCCGCCGGGCGTGTCGATCAGGATGACGTCCGCCTCGGCGCGGGCCTGGGCCATGGCGGCCTGGAAGCGGGACAGTTGCTCCTGCTCGTCGGCCTTGGCCAGCGCCTTGCCGTCGCCCATGTCGGGCTCGATCGGCATGGGCAGGACCTGGTTGTTGCCGACCATCCAGGCGGCGCGATTGGCGAAGAATTTGGCCATCGAGCGCTGGCGCAGGTCCAGATCGATGATGGCGACCCGCCGGCCCGCGTGCAGCAGGCCGCAGACGATATGGATGGCGAGGGTGGACTTGCCCGCCCCGCCCTTTTCGTTGCCGACGACGATGACCGCAGGGTCAGCCATGGATGTTCACGCCCCGTTGGCGGCCGCCGACTCAGACACGCGACCGCAGTTTCACAGAATCGCGTCCGGGAAGCCGAACGTCAACGACAGGATGGACGGCGGCTGTGGATGCGCGAGTCAGGCGACCCGATTGCACCAGGGATCGTCGATGCCTGCGGCGGCGCAGACGGCGGCGGCGCCGGCGGCGGGGGCGGTGACCTTCAGTCGGGTCAGGCGGCGACCCCCGACCTCGACGCCCTCATAGACCGGCGACAGGCCATCGAGGGCCCAGGCGGCCGGGCCGGACTTGAGCCGGGACCAGGCCGAACGGGCGGCGCCCTCGCTCGAATAGGCGCCGAGCTGGACCAGG
>CAYNNT010000154.1:0-3945 GCA_964398675.1 uncultured Brevundimonas sp.
ACGGAGCCCAGCGACGCCATTCGGCAAGATCGGCGGGCGTGGCGTTTGGGGGCGGACAGGCGGAGGCGCGCGGGTTGTC
This sequence comes from uncultured Brevundimonas sp., assembly GCA_964398675.1. Lineage (GTDB taxonomy): Bacteria > Pseudomonadota > Alphaproteobacteria > Caulobacterales > Caulobacteraceae > Brevundimonas. The sequence continues at coordinate 80 of CAYNNT010000154.1, forward strand.
GTTCGGACCCGCGCCGGCCGGATTCGACATGGGCCTGTTCGACATCGGCGACCGCGATCCGTCGGCGCTGAGCGAGCGCGGCTGCTGTTTCTGGCTGTCGGACACCCGGCTGGACGCGAGCGGCGCCGAGCGCGTCTTCACCAGCCGGCTGGTGCAGCAGGTGACGGGCAGCGACGGCCTGCAGCCGGCGGCCAGTTTCGAGGCGGCGTTCAATCCCTCCTATGAGCGGCTGGTCATCCACGGCATCCGCGTCTGGCGCGACGGGACCGTGCGCGAGGCGGCGCGGCCCGAGGCGTTCGAACTGTTCCGGCGCGAGCTGAACCTGGAGCGGGCGGTCTATGACGGGCGGCTGACGGCGCACATGATCGTGCCGGATGTCCGGGTCGGCGACGTGGTCGACACGGCCTTCTCGATCATCGGCGTCAATCCGGTGCTGAAGGGATCGCTGAGCATCTCGCCGCGCCTGCAGTGGAGTTCGCCCGTCATCGAGACGCGGGTGGAGATCCGTATTCCGGCGAGCCGGGCGGTGACGCTGCGGCCGTTCGGCCGGCTGCCGAAGGTCCAGGACGTGACCGCGGACGGGGTGCGGACGCTGCGCTGGATCGCCCGCGACGCACCCCCCTGGCGGCACGAGGCTGACACGCCGCCCTGGCACGCGGGCTACGCCTCTGTGCATGTGACCGACACCATCGGCTGGGATGAGGTGGCAGCGCTGTTCAGCGGCTTCTACGAGCCGCCCGCGCAGTTGCCGGAGACGCTGGAAACCGCGACGGCGGGGATCATGGCCGCCGAGCCCACGCCGGCCGGCCGGGCGGCGGCGGGCCTGAGGTTCGTACAGGGGGCGTTGCGGTACCATTCGGTCGGGGTCGGCGACGGCGGCTACCGCCCGCGACCGGTCGAGACCATCTGGGAGACGCGCTACGGCGACTGCAAGGACGCCTCGCGCCTGCTGGTGGCCGTGCTGCGGCAGATGGGGGTCGAGGCGGTCCCGGCGCTGGTGAACACGCGGATCGGCCCGGACCTCGAGCATGAGCCGCCCAACGCCACGGCCTTCGACCACTGTATCGTGCGCGTGACCATCGACGGGGAGGCCTGGTGGGTGGACCCGACCCAGTCCAGCCAGGGCGGGGACCTGGCGAATCTGACCCGGCCGCGCCATGGCTGGGCGCTGCCGCTGGTCGCGGGGGCGACCCTGGAGCGGATGCGCGAGGGCGAGATTCCGATGGTCTGCGCGACGCGCGAAATCTGGACCTTCGACAAACTGGCCTCGATGCCGGCGCGGCTGGAGATGCGGACCGTCTATCGCGACTGGCGCGCCGACGACATGCGGCGCTGGCTGGCCAATGACGGACGACGCAACGTCAGCCGCCGGTTCCGGGAATCGCTGGAGGCCGAATACGGCCAGGTGGTCGAGGCGGCGCCGCTCGAGGTCATCGACGGGGCGGCGGACAACCGGCTGGAGGTGGTGGAGCAGTACGACGTCGACCGTCCGTTCAAGGCGCTGGACGGGGTGCGGATGCGGTTCGTCTCGCGCGACGATGTGGTCGGTCCGAACCTGCGCGACATCGAGACGGCGCGTCGGACGGAGCCGATCGACCTGGGCGCGCCGCGCCGGGTGATGACGGAGCGCATCTTCAACCTGCCCGCGGCGATCCATATCCAGCCCTGGAAGGTCGAGCGAGCCGGTCCGGGTACGTTTCTTCGCAGCGCGCTGGAGTGGCGGAGTTCGCGGCAGGCGGTCCATACGCTGGACCTGACCGTCACGCGCCGGATCGTGCCGGCGACCCTGGCGCTGGACCATTTTGCAGCGGTCCGGGAGGCGCGTGATTTCAACGGCATCAGCTTTGGCGTTGCGGTGAAAAAGGGCCGGATTGTCTCGCTGGACGGCCAGACGCCGCACAATGACAACTGGATCGGCTGGGCCATCCTGGCGCTGATCGGGGCCTTCCTGATCGCCGGATGGGTGATGCAGGGCGGTTAACGCCGCGCCCGGTTGGGGCAAGGTCTTGCATGCAACCGCAAACGGGTCGCTACGTTCGCACTACGGACGTTAGGGATTCAGTAACCATGCGGCGCGCGCTTCGGATCGGCCTGTTCATCGGCACCTTCATCGGCATGTCGGCCTGCGCGATGCTGCCGGACGACGGCTCGCGCGGCGGCTATGGCGGCGTCGAGGTCGGCCGGACTCGCTGATCGCCAAGGAAACCGTGGCGGCGGGGGCGAATTCCGCCTATCATCCCGCCCGCGGACGCCGACTGTCGCGCCGCGCCGGTTTCGACCCCCCTAGATGTTAGCCTTCGCCATCGTCGTCGTTCTGCTCCTCGTGGTGCTCAACGGCCTGTTCGCCATGACCGAGCTGGCGGTCGTCTCGTCCCGCAAGTCCAAGCTTCAAAGCCGCGCCGAACGGGGCGACAAGGGCGCGCGGGCGGCCCTGAGGCTGGCCGAGGATCCCACCCATTTCCTGTCGGCGGTCCAGGTCGGCATCACCCTGATCGGCATCGCCGCGGGCGCCTACGGCCAGGCGTCGATCGCCGGCGAGCTGAACCGCATCCTGTCCGAGGCCTTTCCGGCGCTCGGTCACTGGGCGCAGGTGATCTCGACCACGCTCGTCATCATCTTCATCACCTATGTGTCGGTGATCGTCGGCGAGCTGGTGCCCAAGCGGCTGGCGCTGATCTTCCCCGAGTCCATCGCCTCCAAGATGGCGTCGCCGATCTCCACCGTGGCCATCGTGCTGAAGCCCTTCGTGGTGATCCTGACGGCCTCGACCTCGGCCATCCTCAAGCTCATGGGCGTCAAGGACCGGGACGGCTCGGACGTGACCCAGGAAGAGGTCGAGACGATGATCGCCGAGGGTACGGCGTCGGGTCTGATCGAGCCGGAGGAGCAGACCATGATCGAGGAGATCCTGCGTCTGGGCGACCGGCCGATTCGCGTCGCCATGACGCCGCGGCACGAGGTGTTCTGGATCGCCCTCGACGACACCGAGGAAGTCCTGCGCACCGAGATCCGCACCTGCCCCTATTCGCGCATCGTGGTGGCGCGCGAGAACGACGTCGATAATCCGCTGGGCGTGGTCCACAAGAAGGACCTGCTGGACAGCCTGCTGGACAATGGCGAGTTCAATGTCGAACGCCATGTGCAGACGCCGGCCTTCATCCCGCAATCGACCTCGGTGCTGAAGGCGCTGGAGATCATGAAGGCCTCCAAGGTCCATATGGCCTTCCTGGTGGATGAATTCGGCGCCTTTGAAGGCGTGGTGACCGCGACCGACCTGCTGGAGATGATCGCCGGCGATTTCGACGAGGGTCACGACGACGCCGAGGTCAATGTCCGCCAGCGCGAGGACGGCACCTGGCTGGTCGACGGCCAGACCGACATCGACGAACTGGCGGATACGCTGGGCGAGGATTTCGGCGAGGCCGACGGTTTCCACACCATCGCCGGCCTGGTGCTGCACCAGCTGTCCCGGGTCCCCGGTGAGGGCGAAATCCTGCAGCTGGGCCGGTTCGAGGTCGAGGTCATCGACATGGACGACCGGCGGATCGACAAACTTCTGTTCAAACAGGTGGTCAAGCCCGAGGACGAAGCGCGGGCCGTGGCCGAACAGTACGAGGATTAGGCCCGCCCCCTCCACCGCGCTTCGCGCGGTCTCCCTCGCCCGAAACGAAGTTCGGGGGAGGATACGCTTGAAAACCCCTGCGGGGTCGGGCATACGCCGCGGTCTGGCGAAGCCGAGCGCGCCTGGGGGGAGACCCTCCGGCGCGTTATAGTTTTGTCCGGAACCTAGGAGTGTAGCTCAGCTGGTAGAGCATCGGTCTCCAAAACCGAGGGTCGTGGGTTCGAGTCCCTCCACTCCTGCCACT
>CAYNNT010000155.1:0-3878 GCA_964398675.1 uncultured Brevundimonas sp.
TGGTGGAGCTTAGCGGAGTCGAACCGCTGACCTCTTGCATGCCATGCAAGCGCTCTACCAGCTGAGCTAAAGCCCCGAACCTCAGGCGCTGGGCCTTTCAGTCGGATCGCTTGGGGGCCGGGAGGCCCTGCTGCGAGGCGGCGGAACCTATGTCAGGGTCTGATCGCGATCAAGCCCGGTTCAACCATTTATTTTCGTCGTTCCCGGACCAGCACAAAGCGGTCCGGGAACAGGGCGAAAATCCTTACTCGTCTTCCTTCGGCGTGATGATTTCGTCCTCGAAACCATCATCGTCCTCGTCCTCGATGAAGGGGACGGAATCGTCGTCGTCGTCGGCGAGGACGTCGTCGTCCTCGACCGCTTCACCCATGCCGGGCTCTTCGGTCGGATCGACGGGGGCGTCGTCGTCGTCGTCCGGCGTCAGGATGGGCTCGTGGCCTTCCTGGTCGATTTCCGGCGTTGCGACGGCTTCTTCTTCCTCGTCCTCGTCGCCGTCGATCTTCTTGTCCTTGACCTGATCCTCATCAGAGTCGTCGGCGGCGTAGCCGGCCGGACGGCCGCGGCGGTTGCGCAGCTTCAGCGCCTCCTCCGGATCGAAGTCGGTCGCGCATTTGGGGCAGTGGGCGGGGCGACGGCCCAGGTCGTAGAATTTGGCCTGGCAGTTCGGGCAGACCTGCTTCTGGCCCAGTTCGGGTTTGGCCACGGTGGAAAGACCTTTGGCGGGAGTGGGGAAATGGGGCGGCTCCCTTGCCACCCCCTGACGCCGCTGTCAAAAGCCATCTCCGCGCGGCAGCCCCGGACTCCGGGCCCGCTGACCCTTTCCGGAGACCGCCGGGTGTCGATTCCCGCCCATCTGACCGCCCGCCGCAGCCCCGCGCTGTCCGGCCGTGTGCGGGCTCCCGGCGACAAGTCGATCTCGCACCGGTCCCTGATCCTCGGCGCCATGGCGACCGGCGTGACGGAGATCGAGGGCCTGCTGGAAGGCGAGGACATCCTGGCCACGGCGCGGGCGGTCGAGGCGTTCGGCGCGACGGTCGAGCGGCTGGGCGAGGGCCGCTGGAGGGTGACCGGGCGGGGCGGGTTCACACAGCCGGCCGGCGTCATCGACTGCGGCAACGCCGGCACCGGCGTGCGGCTGCTGATGGGGGCGGCGGCAGGGTATCCGATCACCACGACGTTTGACGGCGATGCGAGCCTGCGAAAGCGGCCGATGAAGCGGGTGACGGGGCCGCTCGCCGACATGGGCGCGCGGTTCGACTGGCAGGGCGTCGAGGACCGGTTGCCGGTCGCCGTGAGCGGCGGCGGCCTGATGGCCATCGACTATGTCCAGACCGTCGCCTCGGCCCAGGTCAAGTCGGCCATCCTGCTGGCCGGGGTCAATGCCGCCGGCGTCACCACGGTGACCGAGGCCGAGCCGAGTCGGGATCACACCGAACGGATGCTGAAGGCCTTCGGCGTCGAGGTCGGCGTCCTGCCGGTCGGCGAGGGCTGGCGGGTCAGCCTGCGGGGCGGCCAGGGCCTGACCGGAACGGCGGTGGCCGTGCCCGGCGATCCATCCTCGGCCGCCTTCCCGCTGGCCGCGGGGCTGATCGTCCCCGGGTCCGGGGTGACAGTCGAGGGCGTGATGCTGAACCCTCTGCGCACAGGCCTGTTCGAGACCTGGCGTGAGATGGGGGCGGACCTCACCGTCTCGAACCGCCGCATGGCGGGGGGCGAGGAGGTCGGCGACGTCACCGCCCGGCATTCGACGCTCAGGGGCGTGGTCGTGCCGCCGGAGCGGGCCGCCTCGATGATCGACGAATATCCCGTGCTGGCCGCCACCGCCGCCTTCGCCGAGGGGGCGACGGTGATGCGCGGCATCGGCGAGATGCGGGTCAAGGAGAGCGACCGCATCGCCCTGATGGCGGCGGGGCTGAAGGCCTGCGGCGTCCGGGTCGAGGAGGAGGCGGAGGGGTTCACCGTTTTCGGCGGCCCGGTGCGCGGCGGGGCGACCGTGACCACCCACGGCGATCACCGCATCGCCATGAGCCATCTGGTGCTGGGTCTGGCGGTGGATCAGGCGGTGACGGTGGACGAGCCCCGCATGATCGCGACGAGCTTCCCGGGGTTTGTGGAGTTGATGCGAGGCCTCGGGGCCGACCTTGGCTAGGCGACCACGCAAGAAGGACAATGTGTTCGAAACATTCGCGCGTTTCGATGCGCGTCAGCGGAAGCGGCGGGACGACTTCTGGGACCGGATTTTCGAGTCTCCGTACGGTCCCGTCGTCCAGGCTGTGATGACCTGCCTGTTTGTCGCCCTTGGACTGCTTCTCCTTTCCAAGACGCTTGAAGCGCTCTCAACAGGCGTGATTGATGGCCGTCGAAGCGGCAGAACCTACCTCTCTGAGGATCCGGCGTTTTTCTGGTTGCAGGTCGTATGGAATTTCGCCCTCGGTGCCGTTCCCATCGGATTTGTCGTTTTCGGTCTCTGGACCAGGTTCAGAACGGCCTGGGGAAAACAAAACGCAGGGCAGCGCCGCCGACGTGCAATGAAGAAGTCGAAAGACAGTGAGTGACGATCTGACCCACACCCTCATCATCGCCGTCGACGGCCCCGCCGCCTCGGGCAAGGGCACGATCGCCGCCCGGCTGGCGGCGCTCTATGGCCTGCCGCACCTCGACACCGGTCTGCTGTACCGCGCCGTCGGCGTGGGCGTACTGGACGTCGGCGGTTCGCTGGATGACGCGACGGCGGCCGAGGCCGTGGCGCGGGCGCTGAAGGCCGAGAGCCTGCATGACGCCGACCGGCTGACCAGCGGCGAGGCCGGCGAGGCGGCCAGCCGGGTCGCGGGCTATCCGGGCGTGCGGGCCGCCCTGCTGGAATTCCAGCGCGCCTTCGCCGCCCAGCCGGGCGGGTCGGTGCTGGACGGGCGCGACATCGGCACCGTCATTGCGCCCGACGCCATGGCCAAGCTGTTCATCACGGCGACCCCCGAGGTCCGCGCCATGCGTCGCTGGAAGCAGCTGACCGGCCGTGGCGACGTCATCGCCTATGAAGACATGCTGGCCGACATCATGCGCCGGGACGAACGCGACGCCGGCCGGGGCGCGGCCCCGATGGTGCAGGCGCAAGACGCCGTCTTGCTGGATACGACCGATATGGATATAGAGACCGCCTTCGATGCGGCCCGCCGTATCGTCGAGGCGGCGCGTGTCCGGAACGGCCTTTAGGGGCCCCAAGGCAAATCCAGCGCTCCGTTCTCGGCTTCCGCGGGCGTCCTGACCTTTACCGGCCTCGCATCCCGACGACCTGATCCTGCTTTTCAACCACCTCGCGCGGGGCCCTTCGGTCGCGCGCCATAACCGTTAGAAACCCAACCCCCTTATGACTGACACCAGCTTCTCCCCCTCGCGCGACGATTTCGCCGCCCTGCTCGACGAAACCCTTCAGGGCCGTGACCTCGGCGAAGGCCAGGTCGTTCACGGCCGCGTCGTCGGCATCGAGAAAGACATCCTGATCATCGACGTCGGTCTGAAGACCGAAGGCCGCATCCCGGCCCGCGAGTTCGGCATCGGCGAAGGCGCCGTCATTCCGAAGCTCGGCGACAATGTCGAAGTCTACCTCGAGCGCGTCGAGAACGCCCTGGGTGAAGCCGTCATCAGCCGCGACAAGGCCCGCCGCGAAGAAGCCTGGACCCGTCTGGAAGTCGTGTTCGCCGAAGGCCACCCGGTCAACGGCGCCATCGTCGGCCGCGTCAAGGGCGGCTTCACGGTCGACCTCGGCGGCGCCTCGGCCTTCCTGCCGGGCTCGCAGGTCGACATCCGCCCGGTGCGCGACGTCGGCCCGCTGATGGGCAAGGAACAGCCCTTCGCCATCCTGAAAATGGACCGTCCGCGCG
>CAYNNT010000156.1:0-3635 GCA_964398675.1 uncultured Brevundimonas sp.
TTGCCGCGGGATGGAGCAGCCCGGTAGCTCGTCAGGCTCATAACCTGAAGGTCGCAGGTTCAAATCCTGCTCCCGCACCCAAACTTTCAGAAGCCCGCCTGGATCCGTCCGGCGGGCTTTTGCATGTCTGGCGCAGGGGCATGCGGGAACGGCCCTGCAGGCCATCGCGGCCGTTGGCCCTTGAACCCAGGACCTGAACGCCTTGCCCCGGCAACGCCGGCGGGGCTTTTCAGCCTTTCGCCGCCGGCCGCCGGTTCTCCTCTTACCGCGAGTTCACCTCGCCGCCTCAATCCTGCCTCACTCCGCTACAAACGTAGCGCGACAGATGTAGCGCCGATCCGAGGAGCCGCCGTGATTGAATCCCTGCCGCGACGCGAGCGAGAGGCCTTCGAGGTCCTGTGCCGCCTGGAGGAGGCCACCACGGGCGCCGTGCGGGCGGCCATGAGCGGCGAACTCAGCGATTCCGCCGTCCGCACCCTGCTGTCGCGGCTCGAGGCCAAGGCGCTGGTCGGCCGGCGATCGGCCGAGGACGGCTTCGTCTATCGGCCGGTGCAGCGCCCGCAGGCGCTGGCGGCCGGCGCCCTGCGGCGGACCGTCGACACCTTCTTCGCCGGCTCGGCGGTGTCCGCGGCCACGGCGCTGCTGGGCCTGACCCAGAAGCTGAAGCCCGAGGAGATCGAGGCCCTGGAACGGGCGATCGAACAGGCGCGGGAGCGGGGGTCGTGAGCGTCGCCCTGTTCCTCGAACTGCTCCTCAAGTCCGGCGTGCTCGCCGGCGCCGGGTTGGCGCTTTCGTCCGCTCTCCGGTTTCGGCCGGCGGCCGACCAGGTCGACATCCTCAGGGCCACGGTGTGTCTGCTGATCGCCCTGCCGCTGGTGATGGCCGTCGCGCCGGGCTTGCCTCTGGCCTTGCTGCCGGCGGTCGAGGCCGCCGAGGTCCTGGGCGTTCCGCCCGTGGTCTGGGCCGGGGCGGTTGAACCGGTCGAGGGCGTGGCCCTGTCCGGCTCGATCCTCTGGCCGTCGCCCGGAGACCTGGCCCTGTGGGCCTGGGCCGTCGGCTTCGTCGTGGTTCTGGGCCGGCTCGCCCTCGGGGTCTGGACCCTGAGCCGCTGGACCCGACATGGCCATACCGTGAAAGCCCGGACCTGGACCGCGCCGCTGGACGGGATTCCGGCCGCCCGCCGCCCGCGGCTGGTCGTCTCCCCGGCGGTCAGCGCGCCGCTGAGCTGGGGCATCCCCCCGGGCGTGGTGCTGATCGGCCAGGAGCAGTTGGCCCGGCCAGAGACTGCGCGCGCCGTCCTCGCGCACGAGCTCGCCCATCTCCGCCGCGGCGACTGGGTCTTCCTCATCCTGTCGCGGGTGGCCCTGGGCCTGTTCTGGTTCAATCCGCTGGTCTGGATGCTGCACGCCGCCCTGTCAGCCCGCAGCGAGGAGGCGGCCGACGCCGTCGCTGTCGGGCAAGTGGACCGCCGGACCTACGCCCGCGCCCTCGTCGATCTCGCCTCCGACTTCAACCCGCCCGCCGCCCTCGGGATGGCGGGTCCTGCCGAAACCCTCACCCGAAGGATCGCCTGCATCATGAACACCTCAGCCCCGCTCCGCCGCCGCCCGTTCGCCATGGCCCTGACGGTCGGCGCCCTGATCGGCGTCGCCACCCCGATCGCCGCGCTGGAACTGACGCCCCGCAGCCAGGCCGCGTCGCAGGCGCCGCTCGCGCCGACCACGCAGCCGGATGCGCTCGACGCGGTCGATCCGGTTGACGTCGTGGCTCCGGAAGCCCCGGTGGCCGATGCGGTCGATGCGGTCGAGGCCGTTGCCGCGGTCGACGCTGTGGCGCCGGCAGCCTCTGGCGGCGACTGGTACGAGGGTCAGGACGCCTGGGCGCCGCCGCCCCCGCCGCCCCTGCCGCCCGCCCCGCCGGCTCCGCCTGCGCCCTATGCTGCGATGGCGGCTCCGCCCGCCCCGCCGGCGCCGCCCGCGCCGCCGGCTCCGCCCGCCCGCGCCCCTCGCGCCGGCTGGGTTCACAGCAGCAGCCGGCCGATGACGGAGGAGGAGCGTCAGGCCGTGGTCGAGGCGCGTCAGGCGGCGGTCGAGGCCCGGATCCATGCGGCGGAGGCGCGACGCGAGGCGGTCGAGGCGCGGGCGCAGGCCCGACCCCACGTCGCCGCTGCGCCCGAGGCCCGGGCGCGTGCGCGGGCTGCCGTCGCCGCGGCCGCAGACGCACGGGCGCAGGCCGGGGTGGCCCGCGAACGCGCCGCCCGCGAGGTCGCCAACGCCCGGGTGCATATGGCCCAGGGGGCGGACCAGATGGTCGCCGGCGCCGGCCAGATGCGCGAGGAGTCAGTGCGTCTCCGCGATCCGGCCTATCGGGCGACGCAGATCGAGGAGGCGCGCGTGCGCGGTCAGACGGTCACCGACGCGGAACTGCAGGCGCTGTCGCCCCGTCTGGCGAGCCAGGCCGACCGGCTGGAGCAACGGGCCGTGGTGCTGCGCGAGCGCGCCGCCCGTCAGCCGTCCTGATCTGAAAACAGGTGCGCCCGCTCCGGTTCGGCCGGAGCGGGCGGGCCGTCAGCTGCGTTGGGCGTCCCACCAGCGCACGGCGTCCGCGTCGCGGGCGCTGAGCTCGGGATAGGCGGGATCGGAGCCGACGTCCGGCACGCGACGCCACGAGCGGGCGCATTTGGGGTGGTCTGCCAGCCGAACCTCGACCGTGACGGCATCCCCGCCTGTCATCATTTCGGCGCCGGACGTCCGGAAGACCTCTGCGGCGTCGAGCCCTTCGAACGGTGCGAAGGCGGCGGCGGGACCGGTCACGACCGGCCAGGCGTCGAGCGCCCCGCCGATCGCCTTGTCCCGTCGCGCGGCCTCGAGCGATTCATTGACCACTTCCAGAACAGCCTGGACGCCGGCCCAGCGCTTCGCTTCGTCCGCATTCTGCCACTCGGCCGGCGTCTCCGGGATCACCCGGGGGCAGTTGGAGCCGCCGTCCGGATAGCGCGTGCCCCAGGCCTCTTCCATGGTGAAGGGGGTCAGCGGCGCGAGCCAGGCGGTGAGGCGCAGGAAGACCTCATGCATGACCGTGCGGGCCGCGCGGCGGCGGATCGCGTCGGGGCGGTCGCAGTAGAGGCTGTCCTTGCGGATGTCGAAATACAGGGCCGACAGGTCGTTGGAGCAGAATTCCAGCACAGGCCGGACGACGTCCTGGAAGCGGTATTCGGCATAGGCCTTGCGGACGTCGCGATCGAGCTCCCACAGCCGGTGCAGGACGAACCTCTCCAGCGGCGGCATCTGGTCCAGCGGCAGACGCTCGGCCTCGTCGAAGCCGACCAGGGCGCCGAGCAGATAGCGGACCGAGTTGCGCAGCTTGCGATAGGCCTCGACCGTGGTCTGCAGGATCTGTTTCCCGATCCGCTGGTCCTCGGCGTAGTCCACCAGGGCGACCCACAGACGCAGGATGTCGGCGCCGGATTCCTTGATCACCACGGCCGGATCGGTGGTGTTGCCCAGCGATTTGGACATCTTCTTGCCCTGCTCGTCCTGGGTGAAGCCGTGCGTCAGGACGGCGTCATAGGGGGCGCGGCCGCGGGTGCCGCAGCCTTCGAGCAGGTTGGACTGGAACCAGCCGCGGTGCTGGTC
>CAYNNT010000157.1:0-3519 GCA_964398675.1 uncultured Brevundimonas sp.
TCTCGGCCGCCGCGGCGGGCTCGGCGCCCGCGACAGAAGCCGGGGCGGGGGCAGGGGGCGCCGAAGCGGGCGCGACGGCGGCGTTGCGCACGACTACGCGCCGCAACCCGGCCGGATTTGCCCAGTCCAGCCCCGACTGGCGCGCAAAGCTCTGAAGCTGTCCGGCCTCAAAGACGATCGAAGGGCCGGCGCGGGTCCCGACCATTACGTCAGCCGCCGCGCCCGCACCGTCGAACAGGTCGCCGAGGGTCACGCGGCCGTCGCTGTCGACCGGATTGGCTTTCAATGTCACCGGCCCCGCGCTGGCGGCGCCGGCGAGCATCAGGGCCGCAACGGCTCCGAGGATCAGGGCCCTCATGATTTGACCTGCGCGCTGACTGACAGCATCTGGTCAGCGGTGGTGATGACCTTGGAGTTCATCTCATACGCGCGCTGGGCGATGATCAGGGCGCTGATCTCGGCGACGGCGTCCACGTTCGAGGCCTCGGTGTAGCCATGCAGCAGTTGGCCGAAGCCGACTTCGCCCGGCGTGCCGACGTTGGCCGCGCCCGATGCGGCGGTTTCCATCAGCAGGTTGTCGCCGATGGCCTCAAGGCCCGCCTCGTTGAAGAAGCTGGCCAGCTCCAGCTGGCCGACGATCGAAGGCTCGGTCGTGCCGGCGGTGATGACCTGGACCTGTCCCGACTTGGAGATGGTCACGTCGACCGCATCCTGCGGGATCGAGATGTTGGGCTGCACGGCATAGCCGTCGTCGGTGACCAGCTGGCCCTCGCCGTTCAGGGCGAAATTGCCGGCCCGGGTGAAGGCGGTCTCGCCGGACGGCAGCAGGACCTGGAAATAGCCGCGGCCGTCGATGGCGACGTCGTAGCGGCCGCCGGTCTGGGTCGGCGATCCCTGGTCGGTGATGCGATAGACGCTGCCGGCCTTGACGCCCGCGCCGATCTGGATGCCGGTCGGGACCACAGTGCCCTGGGCGGAGGACTGCGCGCCCATGCGCTCGACGTTCTGGTACAGCAGGTCCTGGAACTCGGCCCGCTGACGCTTGAAGCCGACGGTGTTCATGTTGGCGATGTTGTTCGAGATGACCTCGACGTTCAGCTGTTGGGCGGCCATGCCCGAGGCTGCGGTTCTGAGCGCACGCATGTCTCAGTCTCCCTTTCTAGGCCCGGCCCAGCCGCTCGACGGCGCGGCGTGACAGGTCGTTGGTGTTCTCGATCATCCGGGTCACGCTCTCGTAGGCGCGCTGGATCTCGATCAGATTGGTGATCTCGAGGATCGGATTGACGTTGGAGCCTTCCAGCATGCCCTGACGCACCTGGGCGTCGGTCGCCTCGATGGCGGTGGCGTTGGATGCGTTGCGGTACAGGCCGTCCCCGCCCTTTTCGAGCGCCGCCAGGGCGTCGAAGCGGACGACCGAGAGACGGCCGACCGGATTGCCGTTCTGGCTGATCGTGCCGTCGGCCGCCACGGAGGGCTCTCCCAGCGCGCGGTCCAGAATGATGTCGCCGCCGTCGCCCTGGACGGCCGCGCCGCCCTCGGTGGTCAGCCGGCCTTCGGGATCGAGGGTGAAGGCGCCGTCGCGGGTGTAGGCCTCGCCTGCGCCGTCATCGAGCTTGAAGAAGGCGCCTTCGCCCTCGATGGCGAAGTCCAGATTGCGACCGGTTTGTTCAAGGGAGCCCTGGCCGTAATCGCGACCGATGCCGTTATCCAGCACGAAGCTGACGCCGGGCCGGACGAAGGCGTTGCGGGCCCGTTCGCCGATTTCGGCGCCGAGCAGCAGCTGTTCGACCTTGAAGCCGGTCGTGTCCGCGTTGGCGATGTTGTTGGCCACGATGTCGAGCTCGCGGCGCAACGTCATCTGGCGTGACAGTCCGACATAGGCGGCGTTTTCCACGGGGCGGCTCCTTTCGGCCATCCCCTCGCAACGGTCGTGCCAACAGGGTTAATCCAGTGCGGACGGGCCTTTGAGCCGGATCGGCGCCCCGATGACCCGGCAGGATTTGCCGGTTCTTAGCGGCTCGTTAACCAAAAAACGCTCGTATGGGCCGAGAGATTCTCGGGGCGTGGTTCATGTTCAAATTCGGCAAGAAGAAGGGCGCAAAGGAGGGCGGCGACGAGGCCGCCAACCTGCCTGCCGTTTCCGACGCGCCCGGCGCCGAGGGCGAGGAAGGTGCAGCGCCGAAGAAGAAGAAACTTCCCCTGCTTTTCATCGTCATACCCGCCGCCGTGGTGGTCCTGGGCGGCGGCGGGGCCGCGGCCTTCTTCATGATGCAGCCCAAGCCGGCTGCGGCGGAGGAGGGCGGCCACGGCGCGGAGAAGAAGGGCGGCCATGACAAGAAGGCCGAGAAAAAGGGCGGGGGCCATGGCGCGGCCGCCGACGGGCCTGCGGACGCCTCTCTGGGCGTGATCGCCGAGGGGCCGGACGGCGTGACTTTCTTCACCCTGCCGGACATGGTGGTGAACATTCAGGCCCCAGACGGTCGTCCGACGTTCCTGAAGCTGAAGCTGACCCTCGAGACCCGCGACCCCCATGTGGCCGAGCAGCTGCAGGCCGAGATGCCGCGGATGCAGGACATGTTCCAGGGCTTCCTGCGCGAGTTGCGGCCTGAGGATCTCGCGGGATCGGCCGGCAGCTTCCAGCTGCGGGCCGAGATCCTGCGCCGGGTCAATCTGATCGCGGCGCCCGGCAAGGTCGACGCCGTCCTGATCGAAGAAATGCTGGTGCAGTAGGCATGACCGACGCGGCCTTCGCTGAAAGCGCCGATCCGTTCGCGGAAGAAGAAGGAGCGGAGGAGGCGCGTCCGTCTTCGCTGTCCGAACGCGTCCTCAACCAGGATGAGATCGACAGTCTTCTCGGCTTCGACCTCGGCGAGGGTGACGACGGCGAGCGCACCGGCATTCGCGCCATCATCAACTCGGCGCTGGTCAGCTATGAGCGGCTGCCGATGCTCGAGATCGTCTTTGACCGCCTCGTGCGGTTGATGACGACGTCGCTGCGGAATTTCACCTCGGACAACGTAGAGGTCAGCCTCGACAACATTTCGTCGATCCGGTTCGGCGACTATCTGAACTCGATCCCGCTGCCGGCGATTCTCGCGGTGTTCCGCGCCGAGGAATTGGACAACTACGGCCTGCTGACGGTCGACTCCAACCTGATCTATTCGATCGTGGACGTGCTTCTCGGCGGCCGTCGCGGCACCGCCGCGCTGCGCATCGAGGGCCGGCCCTATACGACCATCGAACGGGTTCTGGTGCAGCGGATGGTCGAGGTCGTTCTGGCCGACGCCCGGGCCGCCTTCGAGCCTCTGACGCCGGTGCATTTCAGCCTCGACCGGCTGGAGACGAATCCTCGCTTCGCCGCCATCGCCCGCCCGGCCAATGCGGCGATCCTGGTGAAACCGCGCATCGACATGGAAGACCGGGGCGGCCGTATCGAACTGCTGCTGCCCTACGCCACGCTGGAGCCCATCCGGAAGATGCTGCTGCAGCAGTTCATGGGTGAGAAGTTCGGCCGCGACA
>CAYNNT010000158.1:0-3461 GCA_964398675.1 uncultured Brevundimonas sp.
AACGGCCGCGCCAGCCGCTGCAGGTCCTCGGCGGCGATGCCGATGCCGGTGTCGGTGACCGCCACCCTCAGCCGGTCGTCGTCCTCGCGCGAGATGGCCACGACGACATGACCCCCCTCGGGCGTGAACTTCACCGCGTTGGAGATCAGGTTCAGCACCACCTGCTTCAGGCCGCGATAGTCGGCCTCGATCTCCGGCAGGTCCGGTGCGTCGACCAGCAGGTTCAGGCCCGCCTCCTCGATCTTGCCGCGCATCAGCCGGGCGGCGTCGTCGACCACCTCCTTCAGCGACACGGTCTCATAGTGCAGCGTCAGCTTGCCGGCCTCGATCTTGGCCATGTCGAGCACGTCGTTGATCAGCGACAGCAGGTGCTGGCCTGACTTCAGGATGTCGGCGGCGTAGCCCTTGTATTTCGGATCGCCCAGCGGTCCGAACATCTCGCCGGCCATGATCTCGGAGAAGCCGTTGATGGCGTTCAGCGGCGTGCGCAGCTCGTGGCTCATATTGGCCAGGAACTCGGACTTGGCCTGGTTGGCCGCCTCGGCGCGGGTCATGGCCACTTCGTATTTGCGCGCCAGCAGGGACAGCTTCTCCTCGCGGTCCTCCAGCTCGGTGATGGTGACGTGCAGCCGTTCGGTGGCGCGCTGGCGCTCGGCCTCCTTCTGCTTGATGGCCGTGATGTCGGCCGCCGTCACGACCGAGCCGCCGTCCGAGGTGAACCGCTCGATCAGTTGCAGCCAGCGCCCGTCATGCAGCTCGATCTCCCGCGCGCCGGCGCGCCCGCCTGCGGCCGGCTGGTCCGACTTGATGGCGAGGGCGGCGATCTGGTTCAGATCCTGTTTGAACACGCCGCGCCTCAGGACGCCGGGCTCGAAGGCGAAGGCGTCCTGGAACGCCTGGTTCGAAAGGATCAGCCGGCCATTCTTGTCGAACAGCACGAAGGCGTCCGACACGCTCTCGATGCCGTCGCGCAGCCGGCTCTCGGCGGCCTGGGCCTGGGCCTTGGCCCGGCGGGCCTCGGTGGTGTCCAGCGCCACGCCCAGGACGCTGGTGAAACCCTCTTCGCCGCGGTCACCGCGGGCCTGACCCCGGGCATCGATCCAGCGCGCCTTGCCCTGGGCGTCGGCCACCGGGAAGGTGACGTCAAACGCGCCGAACGTCTGGGCCTGGCGCAGGGCGTGCAGCACGGCGTCATGATAACGCGGATGGATCCTGGCCATGATCTCGTCGGAGGGTATGGACCCGCTGCGGTCCAGGCCCATCAGCTCGGCCATATAGTCCGAGATGGTCACCTGCTCGGTCTCGGTATCCCATTCCCAGACGCCGCAGCGGGCGGCCTCGACCGCGCCGCGGAAACGCCGCTCGGACGCCGCCCAGGCCCGGCTGATGCCTTGCTGGCGGCCTTGCAGATGCAGGACGAGGGCGAGCGTGAACAGGCCGATGGCGATCGGCGGGCCGAGGACCCACAGATCGCTCCAGCTGAACCCGCTGAGCGGACTCGCCGCCTCCGGACCTTGCAGGGATCGCGCGACCAGCAGGACATGCGCAGCGATCGCCAGGGCGAGCGCCAGTATGGCGATACGAATCCAGCGGGGCGGTCCCCGATCACGATCGGTTGCGCGCCGCCCCTCGCTGGTTACGCGGCGCTCTTCACCCCGCAAGGCGCTCTCCCCAAGGATTCGACGTTGAACGGCGAATCTAGGCTGCGTCGCGGATTCCTGTCGAGGCTTGGTTAGAAACCATCAACCTTTTGTCGCGCGTCAGGCCGCCCGCGATTCCCGGGGGGCAGCCGCCGCGGCGTCGGACGGCGCCGACAGCACGTCGGTGACCGACTTCAGCACCGTCCGCGCCTCGCGGGACAGCATCACCATTTCCGGCGGCGCGTCGTCCGGCGCCTCATCGACCGAGGCCGCCAGTCGCTCGGCCAGGGCCATCAGACGCGGCGCCGCAGCGATCAGCCGGGCCTGGAACTCGATCTGGTCGGGGTCGCGATCGTATTCGGCGCCGGGCACCCGCCAGCCGCCCCAGTCCGCCTTGTCGGTCACCACCACGGGGTAGGTGCCGGGGAAGGGATGGTGCGGGCAGTCTTCGGCGGTCTGCCACTTGTTCCGCGCCCGCATCAGCCGCCAGCTCTCGCCGGCGTTGGCGGCCGGATCGTCACTGGGCAGCAGCAGTTCATGGCCGAGGAACTCGCGGCCCAGTCCGACGTCATAGGTAACGCGCACGGGCTCCTCGAAGCCCTTGGCCCAGACGGGCTGGACCTTCTCGATCTGGGCCCATGCGCCGACGCATTCGACCCAGACCTTCTGTCCCTTCTGGAACTGCGCGCGCGCCATCGGCGTCCCCCGTATTCGACGGGAAGCCTCTCACGGCGGGGTGAACGCCCGGTTTGGCGAAAGGGTGAAGCGGGCCTTAATGCGCGGCGCCGGTCAGTTGCGCGAGATGCCTTCCAGCGCCTCGCCCGCGTATTTTTCCTTCACCCGCGTGGAGAGGTCGCCCAGCGACACCACCCCGACCAGCCGGTCGTCCTTGTCCAGCACCGGCAGGCGGCGGATCTGTTTCGCGCTCATGGCGTCCAGCACGGTCTTCAGGTCGTCATCGGCCCGGGCGGTGTGCGGGTCGCGCGAGATATACTCCACCACCGGCGAGGTGCAGGCCGCGCCGCCGGCCACGGCGCGCACGGCGATGTCGCGGTCGGTGATCGTGCCGATCAGGGTGTCGCCGTCGGCCACCGGCATGAAGCCGAAATCACCGGCCGCCATGCGCGCGGCGACTTCCTGGATGCTGTCGCCGGGCCGGGCGACCTGGACGTCCTTGCTCATCACGTCGCGAACTTTCATGGCGGACTCTCCTGTTGGATGGGGTTGCGATCAGAACCCCCGGCCCCGGGCCCGGTTCCGCTTTCGCGACGCGTCAGGGAAGGCTAAACGGCCACGCTGACAGACGGAGAACCATGATGACGGCGGCGAACGAGGCGAAGGCCATCCTGCAACGGCTGGGCGTGCCGTCCGGGGCCTGGAGTTCCGACGGATTCGAGGCCCGCTCCCCCATCGACGGCTCGGTCGCCGGGCGTGTCGCTGAAACGCCTGACATCGACGCGGTCGTCAGCCGCGCCGCCGCCGCCTTCCACCCGTGGAAGCGCATCCCCGCCCCCCGCCGCGGCGAGCTGGTCCGCCTGCTGGGCGAGGAGCTGCGCGCCTCCAAGGACGACCTCGCCCGTCTGGTCACCCTGGAAGCCGGCAAGATCGTCTCCGAGGGCCTCGGCGAGGTGCAGGAGATGATCGACATCTGCGACTTCGCCGTCGGCCTGTCGCGTCAGATCTACGGCCTGACCATCGCCAGCGAACGGCCCGGCCACCACATGCGCGAGACCTGGCAGCCGCTGGGCCCGGTGCTGGTCATCTCGGCCTTCAACTTCCCGGTCGCCGTCTGGGCCTGGAACGCGTGCCTGGCCCTGGTCT
>CAYNNT010000159.1:0-3436 GCA_964398675.1 uncultured Brevundimonas sp.
CCCGCGCCCGGCTATCCGGCCCAGCCTGACCACACCGAGAAGGCGACCCTGTTCCGGCTGCTGCAGGCGGAAGACAATGCGGGCATGGCGTTGACCGAGAGCTTCGCCATGACGCCCCCGGCCTCGGTGTCAGGCCTGTATTTCGGACATGCCGAAAGCCACTATTTCGGGGTCGGCAAGATCGATCCGGATCAGGTCGAGGACTATGCCCGGCGCAAGGGCTGGGACGTGGCCACCGCCGAACGCTGGCTGTCGCCGATCCTCAACTATGACCCCGGCGCCCCGGCCCGCAGCGACGCGGCATAGGGCGCGCCCTTCGCCGTCATCCTCGGGCTTGCCCCGAGGATGAGACCATCCGGTGCTCGGTGGAGGAAGGTGCGGACACGATCGTCGGGCCATCCCCACGACACAGCACGGCCCGACGTCTGATCCTCGGGTCAAGCCCGAGGATGACGACCGTGACGGTTTCTACTCCAGGCCGACATCCGCCGGCGTCGCCGGCGGGGTTGTGATGTTGTTGCGCAGGCGGCGGGCGGCGTGCTCGCACCGGCCCGGCAGGCCGAAGAACAGGCCGAAGGCCTGGCTGCGCACAGCCTCGTCCTGACCGACCAGCGGGGTCCATTTGGCGGCGGCCTCGGCGGCGGCGGCGGCGGCGGCGGCGCGGCTGGCGGCGGTCTGGCGCGGCTCGGCCGCATCCAGGGCGTCGCGGAAAGCAGCCGCCTCGAGCTTGCCCAGGCGGATGATGTCGAGGTCCAGCGCATCGCCGTTGGTCAGGGTTTCGCCGAGGGCGACGTGGCCGTTCACCAGCGCCTCGCACCAGGCGACCAGCGGATAGTCGCTCTCCGGCGCACCGCGCGGCATCGGGTTGGCATAGGCCACGGCTTCTCGAAATCGTTCGGATTCAACGACTTCATCACGGGGCGCGGTTGAGATGACTCCGGCGTCCTGGGGCGGCGGCGTCTGGGTGGTGATGAGGAAGGCGGCGACGAGGCTGAGGAACATGAAGACATCCGAGGTCGTGCGACGGGAAGGTCAGACCGCAACGCTTGAACAGGGCAGATGGTTTTTCTGCGGCAGGGGTCCGGGTCGAATTTCCGGCAACAAAAAGGGCGGCGGACCCGAAGATCCGCCGCCCCAGATGTTCTCGACGTCAGGCCCTAGAAGTTGGCCGTGACACCGAAGAAGAAGTAACGGCCCAGCGCATCATACAGCTGCGGGTAGGTGTTGCCGTTGCCGGTCGTACCAACGCTGTAGGACAGTTGCGGATCGTCATCGAGGACGTTGTTGACGCCGGCACGCAGGGTGACGGTATCGGTAACGCTCCAGACGGCGGCCAGGTCGAGGTAGTTCTCGGCGTCGAAGTAGCGGTCCAGACGGGTGCCGCCGTTGTTCAGCGTGCCGGTCGTACCGTTCAGCACGGCGATTTCAGCTTCGCCGTAGTGACGCCACGTGGCCGAGATGTCCACGTCCCACGGGGTGAGCCAGGTGGCCCGGGCGCGGTGACGCCATTCCGGGTTCGGAACGCCGCACTGGTTGGCGTAGAAGCCCGTGCAGTCATAGACCGAGGCGGGTCCACCCAGACCGGTGTCCGTGATCAGCTCGCTCAGGTAGGTGCCGACGAACGACAGCTGCATCGAACCGAGGTTCGACATGCCGAAGTCTTCGAGATCGAAGGCATAGTTCGAGTTGATGTCGATGCCCGAGGTCGCCAGGCCGCCGATGTTGTTGTTCAGGTCTTCAACGAAGCCCGAACCGACCCAGAGTTGGCCGCCGGCGTTACGGTTGATGCGGCCGCAAGCAGCAGCGTCAGCCTGGTTGTAGCAGAGGTCGAACGTGTTCAGCGAACCGACCGTCGAGATCAGGCCATCGACCTGGATGTCGAAATAGTCGACCGAGATGTTGAAGCCCGGGATGAAGGAAGGCGTCCACACCACACCGTAGGTGTAGGTGTCGGCTTCTTCAGGGTTCAGGTTCGGGTTGCCGCCGCCCAGGAAGTTGTACTGGCCGGCCGGGCTGTTCAGGGCGCCGCTGTCCGACTGGGCCAGGGTGACCTGGTGACCGCCGGTGCCGATGCACGCCGCCGGAACGCTGTTGTTCAGCACGCCGTCGTCGTTCAGGTCGTCGCAGGGGTCGTTGTCAGCGTCGAACAGGTTGAAGCCCTGGGCCGCGAACAGTTCGATCACGTTCGGGGCGCGAACCGCGCGCGAGTAGCTGGCGCGGAAGCGGATGTCCTCGATCGGGGCGTAGTCCGCGCCGACCTTGTAGGTGTCGGTGCCGATGTTCTCGTACTCCGAACGACGGTAGGCGGCGTCGATCGAGGCCGAGTAGGCCCACGGTTGATCGTCAGCCAGCGGGATCTGGATTTCACCGAAGACTTCGGCGACGTCCGCATCACCCGTGATGCCGATCGTGGGACCACCCTGACCGGCGCCGTCGCCGGTGGCGAAGGCGTTGTCGGTCGTGGAGGACAGGGCGTCGCGGCGATACTCGGCGCCGAACGCGACCTGGACGGTGCGCGAGGCGGTCGGCATCGACCAGCCCGTGTCGCCCGTGATGGCGGCGGTGACGACCTGTTGGGTCGTTTCACCGGACTGCATCAGCGGGATCTGCAGGTAGTCGAGGGCCGCCTGGGTGACGCCGCCCGGGGTGAAGATGTCGTAGGGGACGCAGTTCGGATCGGTGCCGTTGACGACCGAACGACAGGTCGGCGTGCCACCGACGCTGACGACGTCAACGGCGCGGGTCAGGCGAGTGACCGAGAAGTCGTTCAGGTAGGTACGCGCCAGGCGGACCCGCGAGAACTGGGCTGCGATGTCGTAGTTCCAGCCAGCGGTGATCTCACCACGCACACCGGCGACGCCGCGGTACGAGGTGTAGTTCAGGCTGTCCTGGCGACCGCCGCCTTCAACGTTACGACGGGCGATGTACATCGGCACGCGGTTGCCGGCGAGGACGTCGGCCGGCGTACAGTTGATGGCCGTGCGCTGCTGGGCCGACAGAAGCGGGCTGTCGCAGTTGATGTCGCCGGTCGAGAAGAAGTTGCCCGACGGAGCGATCTGCGCGACCGACGAATAGTCGGAGAACATCAGCTGGGCGAAGACTTCAGCCTTGTCGTTGACCTCATAGCGACCGAAGGCGCCCAGGGTGTAACGCTCGTCCGGGCGCTGGTAGTAGTTCAGCGGGCCGAAGTTGTAGGCGTTCACGTTGGCGTTGTACGGGACGAAGGTCCGGCCCGAGCCGATCGTGTAGGCGAAGGTCGAGAAATCGGTGAACTGGCCGGGGAACGAGGTGCCCGAGCCACCGCAGGCGTAGGTCGTCGGACCCGAGGCCGCCGTCGGAGCGGCGAGCGAGCAGCCCGAATAGTCGCGGTCGGCCTGCAGGATCGGGTTGTTGTTGCGGTAGCCGGCGTAGGCCATCACGTTGCCGCGGCCGTCCG
>CAYNNT010000160.1:0-3402 GCA_964398675.1 uncultured Brevundimonas sp.
GCCAGCCGACGCCGTCGGGCACGATGTTGGTGCCGTATTTCTGAGCCTGTCCGGAATACATCAACGACCGGTCCAGCGCCGCGGCGGCCAGCCAGCGCGCGCCCGGATGGCCCAGCTCAGCGGCCTGGGTCGCCAGACGGCTGCCGAGCGCCGCCTCCCCGGTCAGATCGCCGTGGTTCAGAATCCAGGCGGCGGCGTAGAGGGCGTTCGCCTCCTCCGGCCAGCCGTCCGCCAGCAGTTCCATGACCGCTTCACGCCGCGCCCGGTCCCGCTCGCGCAGGGCGACCCAGGCGGGCTCGCCCGCCAGCACCGCACGATCCTCGGCCTGGTCCCCGGCCAGCAGCCTGACGAGGGCGGCCGACCGGTCCATGGTCAGGCGTCCGCGCCGCCGAAGCGTTCAGACCATTCCGCGACCTGCGCATCCTCGATCTTGGTGAACAGCACGCCCGCCGCTGCAACCGTCTGACCGCGCGGGAGGACGTCGAGCAGAGGTTCGTCGGCTGACGGCCAGCTGAGGTCCGTCGCCCCGACCGCCGCCCCGATCTTCACCGCCGAATGCGGCATGACCGGCGCCGCCAGTCGGGCGAACAGGGCGACGAGGTTCAGGCCGGTGCGCACGCCGACGGCGGCGCGGTCCACGTCGGTCTTGAAGGCGGTCCAGGGCGCCGCCTCCTGCAGATATTCATTGCCCAGCACCCAGACGGCGCGCAGGGCCACGGCCGCCTTGCGGAACTCCATGGCCTCGAACTGGGCCGTGGCCTCGGCGATGCCGGCGCGCAGATCGGCCTCCAGCTTCGCCTCCAGCGGTCCGGGCTCGCCCGCGTCCGGCACGACGCCGTCGAATTTGCTCTCCGCGAACTTCACGATCCGGTTGACGAAATTGCCCAGCACATCGGCGAGGTCCTTGTTCGTCGTCGACTGGAACTGCTCCCAGGTGAAGGCGGCGTCGGAATGCTCGGGGCCATAGGCCGTCAGGTGCCAGCGCCAGTAGTCGGCGGGCAGCAGCTCCAGCGCCTGGTCCATGAAGACGCCGCGCTTCTGGCTGGTCGAGAATTTCCCGCCGTACCAGTTCAGCCAGTTGAAGGCCTTCAGCGTGTCGACCGTTTTCCACGGCTCGCCTGAGCCGAGGATGGTCGCCGGGAAGCTGACGGTGTGGAAGGCGACATTGTCCTTGCCCATGAACTGGACGTAGCGGACGTCGTCGGCGCCCTCGTCGGTGCGCCACCAGTTGCGCCAGGTCGTCCCGGTCGCATCGGCCCATTCCTCGGTCGCGCCGATGTATTCGATCGGCGCGTCGAACCAGACGTAGAAGACCTTCCCCTCCATGCCCAGGCGCGGCCCACCGTTGCCCCCCACGACGGGCACGCCCCATTTCAGGTCGCGGGTGATGCCCCGGTCGATCAGGCCTTCGTCGAGGTGTTTGAGGGCGATGGACCGGGCCAGGGTCTGCCAGTCGTGCTTCGAATTGATCCAGGTCCGGATCCGGTCCGCCAGCTTGGTCTGCAGCAGATAGAGGTGGCGGGTGTCGCGCACCTCGAGGTTCCTCGAGCCCGACACGGCCGAATACGGATCGATCAGGTCGGTGGGGTCCAGCAGCCGGCCGCAGTTGTCGCACTGGTCGCCCCGCGCGCCGACGTGGCCGCAGTGCGGACAGGTGCCCTCGACATAGCGGTCGGGCAGGAAGCGGGCGTCGTCGACCGAATAGATCATCCGGTCGACCCGCTCCTCGATCAGGCCGTTCTTCTCGAGCACCTCGGCGAAATGCTGGGTCAGTCGCTGGTTCGGCGCGTTCGACGACCGGCCGAACCAGTCGTAGCTGAGCCCGAAGGCCTCGCCCGCGGCCTTCTGGACCTCATGCTGTTCGTCGCAATAGGTCCGCACGTCCTGACCGGCGGCCGCGGCGGCCAGCTCGGCCGGGGTGCCGTGCTCGTCGGTTGCGCAGATATAGAGGACCTCATGGCCCTGGGCCCGCTTGAACCGGGCATAGACGTCCGCAGGCAGCATGGAGCCCGCGAGATTCCCCAGATGCTTGATGCCGTTGATGTACGGCAGGGCCGAGGTGATGAGGATGCGGGCCATGGGAATCCGTGTCTGGGGGAGGCGACGGATATAGAGCGCCGTCAGGCCGGCGTCACCCTCGGTAACCGCCTCGCCACCCGCACAAACCGGCCCGTCAGCAGCACCGCCGACACCAGGCTGGCGACGATGATGGCCCAGACCAGGCCGTCGACGCCGATCTCATGCGCCCACCACCAGCCCAGCGGCATCATCACCACGCTGTAGGACAGGAAATGCATGATCGTCGGCCACCAGACGTCGCCGGCCGCGCGGTTGGCGGAGGCCGAAACCACCTGGATGCCGTCGGCGACGAAGAACAGGGTCGTCAGGACCAGCGCCGGAATGACGACCGCCAGCAGCGCAGGATCGCGATTGTAGGCGCTGGCGATCAGCGGCGCGCCGGGCCAGACCAGAAGGGCGACCGTCAGCGTCAGGGCGCTCACCACACCGATTCCGACCAGGCCGGCGCGCAGCACGCCACGCCCGTCCCCGGCCCCGTAGGCGCGCCCGACCAGCACGGCGGTGGCGGCCGACAGCCCCATCGGCAGCATGAAGACCATGGCCGAGACATTGAGAACGATCGCCCAGGCCGAGGTCTCGATGGCGCCCAACTGGCCGGCGATGAAGGTCATGGCGGCGAAGGCCCCGACCTCGATGAAATAGCTGGAGCCGGCGCCGTAGCCGACCTTGCGCTGTTCGCGCTCGGCGGGCCGGTCGCGCTTCGGCCGGGTGAAGATCCCCAGCGCCCGCGCCTCGGGCAGGCGGAAGATGTAGATGATCAGGAACACCGCCAGCGAGGTGCGGGCGAAGAAGGTCGCCCAGGCCGAGGCCACGGCGCCGTCGAGGCCGATCCCCAGCAGGTCAGGCACCAGCAGCAGGTTCAGCGCCAGATTGACCCCGTTGGCGATCCACATCGCCCACATGCCGGCCCGCGGCCGGTGCATGGCCTCGAGGAAGAACTGCGCCGCCACGCTGACCAGATAGCCGGGCAAGGACAGGGCGAAGACCATCAGCACCGGCGAGGCTCCCCCGGCGAGACCATCGGCCAGCCCCATATGCTGAAGCGCCCAGGGCCCGATCAGGATCAGGCCCAGCATCGAGGCGAAGCCCAGCTGCAGCGAGTAGGTCACCCCGCGCCGCAGCACCCCGCCGACCTCGCTGCGGCGACCTTCGCCCAGCAGGCGGGCGGTCATCACCTGCACCCCCATCATCAGGCCCACCGCGGTGGTGATGATGATCGACGTCGGCGCGAGGGCGAGGGAGCTGTAGGCCAGTTCAACCCCGGACCAGTTGCCGACCACGATCACATCGGTCAGCCCCATGGTCATGATGCCGACACGCGCG
>CAYNNT010000161.1:0-3341 GCA_964398675.1 uncultured Brevundimonas sp.
AGGCCTGTACGCCCTCGAACTGATTGATCGGGGGCCGCAGCCGCAGCCCGGCAGCGTCCTGGTCGGCGTGACCGCGCGCGGCATCCTGACCGAGGCCGACGCCACGGCCCAGGACAACAGCTTCTATGACGCCTACCGGGTGACGCTGAAGGAAGACGAGAAGCTGCTGATCACCATGGTCTCAAATGAGGTCGACAGCTTCCTGGTCGTCGGGCGTGAGCAGGAAGGCGGCGCGTTCGAAATCCTGGGTTCGGATGACGACAGCCTGTCGGACACCCATGCCAAGCTGGAGTGGACCGCGCCCGCGGACGGCGTCTACGAGGTTCGCGCCGGGACCTTCCAGCAGGGCCAGACCGGGGCCTATGCCCTGAACGTCGAGAAACAGCCCTAGGGCCTCGCCCGGGGTCTGTCGGACGCGTAGTATGGCTGCGTGTCCGAAATCGTGAACCGCAAGGATCAGCACCTCGACGTCATCCTCGCGGGGATGGCGAACCATGGGCTGGGCAACGGCTTCGGCGACGTCCGCTTCGTGCATGAGGCCCTGCCGGATCTGGATCACGGGAAGATCGACCTGGGTACGGACTTCCTCGGACGGCGGCTGAAAGCGCCGCTGCTGATCAGTTCGATGACCGGCGGACCGGCGCGGGCCGAGGCGATCAACGCCCGTCTGGCCGAGGCGGCGCAACATCTGGGCATCGCCCTGGCCGTCGGGTCGCAACGCGCGGCGCTGGACGCCGGCGGCGCGACGCCGGGGCTGGACATGGCGCTGCGGCTCAAAGCGCCCGACACGCCGATCCTGGCCAATATCGGCGCGGCCCAGTTGACGCGCGGCTTCGGCGTCGACGAGGCGCGGCGGGTGCTGGACATGATCGCCGCCGACGCCCTGATCGTGCACCTGAACCCGCTGCAGGAGGCCTGCCAGCCCGAGGGTGATCGCGACTGGTGGGGCGTGGGCGCGGCGCTGGAGGCGCTGGTCAAGGCGATCGACGCGCCCGTGGTGGTCAAGGAGACCGGCGCCGGCCTCTCGGCGGCCACGGCCAGACGCCTGTTCGCCATGGGCGTGGCGGCGGTGGACGTGGCCGGAGCGGGCGGCTCGAACTGGGCCACGGTGGAGGGCGAGCGGGCCGAGGGCGAGGCCGACAAGGTCCATGCGGCCGTCTTCGCCGACTGGGGCATGCCGACGGCCCGGGCCATCGCCGAGGTCCGCGCGGCCTGTCCCGGCGGTCTGATCATCGGCTCGGGCGGCATCCGCGACGGCGTCGAGGCGGCCAAGGCGATCCGGCTGGGCGCCGACATGGTCGGCCAGGCGGCGGGGGTGCTGACCGCCGCGACGATCTCGACCGAGGCGGTGGTCGAACATTTCCAGACCATGCTGCGCCAGATGCGGACCGTCTGCTTCTGCACCGGCTCGGCCAATCTGACGGCCCTGCGGCGGGCGCCCCTGCAGGGCTGACGCGCCGCCTGAGAGGGGCGGAAAGACACTGTTTCAGCCGAAAAATTGCGTCGTATTTCGCGGCGTCGGTCGGGGGTGCGCCTTGCGCGGGGATCGGCAGGCCTGCGGGCGGTCCTGTCGGGAGAATTCAGCATGTCAAAGACCGCGCCCGCGGGCGTTGGAGCATTGGTGCACGCCGCTGCGTCGATTTCGGTCGTGGGCGAGGAAACGGCGCGGGTTTGGTCGGCCCTGAGGGGTCGAAAGGGAGGTTTCGGGGTTCAAAGGGGCGGGAAGATCGGGGGCGAGATTACACTGTTCCGCTATCGTCATTCCGGGCGAAGCGCAGCGGAGACCCGGAACCCAGCGGCGCGCGCGAGCGCGAACTTGCCGGGAGCGCGGCTGGACAGGTCGCCTTCGGCGCCGCTGGGTTCCGGCCTTCGCCGGAATGACGAAAGCGGTGTGGCGGGTACTACGCCGACGGCAGCAGGTCGCCCGCGAACACCCGGTACCGCCCAGCGCGCACGCCGTCCGTGGCCCGTGCGATGTCCGGTGCGAAATAGTGGTCGGAGCCGTAGGCGGCGGCGGCCTCGCGGACGATGGCCCAGACCTTCTCCAGATCCGGCGACGAGGTCAGGGGACGGTGGAATTCCATGCCCTGGGCGGCGGCCAGAAGTTCGATGCCGACGACCGTCGCCGTGTTCTCGGCCATGTCCAGCAGGCGGCGGGCGCCGTGGGTGGCCATGGAGACGTGGTCTTCCTGATTGGCCGAGGTGGGGACGGTGTCGATGCTACAGGGATGGGCGACCATCCGGTTTTCGGCGACGAGGGCGGCGGCGGTGACCTGGGCGATCATGAAGCCGGAGTTCAGGCCGCTCTCCCTGACGAGGAAGGCGGGCAGTTCGCTCATCTTGGGATCGACGAGGATGGAAGTGCGGCGTTCGGAAATATTGCCGATTTCGCACAGGGCCATGGCGATCATATCCGCTGCGAAAGCAACGGGTTCGGCGTGGAAATTGCCGCCCGAGATGACGTCGCCTTCCTCAATGAAGACCAACGGGTTGTCGGTGACGGCGTTGGCTTCAAGTTCCAGCGTGGCGGCGGCGTTGCGCAGCACGTCCAGCACGGCGCCCATGACCTGGGGCTGGCAGCGCAGGGAGTAGGGGTCCTGCACCTTGTGGCAGCCCTCGCGGTGGCTGTCGCGGATGGCCGAGCCGGCCATCAGGGCGCGCAGGCGGGCAGCGACGGCGATCTGGCCGGGCTGGCCGCGCAAGGCGTGGATGCGCGCGTCGAAGGGGGCGTCGGAACCCTTGAGCGCATCGACCGACAGGGCCCCGGCGGCGATCCCGGCCGCGAAGGTCGCTTCCGCCGCGAACAGGCCGGCGAGGGCGAGGGCGGTCGAGCACTGGGTGCCGTTGAGGAGGGCGAGGCCTTCCTTGGGGCCGAGCACCAGCGGCTTGAGGCCGACGCGGGCGAGGGCGCCCTCGGCGGACAGGGTTTCGCCGTTGCAGCGGGCCTCGCCGACGCCGATCAGGACGCAGGACATATGGGCCAGAGGGGCGAGGTCGCCCGAGGCGCCGACGGAGCCCTTGGACGGAATGCAGGGCAGGACGTCGGCGTTCACCAGGGCGATGAGGGCCTCAAGCGTCCCGCGGCGGATGCCGGAGGCGCCCTTGGACAGGCTGGCGATCTTCAGCACCATCAGCAGGCGGGTGACGTTGTCGGGCAGCAGGGCGCCGACGCCGCAGGCGTGGCTGAGGACGAGGTTCTTCTGCAGGGTCTCGAGATCCTCCGTGGCGATGGAGGTGTTGGCCAGCAGGCCGAAGCCGGTGTTGCCGCCGTAGACGGTGCGCCCTCCGCCCACGATGGCGGCGACCACGGCTGCGCCGCGTTCGACGGCGGTCCAGGCATC
>CAYNNT010000162.1:0-3309 GCA_964398675.1 uncultured Brevundimonas sp.
GTCCGGCCGAGCCGGGCAAGGACGTGGTCCTGACGCTCGACGCCGACGTCCAGAACCGCGCGCTGGAGGTTTACGGCGAGGAGTCCGGCGGCTGCGTGGTCATGGACGTCCGCAACGGCGACATCCTGTGCATGGTTTCGGCGCCGTCGTTCGATCCCAATATGTTTGTCGGCGGCGTGCCCTCGCGGGTCTATGGCGCCCTGCGCGACTATGAGCGCAAGCCGCTGCTGGACAAGGCGATCTACGGCAGCTTCCCGCCCGGTTCGACCTTCAAGATGACGACGGCGCTGGCCCTGCTGGACGCGGGCGTCAATCCGGCCGAACGCGTCCCCTGCAGCGGCGGCTATCGCTATGGCAACCGCACCTTCCGCTGTTGGAGGCGCGGCGGCCATGGCGCGATGGACATGCACAACGCCATCAAGAACTCGTGCGACACCTATTTCTACCACATGTGCAACCGCGCCGGCGTCGACCGGATCGCGCGGGTCGCCGAGGACCTGGGCTTCCACCAGGTCTATGAGATCGGCATCGCCGGCCAGAGCAAGGGCACCATGCCCAGCCGGGCCTGGAAGGCCGACTACGCCCGTCGCACCCACAACACTCACCCGGACGCCGGCACCTGGTATCCCGGCGAAACCCTGTCGGTCGCGATCGGTCAGGGCGCCGTCTCGACGACGGCGCTCCAGCTGGCCGTCATGTGCTCCCGTCTGGCCAACGGCCGCAAGGCGATCACGCCGCGTCTGGTCAAGTCGGTGGGCGGCGTCGAGCGGCCGGCGGCGGGTTCAAGCCGCGACCTGCCCTTCAGCAAGGAACACCTCGACATCGTGCGCGGCGGGATGGTCGCTGTGGCCAACGATGTGACCGGCACCGCCTACCGGGCGTCGCAGCTCGGGCTCGGCGACATCCAGATGGCCGGCAAGACCGGAACGGCCCAGTCCCGGGACTATCGGGCCGGCGAGTCCCGCGGGCCGCGGAACGCCAACTGGTCGCGCCGGGACCACGCGATCTTCGTCGCCTTCGCCCCGCACGACGCCCCGCGCTACGCCATCGCCCTGATCATCCAGCACGCACCCGCGGGCGGCGCCGCCGACGCCGCGCCCAAGGCCCGCGAGATCATGAAGACGGTCCTGCTCAAGGATCCCGACATGCGCGCGCGCATCGAGCGGCCGTTGCCGCCGGAAGCCGTGACCCCCGCCGGAGCCGACGAGGGTGAACTGGGCGCCGCGCCGGGGGGCGAGGTCACAGGCCCCGCGGCC
The DNA here is from genome assembly GCA_964398675.1 of uncultured Brevundimonas sp. Taxonomy (GTDB): domain Bacteria; phylum Pseudomonadota; class Alphaproteobacteria; order Caulobacterales; family Caulobacteraceae; genus Brevundimonas. Next base: position 1,257 of record CAYNNT010000162.1, read on the forward strand.
GCCGAAGTGGCCCCGGCCTCGCCGGCGCCTCGCCGCGCTCCGACCGCAACCAGCGGGCCGAGACCCTATCTGGCGGACCCAGCCCAATGACCGCTTCCGCCCTGACCCGTCCCGGAGAGCGCGACCGGCTCTCGACCAAGATCACCGAACTGGACTGGCGTCTCGTCGGCCTGCTGTGCCTCGTCGCCTTTGTCGGCACGGCCATGCTCTATTCGATCGCGGGCGGAGACTGGCAGCCCTGGGCGATGAAGCATGCGATCCGCTTCGGGGCGCTGCTGGTCGTGATGCTGGTTCTGGCCATGCTGCATCCGAAATGGTGGTTCCGCGCCGCCTATCCGCTTTACGGCGTGCTGCTGCTGCTCGTTCTGATGATCGAGTTCACCCCGCTCGGCTATGTCGCAGGGGGCGCCAGGAACTGGCTCAACCTCGGCTTCATCCGCATCCAGCCCGCCGAGTTCATGAAGCTGGGTCTCGTTCTGGCCCTGGCGCGCTGGTACCACAGCCATACGGCCCAGGAGGCCCGCTGGTCCTGGAAGCTGCTGATCCCGGCGGCCATGGTGGGCGTGCCGTTCATCCTGGTCGCCAAACAGCCCGACCTGGGATCGGCCATGGTCATCGGCCTGACCGGGGGCGCGATGATGGTCGTGGCCGGCCTGAGCTGGCGGGTCATCGCCGCAGGCGCCGTGGGCGCCGTCGCGATCATCCCGCCGTTCGTGATGTTCGGCATGCACGAGTACCAGCGCAACCGCGTGCTGACCTTCCTGAACCCGGAAGCCGACCCCTCGGGCACCGGCTACAACATCATCCAGTCCAAGATCGCCCTCGGCTCGGGCGGTTTGCTGGGCAAGGGCTACGGCCTGGGCAGCCAGAGCCAGCTGGAGTTCCTGCCCGAGCGCCATACGGACTTCATCTTCTCCACCGTCGCGGAGGAGTTCGGCTTCGTCGGCTCCTTCGGCCTGCTCGCCTGCTACATCGCCATCATCCTGATCGCCCTGCGCATCGCCTCCCTGGCCCACAGCCATTTCGGCCGTCTCGCCGCCGCCGGGATGACGGCCTTCTTCGCCATCTTTGTCCTGATCAACGGCGCCATGGTCATGGGTCTGGCGCCGGTGGTCGGCGTGCCCATGCCGCTCCTGTCCTATGGCGGCTCGTCGATGATGACGGTGATGTTCGGCTTCGGCCTGGTCCTGTCCACCCGCGTCCACCGCTATGCGGAACTGCCCAAGGGGCATGGGCTGTTCTAGGGGCGGGCACGGACTTCTCCCTCCCCCGAAGTGGGGAGGGATGTCGACGCGAAGCGGCGACAGGGTGGGGAACGTCAGTCCCGCACGGTCAGCGCCCGGCTTCACACCTCCCCACCCGGTCGCTTCGCGACCACCCTCCCCATGAAGGGGAGGGAGAGCTACGGTGTTGTCATGACCGACAAACCGACCCCCGCCGCACCGCCGGCCTTCGTGCCCGACTGGGGCGACAAGCCCTGTCCGAAGCCCGGCCTTCCCGCGACCACCCCGGAACGCAAGGCCGCCCTCATGGACGGCGTGCAGATGCGCGAGAACCCGGCCGAATGGGCCTTTGTGCGCCTGTCCAAACTGATCGAGGATTTCGAGAAGGGGCTCGACAAGGATGACGAGATCGGGGCCCGCATCGTCGGTCTGCCCGGCGACGGCACCATGTCGATCGAGGACCTCGGCTTCTGGGGCCCGGACTTCATCATGTTCCTGGGCAAGAATTCCGACGGCAAGCCGGTTCGCCTGATCCAGCACTACGGCCAGATCAATGTCCTGCTCGACGCCCGCAAGAAGCCCGAGGAACGCGAGGCCCGCCGCATCGGCTTCCAGCTGTCCGAGATGGTCGAGAAGACCAACCCGAAATAGAGCCCGGGTTCGCTACCCTCTCCCATTGGGAGAGGGCTTGAGCGCACGGCGGCGCCTCTCGCCCCCTCCCCATTCGCCATGCGAACAGGGAGGAGACGCGCCCTGCTCACAATCCGCCGATTGCCAGCATATTCCGCGCCGCCAACCTCCTGACTCTGCGCGCCTTTCAAAAATTACAG
>CAYNNT010000163.1:0-3294 GCA_964398675.1 uncultured Brevundimonas sp.
TGGCCGGCCGCGAAGGCGACAAGGTCCAGTCGCGCGTCATCCGCGACCGCCTGCTCAAGGAAGCCGAGGCCAACGTCGCCATCCGCGTGACCGAGACGGGCGGCAAGGACGCCTTCGAGGTCGCCGGCCGCGGCGAACTGCAGCTGGGCGTGCTGATCGAGAACATGCGCCGCGAAGGCTTCGAACTGTCGATCTCGCGTCCGCGCGTGGTCTATCAGACCGGCGAGAACGGCGAACGGCTGGAGCCGATCGAGGACGTCGTCATCGACGTCGACGACGAATACACCGGCGTGGTCATCGAGAAGCTGTCGGCCCGCAAGGCCGAGCTGAAGGACATGGGCCCGTCGGGCGCCGGCAAGACGCGCCTGACGCTGAAGTCGCCGTCGCGCTCGCTGATCGGCTACCAGGGCGAGTTCCTGACCGATACGCGCGGTTCGGGCGTGCTGAACCGGGTGTTCAGCCACTATGAGCCGCACAAGGGCGCCATCGAGGGCCGTCTGAAGGGCGTGCTGGTCTCGAACGGCGACGGCGAGACCGCCGCCTTCGCCCTGTGGAACCTCGAGGACCGCGGCATCATGTTCGTCGGCGGCGGCGAGAAGACCTACCAGGGCATGATCATCGGCGAGAACGCCCGCTGGGACGACCTCGACGTCAACCCGATGAAGGCCAAGCAGCTGAACAACATCCGCGCCGCCGGCAAGGATGAGGCCGTGCGCCTGACGCCGCCGCGCCGTCCGTCGCTGGAGCAGGCCATCGCCTATATCGAGGAAGACGAACTGGTCGAGGTCACGCCCAAGTCGATCCGCCTGCGCAAGGCCGTGCTGAACCCCTCGTTCCGCAAGAAGCGCGTCCGCGAAGAATAGGAATTTCACGTCGCGTCGCGGCTACGAGGCTCGCCTTGTGGCCGTGATCGCGCGTGAATCGGCCAATCCGGGCGGACCCAAGGTCATTTCGGGGCGGTCGAAACAAACGCTCACAGCGTGTGTTTCCCTGTCGGTGCGAGCCCTCCCCGCTCGCGTAGACAAGGCAGATATCATGCGAAAGACCGCGCTCCTCACTGGCGTCGCCGGCCTGTTCCTCATGACCGCTCCCGCGTTCGCACAGGACAGCACGGCCCCGCAGACCCAGGAACCCGCCCCGGCCGCGGCCGCAGCCGCCGCCCAGCCGGCGGCTGAACAGCCCACCCTGACCCTTCAGCCCGGTTCCGACGTCAAGGGTTCGGACGGGACGGTGCTGGGTCAGCTGGAAGGCGCCCGCAACACTGAGGCCGGCCAGGAACTGACCGTGCGCGGGGCCGACGGCCAGCTGCGCGGCGTGCCCGTCTCCGGCGGCGTGCGCCAGGACGGCGCCGGCGTCGCGGTCGGCTGGACCAGCGCCCAGTTCGCCGCCGCTCCGTCGATCACCGACTCGGCGGCCGACGTCGCCGAACCGGCCGCTGCCCCGATGCCGCCCGCCGAGACCGGCATGGCCCCGGCGACCCCGCCGACCCTGCCGCCGGCCGATGACTCGGGCGCGCCGAAGCCGGATGAAGGCCAGACCGCCGAGCCTGACGCTCCGGGCGCCTGATCCGGCATAGCGGACAAGAAAAAGGGCGGCTCCTCGCGGAGCCGCCCTTCGTCGTTTCGGTCAGTGAGGCGGTCAGGCGCGACGCTTGACCAGTCCCAGAAGGAACAGCAGCAGGCAGGCGCCGATGGTGGCGACGATGGTGGAGCCAATCCAGCCGCCCCAAGCGAAGCCCAGCGCGTTGGCGATGAAACCGCCAATGACGGCGCCGACGATGCCGACGATCAGGTTGGTCAGCAGGCCATGGCTGCGGCCCATGATCTTTTCGGCCAGAAATCCGGCGATGATGCCGACGATAATCCAGAAAATGATGTTCATTGGTGGTCCCTTCCTCAGACAACGTGTCTCCAAGCCGTAATGCGCCGGTGCGGCAACGGTTGCGCTTGCGCTCGCAAAACACCGCTCATTGACAATCCCCCGTCACGGGAGCGCGGCATGGTGCTTGCCACTTGAAGGGCGAGCCGTCCCGCTTCGGGACAGCCCGCCAACAAGGGGAAATGGGGCCATGGCCACCGATATCGACCTTCACCTGGGCCGCCGCCTGCGCCGTCGCCGGCGCCTTCTCGGCCTGACGCAACAGCAGCTGGCCACCCAGGTCGGGATCCGCTTCCAGCAGATCCAGAAATACGAATGCGGCGCCAACCGCATCTCCGCCGCGCGCCTGTGGCAGCTGTCCGAGGCGCTGGAGTCGCCCGTCAGCTATTTCTACGACGGCCTGGAAGAAGCCATCGAACGCAAGGAGGCGGCCAACCAGGGCGGCGAGATGTTTTCCCGCAAGGAAACGCTCGACCTGATCCAGGCCTACTACCAACTGGGCGAGCGTCCGCGCCGCCGCCTGCTCGATCTCGCCAAGTCCCTGCACGCCGAGGGCGATGCGGCGTGATGTTTGCCCTACCGCGCTTCGCGCTACTTGAGGGCATCCGTTGCCCTACCGCGCTTCGCGCTACTTGAGGGCGGGCCCGCGCATTGCACGGCGCGACCTGCAACCGGCCTCAAGTAGCCGCGAGGCGGTAGGCCACTAACAAAGTGACATGAGGGCGGGGCGTGAGTATCCCGCCTGTCATGACCGAGTACGAACTGTTCGCCGTCGATCTGGCCCGCGAGGCCGCCCGCGTCTCCCTGCCGTATTTCCGCGGCGCGTATGAGGAGGCGGACAAGGGCGGCCCCGGCGCCTTCGATCCGGTGACCCAGGCCGACCGCGAGGCGGAGGCGGCGATCCGCAGCCTGATCGCGGCGCGCTATCCCGATCACGGCGTCATCGGCGAGGAATATGGCGAGGACCGGCCGGACGCCGACCACGTCTGGATTCTCGACCCCATCGACGGCACCCGCGCCTTCATCGCCGGCCTGCCGCTGTGGACCAATCTGATCGCCCTGCGCAGCGAGGGCCGACCGAGCGTCGGCGTCATCGGCCAACCCTATCTGGATGAAATCTTCCTTGGCGGCCCGTCGGGCGCGCGCCTGCTCAAGGGCGGGAGCGAGACGCCGCTGGCCGTCCGCCCCTGCCTGCGCCTGACCGACGCCCTGGTCGCGACCACCGATCCGGACCTGTTCACCGGCGCCGAACTGGGCGCCTGGACCCAGGTGCGCGCCGCCGCCCGCCTGGCCCGGCTGGGCTGCGACGCCTATGCCTACGCCATGCTGGCCGCGGGCCGGATCGACCTCGTGGTCGAGAGTGGGCTGAAGGTCTGGGACTGGTCGGCCCTCGTCCCCGTGATCGAGGCGGCCGGC
>CAYNNT010000164.1:0-2973 GCA_964398675.1 uncultured Brevundimonas sp.
CGCCGACCCCTACCGGCCCCACCTCGGGCACGGCCGTCTACTCGGCGCGCCCGATCTTCAGCGGGACCGGCGGCGAGCCGGATTCGACGGTGATCGTCCTTGTCGACGAAACGGAATATGGCCGATCGCGGGTGGCGCCGGATGGCGTCTGGACGGTCGGCGACGGCAACGGCGGCAAGCCGGAGGACAGCCTGTCGGCGCCGACCGGGGGCCTGTCGGCCGGAACGCACAGCTGGTACGTCGTCGCGGTCGACGCGGTGGGCAACCAGTCCGCGCCCTCCGCGCCGATCACCTTCAATGTCGTCCTGGTGGTGATCACGCAAACCACCGTGCCCAATGGGGCCGTGGCTTCGGCCTACGACCAGACGCTGACCGCCACCGGCGGCGCCGCGCCCTACAGCTTCGTGATCAGCGCCGGTGCGCTGCCCGCGGGCCTCAGCCTCAATACCAGCGGCAGGCTCTCGGGCACGCCGACGGCGGGCGGGGTATTCAACTTCACCGTCCGGGCGACGGACTCGGTCAGCCAGAGCGCCACCCAGGCCTTCAGCCTGACCATCGCGGCCCCGACCGTGACGGCGACCAGCACGGTTCCGGCGGCGCGGCGCGGCTTCGCCTACAACCAGACCCTGACCGGGTCGGGCGGGACCGGTCCCTACACCTTCGCCCTGCAGTCCGGCAGTCTGCCGACGGGGCTGACCCTGTCGTCCGCCGGGGTGCTTTCGGGCACGCCGACGGTGATCGGCAGCTTCCCGGTCGTGGTGCGAGTGACCGACAGCTCGACCGGCTCCGGTCCCTATTCGGGCACGGTCAACCTGACCGTCGTGGTCAGCGCCGCGGCCATCACGGTGACGCCGACCAGCCTGCCCGGCGTCATGGCCGGTCTGCCCTATGACCAGACGATGTCGGCCACGGGCGGCGCCGGCAGCTACAGCTACGCCGTCACGGCCGGGGCCCTGCCGAATGGCATCACCCTGTCCTCCGCCGGTCGACTGGCGGGTAATTCCTATGCGGTGGGAACCTTCACCTTCACCGTCACGGCCACCGACTCCTTCAGCAACACCGGCTCGGTCGCGCTCAGCCTGACCATCCTCGCCAGGCCGGATCCGGCGCTCGATCCGGATGTCCGGGGGATCAATGCGGCCCAGGCCGAGGCGACCCGACGCCTGACCTCGACCCAGATCGACAACTTCAGCCGGCGTCTGGAAGACCTGCGCAGGGGCGGCGCCGTCGCCGACCTCAGCCAGGGCATCCGGTTCCAGTCCGGCATCGCCGACCTGGGTCAGCAGGCCGACCCCCGCAACCGCTTCGGCGGCGGCCGGGTGTTCGACCAGCAGGCCATGGATCCCGACCGGGCGGAGCTGAACGCCCTGCTGTGGCGCGATGCAGCGGCGGGGATCGGCTCGGGCCCGATCGGCCGCGGCTCCTCCGGTCCGGGTCTTGCCGTCGTTCCGGTTGCGGTCGGGGACATGACCGGGAGCCAGTCGGGCGGAGGCTCTGCCCCGGCGGGCGGCGTGCGCCTCTGGACCGGCGGCGCCATCACGGTCGGCGAGCGCGACGCGGACAGCGGTCAGGCGGCGATGTCGATCACCAGTACGGGTATCAGCATCGGCGCGGACTTCGCCGTGTCGCCGACGTTCGATCTGGGCTTCGGCGGCGGTCTGGGTGAGGAATCCGCCGACATCGGCAGCAGGGACTCGAGCGTCGATTCCCGGAGCTTCGTGGGTGTGGTCTATGGCAGCTGGCGACCGGAGGGCGGGATCTACGTCGACGGCATGCTGGGCCGCGGCAGCCTGTCCTTCGACATGCGTCGCCGCGTCGCCATCGACAACAGTCTGGTGACGGGCGACCGGGACGGTACGGCCATCTTTGGCTCGCTGGCGGTCGGCATGGACCGCATGGTCGGCGATGGCCAACTGTCCACCTACGGCCGTCTGGAGAGCCTCAACGCCGAACTGGACGCCTATACCGAAACGGGCTCGCCCTTCTGGGCCCTGAGCTATGCCGAGCGGGACGTGGAGTCCCTGCAAGGGGTGGTGGGCAGCCGCTATGTCTGGAGCCGGACCGGCCGCGACAGCGTCTGGACCCCGAGCGTGCGGGCGGAGTACCGACAGGAGTTGGCCGAGGGCGGCCTGCAAGGCCTGCGCTATGCCGACTGGGCGGGCGGTCCCGTCTACCAGATCGACCAGAGCGGCTGGGAGCGGGGCGAGCTGAACCTGGGCCTGGGCCTGAACGTCCAGACCACCTCAGGCTGGCAGGGGACCGCTGAATTCGGCGGACGGTTCAGCGAGGGCCAGACCCTGGGCACCCTCAGACTGGGCCTGTCGCGCAAGTTCTGATCGCAGGACAGGCGCAACGGACCGGGCCGGCGGGGGAAGCCCCGCCGGCCTTGTCAGTTAAGTTCGCGGCCTAGCCGCGTTCCTTCGTCTTGGTGAAGGCCACGACCGGGAAGCGCTCCATCACATAGCCGGTCTCCCAGCTCGACTTGGCCAGGAAGACCGGGTCGTCGTCGATGTCGCGGGCCATCTGGCCGCGGTATTTGCTCATGAAGTCCTCGAGGTCGGCCTTGGCGCCGCCGATCCAGCGCGCCTCGGCCCAGGGGGAGGGCTCGAAGATGACTTCCAGTCCGTATTCCTCGCCCAGTCGGTCTGCCATGACCTCGAACTGCAGCTGTCCAACGGCGCCGACGATGAAGTCAGAGCCCATCTCGGGGCGGAACAGCTGGGTGACGCCTTCCTCGGCCAGGCCGTCCAGCGCCTTCTTCAGGTGTTTGGCCTTGAGCGGATCCTTGACCCGGACGCGCTGCAGGATTTCCGGCGCGAAATTGGGCAGGCCGGCGAAGCGGATCAGGCCGCTCTCGGACAGGCTGTCGCCGACGCGCAGGACGCCGTGGTTGGGAATGCCGATGACGTCGCCGGCATAGGCGTCCTCGGCCAGTTCGCGGTCCGAGGCGAAGAACATGATGGGGGCGTTCAC
>CAYNNT010000165.1:0-2916 GCA_964398675.1 uncultured Brevundimonas sp.
ACGACGTCCAGCAGCGTGTGCCCCGGCGGTGGGGCCGCCACATCCGGCGCGGCCCGGTGGCGTCGGCGTAGACGATGTCGCACGACAGCCACTTCCCGGCGATCTGACCGGGCTGGTAGCGGTCGAGCCCGTGGACCCAGGACAGCGCGTAGCCCGAGCAGTCGCAGCGCCCCAGCGCGTCGAAGGGCGTCGGCCACAGCGGGCGCCTGCCGCCGCGACCGAAGCCGTAGACGCCCTGGCCGACCACCGAGAGCGCCCGGGCCACGCCGTCGACGCCCGGGGCCGGCGGGAGCGACGGGCGCGGCGGGCGCGGGACCGCCGCCTTCCAGCACCTGGGGCTTGAAGGTTCCACGTCCCTTGGGTGGGGCGGCCGTGGTGGCCTGTTGCGGCAGCTTGACCACCTCCAGCGCCCGGGCCCGGTGGGCCAGGCGGCGGATGAAGCCGCGCTCTTCCAGGGCGGTGATCAGGCGGTGGATGCCCGACTTGGAGGCCAGGTCCAGCGCCTCCTTCATCTCGTCGAAGGAGGGGGAGACGCCGGTCTCCTTGATCCGTTCGTGGATGAACATCAGCAGTTCGTGCTGTTTGCGCGTGAGCATGGCGACCTCGGAGGCGAATCCCGTTGGAAGAACGCTAACGGAACAAACCGCAAACGTCCACACCGTGTTCCTGTGCTGTTCCGGTTAAGGTCCGGTTACCGGGATGCCAAGGGTTCGCCGCTCTCGCAACCCTCTCCGGTCCGGTAGCGCTGCAGAGCCACTCGCAGGAGGTCCGCAAAGCTCTCGGGTCCATGAGTCATCAATCCGTACGGGAGATGCTGGATTGATCCGGTCTTCAGCCGGAGAGCGAGCGAGGGTGCGCGCCTCAACCAGACTTGGCCAGGCTCAAAGACGATCTCATCAATGTCACGAAACAGGATTGGCTGAGGCCAGCTGTAGAACTCAAGCCGATCACTATGGAGAGTGAATGACGGCTTCGATTTGAACGCGATTCGATACAGCCAAAAGACGAGCCAGGCACCCGCAATGAAGCAGAGTCCGCCGAACAACTCGTTGCTTCCCTTAACCTCGAATGCTCGGCCCTCCGTGGAATTCTGAACGCAGCCGACGAACAGGAGGGCGATGGCACCCAGTATGGCGAGCGTGACTTTCGCAGAGCTCAGCTTCGGTTGCGGTGCGCTCATCCCATCAAAGCCCGCGTCGCCGCCTCGACGTTCACCTGCCGCATCAGGCTCTCGCCCACCAGCACCGCCTGGGCATGGGCGTCCGACACTCGCTGCACATCGTCCGGCGTGAAAATGCCGCTCTCGGCGACCAGCAGGGCGCGGACGGGGCTGAGTATAGCGAGGCGTTCGGTGACGGCCAGATCGACCTCGAACGTCCGCAGCGACCGGTTGTTGATCCCCACAAGATCGCCGCCCAGCTTGCAGGCGCGGGCCATTTCGGCCTCGTCGTGGGTCTCGATCAGGGCGTCCATGCCGAACCGCTCCGCCTCGGCCAGCAGCTCGGCGGCGAGGGTGTCGTCGATCATGGCGAGGATGATCAGGATGCAGTCGGCGCCCAGCGCCCGGCTCTCGGCCACCTGCCAGGGATCGACGAGGAAATCCTTGCGCAAACAGGGCAGGGCGACCGCGTCACGGGCGGCGCCGAGGAAGGCGTCATCGCCCTGGAAGCTGGGGCCGTCGGTCAGGACCGACAGGCAGGTCGCGCCACCGCGCTCATAGGCGCGGGCCAGCGCGGGTGGGTCGAAGTCGGCGCGGATCAGGCCCTTGGACGGGCTGGCCTTCTTGATCTCGGCGATCAGGGCCGGGCGGCCGGTGCTTTCGACTTGGCGCTCAAGGGCGGCGCGGAAGCCGCGCGGGGGCGATGCGGCGCGCGCGAAGGACTCGATCGCGTCCTGCGTGGTCGCAGCCTTGCGGGCGGCCACGTCGATGGTCTTGTAGGCGGCGATGCCGGCGAGGACGTCGCTCACGCGGGCTCTTCCTCGATGATGGCGTTGGTGGCCTCGACCAGATCGGCGAGGGCCCTGGCCGCGCGCCCGTCGTCGATGACGGCGGCGGCCTGGGCCGCGCCCTCCGCCAGGTCGGCGGCGCGGTCGGCGACGACGAGAGCGGCGGCGGCGTTGAGCAGGACGATATCGCGATAGGCCCCTTTGGCTCCGTCGAGCAGGGCGCGGAGGGCGGCGGCGTTCTCTTCCGCATCGCCGCCGCGCAAGGCGTCGAGAGAGGTGCGGGGCAGGCCGGCGTCCTCGGGCGTGACGGTGAAGCGACGGACGGCGCCGTCCTTCCATTCCGCCACCTCGGTCTCGCCCGTGGTGGTCAGTTCGTCGAGGCCCTGTCCGTGCACGGTCCAGGCACGGGTCGCGCCGAGCCGGCCGAGAACCTCGGCCAGGGGTTCGAGCAGGCGGGGATCATAGACGCCCATGACCTGGCGCTTGGCGCCGGCAGGATTGGACAGGGGGCCAAGCAGGTTGAAGACGGTCCGGAAGCCGATCTCGGCCCGCACCGGCCCGACGTGGCGCATGGCGCCGTGGTAGGCGGGGGCGAACAGGAAGGCGATTCCGGCCTCGTCCAGCGAGCGGCGCTGCTGGGCCGGGCTGGCCTGCAGGTTGACGCCCAGCACCGACAGCACATCCGACGAGCCGGATTTCGAGCTCATGGCCCGGTTGCCGTGTTTGGCGACCTTCAGCCCCGCGCCGGCCAGCACCAGGGCGGCGGCGGTCGAGATGTTGAAGGTGTGCTGGCCGTCGCCGCCCGTGCCGCAGGTGTCGATGGCGTCATAGGGGTGGTCGAGCGTGCGGGCGGCCTCGCGCATGGCGGTGGCGAAGGCGGCGATCTCCTCGACCGTCTCGCCGCGGATACGCAGGGCGGTGACGGCGGCGGCGACCTGGGCCGGGGTCGGCTCGCCGCGCAGGCAGGCG
>CAYNNT010000166.1:0-2888 GCA_964398675.1 uncultured Brevundimonas sp.
GCGCCTCGCCCAGCACCGAGGGCTCGTCCGGCGGGCGGCCGGTGAAGGTGGTCAGATAGATCGGGTCCTTCCGCATGGTGATGGCGGTGACCTGGAAGACGGGGAAGGTCTCGACCGAATTGTAGTAGCCGGTGTGGTCGCCGTAGGGGCCTTCGGGGGCGTGCTCGTCGAACAGGACGTGGCCCTCGAGCACGATCTCGGCGTTGGCGGGGACCATCAGCGGGATGGTCTTGCAGGGGACCAGCTCGGCCTTGGCCCCGCGCAGCAGGCCGGCGAACTGGTATTCCGACAGGGTGTCCGGCACGGGCGTCACGGCGGCGAGGATGGTGCCGGGATCGGCGCCGAGCACGACGGCGCAGGGCAGGGGGCCCTTCTTGCCGGATTTCTTGTGCCGGGCGTAGTGCTGGGCTCCGCCGCGGTGAGCCAGCCAGCGCATGATGGCCCTGTCCTTGCCGAGCACCTGCATGCGGTAGATGCCGAGGTTGAAGTCGTCCTCGCGGTCCTCGGACGGTCCCTTGGTGACGACCAGACCCCAGGTGATGAGGGGCGCGGGCTCGCCGGGCCAGCAGCCCTGGACGGGGAGGGAGGTCAGGTCGATCTGGTCGCCCTTGAGCACCACCTGCTGCACCGGCGCGGTCTTCACGACCTTGGGCCGCATCGACATGACCGTCTGGGCCAGCGGCAGCATTTCCATGGCGTCCGACAGGCCGCGGGGCGGGGTCGGGTTGCGCAGGAAAGCCAGCAGTTCGCCGACCTCGCGCAGCTCGGCGGCGGTGGTGCGGACCTTCTTCTCCATGGTCACGCCCATGGCCACGCGCTTCACCGTGCCGAACAGATTGGCGAGGCAGGGGATGGGACTGATCGAGCCGTCGGGCATGACCGGCTTTTCGAACAGGACCGCCGGGCCGCCGTTGCGCAGCAGCCGGGTCTGGATCTCGGTCATCTCGAGATGCGTCGAGACGGGCCGGGAGACGCGAACCAGTTCGCCCTCGGCCTCCAGCATGGCCATGAAGTCGCGCAGGGATTTGTAGGCCAATTCAGGACGCTCCGTCAGAGCGTCTGGATTAGGCGGACGCGGCCGTCCTGTCACGCCGTGCCGGGTGCGGCCTTTTCAATAGGCCCGCGTGTCGGACACCAGCGCCCACAGCGGCAGGTGCAGGGCGCTGGTCGCGGCTCCGATCTGGGCGCTGGTCAGGTGGGCGCGGCCGGCCTCGGCGCGGCGGGTCTCTTCGGCGGAGATGTGGAGCCGGAGCGCGAGATCATCGACGGCCATGCCGCGCGTCTCGCGCCACCGCTTCAGCCGCGCGCCGACCGCTGCGTCGAGCGGATCGACGCCGGGAAATCCCAGCACCGAACCCATGCACCCTCCTTGCGCTACCGGTCTTCGGCCTGCCTGAGCGCGGCTCCCTCGCCGTACGCCGTCTGGTTGCGGCGCGTCAGGCCCATTCTTCGTCCCAGTTGAACGCCTTGTCGAGCCAGTCGCCGAGGCGGCCGTCGGGACGGGCGAGGGCGTGGATGCGGTCCAGTTCTTCGGACGAGAGGGTGAAGTCGAAGATGTCGAAGCTCTCTTCGGCGCGGCCGACTTTCGAGGTGCGCGGGATGGCGATGACGTCCTGCTGGATCAGCCAGCGCAGGGTGACCTGGCCGGGTGTCTTGCCGTGCGCCTTGCCGATCTCGATCAGGGTAGCGTCATCGGCGATATTCCCCTGGGCCAGCGGCGACCAGGCGGTGATGGAGGAGCCGAGCTCCTTCGCCGTCCCGAGCAGTTGCGAGAGCTTGAGGTAGGGGTGGTATTCGACCTGGTTGGTGACCAGCGTCGCCTTCGACAGGCTCTGGGCCCGGCGGAACTCGGCCGAGGGGAAGTTGGACAGGCCGATGGTGCGGGTCAGGCCGAGATCCTTCGCCTCGTTCAGCGCGCCGAGCGTCTCCTCCCAGGCCGGCTCGGTCTTCGGCCAGTGCAGCAGCAGCAGGTCGGGGGTGAAGCCGAGGCTGGCGACGCTCTCCCGCGCCTGCTTCAGCAGGCCTTCGCGATCGAAATGGGCGACCCAGATCTTGGTCGTCAGCCAGATGTCCTCGCGGGCGACATGACCGGCGGCGATGGCGTCGCGGATGCCGTCTCCGACCGCCGCCTCATTGTGATAGATCCAGGCCGTGTCGATGTGGCGGTAGCCGATGCGCAGGGCCTCGGCGACCATGGTCCGGGCGAGTTCGGGCGCCAGGTTCCAGGTGCCGAAGCCGAGCAGGGGGATGGCGTGGCCGTCGACGGTGATGGCGGGCTGGTCGGTCATGGGAGGCTCCGGCGGGGGAACGGTTTAACTGGGGACCGCGGGCGAAGGTTCAACCAGCCAGTCGAACATCTCGTCCCACAATGGCTCCAGTCCCTTGCGGAAGGCGCCCTCGTGGCCGATGCGGGCGGCGCCGAAGTCGGCGGGCGCACGAACCACGACCTCGCGCGGGGCGTTGGGATAGACCTGCAGCAGGATGGGCGACGTCACCGGCGTGGCGATCGGATCGTCGGTGAAGATCCAGGACCGGATCGGCGCGGACACAGCCTCGAAATGATGCGGTTTCAGCCGGTCTTGCAGTTCCTCGAGGAAATAGGGCTCCTTCAGGCACCAGCGCCGCCAGGTCTTCCAGACCCCGGCCGGCAGGTCGGTCCCGGCCCACAGGCCGCCGCCCTTGATATAGCCGTGTCGCATCAGGCTGAGCGGGCCGAAGCCAAGCCAGAAGAACAGCTCCAGCGGATTGTAGGCGCGGTGGTGTCGGCCCCACCACCCGCTGCCGACCGAAACGAAGGCATGACGTTCGATCCGGTGGTGGTTGGGCATGAAGCCGAGAAAATGGCCGCCGACGCTGTGGCCGACATGGACGACGGGCAGGCCCGGGCC
>CAYNNT010000167.1:0-2864 GCA_964398675.1 uncultured Brevundimonas sp.
CGCCCAAGTCCAGGCCTGGCCGTGGCGGCCGGCGCGGGTGGGCAGGACGCAGTCGAACATGTCGACGCCGCGATACACCGCCTCAACCAGATCGACCGGCTTGCCGACGCCCATCAGATAGCGCGGGCGATCCGTCGGCAGCATGTCGGGCGCGTAGTCCAGCACCTCGCACATGGCCTGATGGCCTTCGCCCACGGCCAGCCCGCCGATGGCGTAGCCGTCGAAGCCGATCTCCTGCAGCCGGTCCGAGGACTCGCGGCGCAGGTTTTCGAAGGTCGAGCCCTGCTGGATGCCGAACAGGGCCTGGGTCTCGCGCGTCCCGAAGGCGGCCTTCGACCGAGCGCCCCATCGGGCCGACAGCTCCATCGCGGCGCGGGCCGAGGGTTCCTCGGCCGGCCAGCTCACGCACTGGTCCAGCTGCATGGAGATGTCGGCCCCGATGCGGTCGGCCTGGATCTCGATCGAGCGTTCGGGGCTGAGGACGTGCTTCGACCCGTCGATATGGCTGGCGAAGGTGACGGCGTCCTCCTTCACCTTCGAGATGCCGGCCAGCGACATCACCTGGAAGCCGCCGCTGTCGGTGAGGATCGGCTTCGTCCAGCCCATGAATTTGTGCAACCCGCCCAGCCGCTCCATCCGTTCGGGGCCGGGGCGCAGCATCAGGTGGTAGGTGTTGCCCAGGATGATGTCCGCGCCGGTCTGCCGGACCTGATCCACCGTCATGGCCTTGACCGTGGCGGCGGTGCCGACGGGCATGAAGGCCGGCGTGCGGATGTCGCCGCGCGGCGTTTTCAGCACGCCGGTGCGGGCGCGGCCTTCGGTGGCGGTGATGTCGAAGGGAAAGGGCATCAGGTGGCGCGGAATAGCAGGCTGCCATCCCCGTAGGAATAGAAGCGGTAGCCGTCCCTCACCGCATGGGCATAGGCCGCCTTCATCGTCTCCAGCCCCGCAAAGGCCGAGACCAGCATGAACAGGGTCGACTTCGGCAGGTGGAAATTGGTCATCAGCACGTCCACGGCGCGGAAGGCGTAGCCGGGGGTGATGAAGATCGCCGTGTCGCCGTGGAAGGGCCGGACCTCGCCCCCGGGCGTCGTGGCGCTTTCCAGCAGCCGAAGCGAGGTGGTGCCGACGCAGACGATGCGGCCGCCGGCGGCGCGGACTGCGTTCAGGGCTTCGGCGACTTCGGCGGACACCTCGCCCCACTCGCTGTGCATCCTGTGGTCGGCGGTGTCGTCCGCCTTGACCGGAAGGAAGGTGCCGGCCCCGACGTGCAGGGTCACGGCGTGGGTCGCGACGCCCTTCGCCCGGATCGCCTCCATGAGGGCGGGGGTGAAATGCAGTCCCGCCGTCGGCGCGGCGACGGAGCCGTCCCATTTGGCGAACAGGGTCTGGTAGTCCGACCGGTCCCGGTCATCCTCGGCCCGTTTCGCCGCGATATAGGGGGGCAGGGGCATGATCCCGACGTCCCGGATCGCCTCATCCAGCGCGGGGCCGGCGAGGTCGAAGCGCAGGGTCACGAGCCCGTCCTCGCCCTTGTCGACCACGGTGGCGTCGAGACGTCCGAGCAGGCAGGCGCCGTCGCTCTCCGTTCCGAAGCGGATGCGGTCTCCGGCCTTGATGCGTTTGCCGGGCTTCATGAAGGCGGACCAGACGTCGGGCGCGTCGCGGTGATGCAGGGTGGCTTCGACGGCGACGGTCAGGGTCTCGCCCTCCGGCCCGACCCGTTCGCGGACCCCCGACAGCCGCGCCGGGATCACCCGCGTGTCATTGAACACCAGGGCGTCGCCGGGCTGCAGGAAGTCGGGCAGGTCGCGGATGGTCCGGTCTTCGAGAGCGCCGTCGCGGACCACCAACAAGCGAGCGGAATCGCGCGGCTCAGCGGGGCGGAGTGCGATGCGGTCGTCCGGAAGGTCGAAGTCGAAGTCGGCGGTCTTCATCAGGCGGCGCAAAGGCCATGGGGGCGGGGTGAGGTCAAGACGGGGTCAGCATTCCTTGACCGCGCCCCAATCAGCCTCCAAACCCCGCCCCATGCTGCAGAACCTCGAAACCCTCGCGCGCGACGCCAAAGCGTGGCCGTTTGAACAGGCCCGCAATCTCCTCGCCCATGTGCTGAAGAAGCGACTGGACGACGCCGGGCGGACCGCGGCGACGCTGCTCATCGACGCCGGCAAGGCGGACGAGGCGCTGGCCACCTTCGAGGCACTGCAGAAGCCCGTCATCTTCGAGACCGGCTATGGCCCGTCGGGTCTGCCGCATATGGGCACCTTCGGCGAGGTGGCGCGCACGACCATGGTGCGCAACGCCTTCCGCGCCCTGACCGGCGACCACTGGCAGACGCGGCTGATCGCCTTCTCGGATGACATGGACGGGCTTCGCAAGGTGCCGGAGGGCGTGCCCAATCCGGCAATGCTGACCGAGGACCTGCACAAGCCGCTGACCGTGGTGCGCGACCCGTTCGGGACGCACGACAGTTTCGGCGCCCACAACAACGCCCGCCTGCGCGCCTTCCTCGACGGCTTCGGCTTCGAATATGAATTCTTCTCCTCGACGGAATGCTACCGATCGGGCCGCTTCGACGCGACGCTGCTGCGCCTGCTTGAGCGGTTCGACGCCGTGCAGGCTATCATGCTCCCGACGCTGGGCCCGGAACGACGCGAGACCTATTCGCCCTTCCTGCCCGTCAGCCCGGTTACCGGCCATGTGCTTCAGGTGCCGACGCTGGAACGCAATGTGGAAAAGGGGACGATCGTCTTCGACGATCCCGCCGGCGGTCGTACCGAGCTGCCTGTCACCGGCGGCCACGTGAAGCTGCAGTGGAAGCCCGACTGGGCCATGCGCTGGACGGCCCTGGGCGTCGACTACGA
>CAYNNT010000168.1:0-2853 GCA_964398675.1 uncultured Brevundimonas sp.
GGGGCCTTCGGGTCGCCGCCCACGCCCACGGCGCCTCGGGCATCCGCGACGCCAACCGCGCCGGCGTCGACACGATCGAACACGCCTCGCTGATCGACGCCGAGGGCATCCGGCTGGCGGTCGAGCACGGGACCTGGCTGTCGATGGACATCTACAACACCGACTTCACCCAGGCGACGGGCACCGAGTTCGGGGTGACCGAGGACAATCTGCGCAAGGACCGCGAGATCGGTCAGCTGCAGCGCGACAATTTCCGCGCCGCCCACCGCGCGGGCGCGCGGATGATCTTCGGCACCGACGCCGCCATCTATCCCCACGGCCAGAACGCCCGGCAGTTCGCGGTCATGGTCGAATACGGGATGACCCCGGCCGAGGCGATCCGTTCGGCCACATGGAACGCCGCCCAGGCGCTCGGTCGGGAAGGCGACGTGGGGGCCATTGTGGCGGGGCGCTACGGCGACCTGATCGCGGTTGCCGGCGATCCCCTCGCCGATGTTCGGATGCTCGAGACGGTGCCCGTCGTGATCAAGGGCGGGGACGTGGTCCGGGACGCGCGCTGAGGCGTCTCAGCCGATGTAGATCCGCGGCACCCGCGCATTGATCGCGCTGATCAGCTCATAGCCGATCGTGCCGGCCGCGACGCCCGCGTCGTCCAGCATCCGGTTGGCGCCGAACAGCTCGACCCGGTCGCCGACGGCGACATCCAGCCCGGTCACGTCGACGGCGCAGGCGTCCATCGACACGCGCCCGACGATCGGGCGCAGTTCGCCGGCCACGAAAACCTGCCCTCGCGGGCTGTAGCTGCGCATGACCCCGTCGGCGTATCCGGCGGCGCAGGTGGCGATCCGGGTCGGCCGCGTGGCCGAGAAGCCGCGCGAATAGCCGACCGTCTCGCCGGCGGGCACCTGGTGCAGCTGCAGCACCTCGGCCTCGAGGGTCGCGACGGGCCGAATCCGGGCGTCCGGGCGACCTTCGGGCCCGCCGCCGTAGAGGCAGATGCCGGGCCGGGTCGCATCGAATCCGTAGTCGGCGCCGAGGAAGACGCCTCCGGAGTTCGCAAACGACCGCAGCGCCCCGGGATAGCGGGCGGAGGCCACGGCGAAGGCGTCCCGCTGGCGGGCGTTCATGGGCTCGGCCGGGTCGTCGGCGCAGGCGAGGTGGCTGAGCACCAGTTCGAGTCCTTCGAACGGCTCGGGCGCGGCCTCGGTGCGGAAGCCGAGCCGGTTCATGCCCGTGTCGATCTGGACCCCGCAGGCCCCGCCGCCCGCGGCCCGCCATTCCGTGAGCTGGGCGTCGGCGTTGAGCACGGGGCGAAGACCCGCGTCCCGGAGCCGGGCCGCGCGACCCGGCAGGCAGCCGTCCAGTACATAGATTTCGGGTATTTCGCCGAGCACAGCGCGCAGCCGCTCGCCTTCGCCGGTCCGCGCCACGAAGAAGGTGCGCGCGCCCTCGGCCATCAGCCGCGTCGCACAGGCGGCGGCCCCGAGGCCATAGCTGTCGGCCTTGACCACCGGATGCACGGGCACGCCGCCGACGGCCTCGAGCGTGCGGAAATTCGCAGCGAGGGCGTTCAGGTCAACGGTGAGCGTGGCCGGGGCGGGCATCCGGCCATCTAGAAGCGTTGCGTTGTGCGATGCAACACGCCTCAGGCCTGGAGCCGGTCGAAAGCCTCGCCGTCGGCGTCGAACAGATGCGCCTGATCGGCCGGGACCTTCACGCTGAGGGTCTCGCCCGCCGAAGGACGGACATCCCCCGGCAGCAGGACGGTCACCGGCTCCTCGCCCGCCGTCAGATAGGCATAGGTGGCGTGGCCCAGGGTCTCGACGAAGACGACCCTGGCCGAGACGGCGTCACCCTTGCCGGCGGTGGTCAGATGCTCGGGCCGCACGCCGAGCGTGACCTTGTCGCCGGGTTTGGCGCGGGCGGCGTTGACCGCCACCTTCAGGGTTTCGCCGGCCGCGGTGCGCACCGTCGCGCCCTTCGCCGTCGCGGAGACGATCCCGGCCGGCAGGAGGTTCATCTTCGGGCTGCCGATGAACTCGGCCACGAACAGATTGCGCGGCCGCTCGTACAGCTCCATCGGCTTGCCGACCTGTTCGATCCGCCCGGCGTTCAGGACCACGATCCGGTCGGCCAGGGTCATGGCCTCGACCTGGTCGTGGGTGACATAGACCATGGTCGTTTTCAGCCGCTCGTGCAGGCTGGCGAACTCGTAGCGCATCCGCACCCGCAGGGCGGCGTCGAGGTTGGACAGGGGCTCGTCGAACAGGAAGACCTGCGGCTCGCGCACGATAGCGCGGCCGATGGCGACGCGCTGGCGCTGGCCGCCGGACAGGGCCTTGGGCTTGCGGTCCAGATAGGCGGTGATGTTCAGCGTCTCGGCCGCGCCGCGCACGCGCCGGTCGATCTCGGCCTTGTCCGCCTTGGCCAGCTTCAGGCCGAACGCCATGTTCTCGTAGACGCTCATGTGCGGATAGAGGGCGTAGGACTGGAACACCATGGCGATGCCCCGGTCGGACGGGCCGAGGTCGTTGACGACCTTGCCGCCGATGGCGATGTCGCCGCCGGTCGCCTCTTCCAGACCCGCGATAGTGCGCAGCAGGGTGGACTTGCCGCAGCCCGACGGGCCGACGAAGACCACGAACTCGCCGTCCGCGATCTCCAGGTCGACGCCCTTCAGCACCTGGGTGGCGCCGAAGCTCTTGGTCACGCCGGTCAGCCGGACGTCCGCCATGTTTTCCTGCCCGCAACTTCTTGTTTGGCCCGCCGCGCTTCGCGCGCCTTGAGGCCGGGTTTTGCGGTCACCGTAAACGGTTACATCGCGCGATCAATCCTTCGCGCGCAGCAGTCGGG
>CAYNNT010000169.1:0-2808 GCA_964398675.1 uncultured Brevundimonas sp.
CATGGCGAAGCTCTCGGTCAGGGCCATGCCGGCATTGTCCTCCGCCTGAAGCAGGCGGAACAGCGTCGCCTTCTCCGTATGATCGGGTTGGGCCGGATAGCCGGGCGCCGGGCGAATGCCCTGATATCGCTCGGCGATCAGGTCATCGACCGTCGTCTGCTCATCGGCCGCATGACCCCAGAGTTCGGTCCGGACGGTCTTGTGCAGGGCCTCGGCGAACGCCTCGGCCAGACGGTCGGCCAGCGCCGTGGCCATGATAGACGAATAGTCGTCGCCGGCGTCCTTGAACCGTCTGGCGATCTCGAGCTCGCCATGGCCGGCGGTGACAGCGAAGGCGCCGATATAATCCTGCCCGGTTTCAGCGACGAAGTCCGACAGGGCCAGATTGGGCTTGCCGTTCGACTTCCTGATCTGCTGACGCAGGGTGTGGAAGCGGGCGACCTCTTCGGTGCGGTGCTCGTCGGCCCAGACCACGATGTCGTCGCCGACGGCGTTGGCGGGCCAGAAGCCGACCACCCCCTTAGCCGTGAACCATGTCTCGTCCACGATCCGCTTCAGCATCGCCCGGGCGTCCTTGAACAGGTCGCGCGCGGCCTCGCCGACGATCTCGTCGTCGAGGATCAGCGGATAGCGGCCGATCAACTCCCAGCTGGCGAAGAAGGGCGTCCAGTCGATGTGGTCGGCCAGGTCCTGCAGGTCCCAGGCGTCGAAGGCGCGCACGCCCAGGAATGACGGAGCGCCGGGCAGGGGCGTCGCCGGATCGGGCTGGAAGCGGTTCTGGCGCGCCGCGGGCAGGGACGCCCGCGCCTTGACCTCCTGACCGCGCGCATACTGCTCGCGGATGCGGACGTATTCGTCGCGCGTGGCGGCCTCGTTCCTGGCCCGTTCGGTTTTGGAAAGCAAACCTGACACGACGCCCACAGCACGCGAGGCGTCCACGACATAGGTGGTGGAGCCGCTGCGATAGCCGGGCTCGATCTTGACGGCCGTATGCGTCCGGCTGGTGGTCGCTCCACCGATGAGGAGGGGAATGTCGAAGCCGCGCCGCTCCATCTCGCGCGCCACGAACACCATCTCGTCCAGGGACGGCGTGATCAGGCCCGACAGGCCGACGATGTCGACCTTGTGCTCGATCGCGGCGTCCAGAATCCGGTCCGCCGGGACCATGACGCCCAGGTCGATGACCTCATAATTGTTGCACTGCAACACGACCCCGACGATGTTCTTGCCGATGTCGTGAACGTCGCCCTTGACCGTGGCCATGAGGATGCGGCCCGCCTGCTCGCGCGGCTTGCCGGCCTTTTCGGCCTCCATGAAGGGCTCCAGCCAGGCCACGGCCTGTTTCATCACCCGCGCCGACTTGACCACCTGGGGCAGGAACATCTTCCCCGAGCCGAACAGGTCGCCGACCACATTCATCCCGTCCATCAGCGGACCCTCGATGACGTGCAGCGGCCGCTCCGACTGGAGCCGCGCCTCCTCGGTGTCGGCGTCGATAAACTCGGTGATGCCGTTGACCAGGGCGTGCTCGATCCGCTTGCCGACGGGCTGGTCGCGCCATTTCAGATCGACGACCCGGGCCACGCCCTTGTCGCCCTTGTAGTTGGGGGCGATGTCCACCAGCCGCTCGGTGTTCGAGACATTGGTCCGCTGCGGCCGGTTCAGGATCACGTCCTCGACCGCCTCGCGCAGCACCGGGTCGAGCGTGTCATAGACGGGCAGGTCGCCCGCATTGACGATGCCCATGTCCATGCCCGCCTGGATGGCGTGGTACAGGAAGACGCTGTGGATCGCCCGCCGGACCGGCTCATTGCCGCGGAAGCTGAACGAGACGTTCGACACGCCGCCGGACACCCGGGCGTAGGGTAGGGTGGCCTTGATCGCCCGCGTCGCCTCGATGAAGTCGACGGCGTAGTTGTCGTGCTCCTCGATCCCCGTCGCCACGGCGAAGATGTTGGGGTCGAAGATGATGTCCTCGGGCGGGAAGCCGACCTCGTCGACGAGGATCCGGTAAGCCCGGGTGCAGATCTCGATCTTGCGCGCGGCGGTGTCGGCCTGGCCGACCTCGTCGAAGGCCATGACCACCACGGCGGCCCCGTAGCGCAGGCATTTCACCGCCTGTTCGCGGAACTCTGCCTCGCCCGCCTTCATCGAGATCGAGTTCACGATCGGCTTGCCCTGGACGCATTTCAGGCCCGCCTCGATCACCTCCCATTTGGAGCTGTCGATCATCACCGGCACCCGGGCGATGTCGGGCTCGGCCGCGATCAGGTTGAGGAAGGTGACCATGGCCTGCTTCGAATCCAGCAGGCCCTCGTCCATGTTGATGTCGATGATCGAGGCCCCGGCCTCGACCTGCTGACGCGCGACGGCGAGGGCGGCGGCATAGTCGCCGTCGATGATCAGCTTCTTGAACTTGGCCGAGCCGGTGACATTGGTCCGCTCACCGACGTTGATGAAGGTGGGACGCACTTACGCTACCAATTCAAACGGTTCGAGACCGGACAGCCGCATCGCCACCGGCCGCTCCGGGATCACCCGCGTCGGCAGATTCGCCACCGCCTCCGCCGTGTGCCGGATGTGCTCCGGCGTGGTGCCGCAGCAGCCGCCGACGATATTGACCAGGCCCGAGGCCGCCCATTCCTCGAGGAAATGCGCCGTCTCGTGGGGCTGCTCGTCGTACTGGCCCATGGCGTTGGGCAGGCCGGCGTTGGGATAGGCGGCGACCAGGGTGTCGGCGACGCGGCTGAGCTCGGCGATGAAGGGCCGCATCAACTCGGCGCCCAGCGCGCAGTTGAAACCCACCGC
>CAYNNT010000170.1:0-2769 GCA_964398675.1 uncultured Brevundimonas sp.
TCTTGCCGCCCTTGGTGTAGGGGCACATCAGGTCGATGACCTTGATGCCCGTGACGAGGATTTCCGACGAGGTCGACTGCTCTTCGAACGACGGCGCCTCGCGGTGGATCGGGCGGTACATGGTGGTCTTGATCGGGCCCTGCTCGTCGATCGGCGCGCCGACGACGTTCATGATCCGGCCGAGGGTGCCGGGGCCGACCGGGGCCAGGATGGAGGTGCCGGTGTCGGTCACGGCCTGACCGCGCGTCAGACCTTCCGAGGTGTCCATGGCGATGGTGCGGACCATGTTCTCGCCGAGGTGCTGGGCGACTTCCAGAACCAGGGTGAAGGGCTTGCCGGTCTTCTGGTCGACGTTCTGCGTCTCCAGGGCGTTCAGGATCGCCGGCAGCTGGCCTTCGAACTCAACGTCGACGACGGCGCCGATGACCTGGGCGATCCGGCCCACGCCGGTGCCGGCCGTATAGGCGGCGTTGCCGGTGGCGGCGGCGGCCTTGGGGGCCTTGGGAGCAGCCGGCTTCTTGGCGGCGGGTTTCTTGGCGGTGGTGTCGGTCATCGGTTCGTTCCGTTCGGAAGGTCGTGCTTGGCGTGTATCTGGGCGTAACTGGGCGGGGTTCGGATCAGAGGGCTTCTGCGCCGGCGATGATCTCGATCAGTTCAGTGGTGATCTGGGCCTGGCGTTTGCGGTTGTACTGCAGGGTCAGGCTGTTGATCAGGTCGCCTGCGTTGCGCGTGGCGTTGTCCATGGCGCCCATCTGGGCCCCGAAGAAGCTGGCCTGGTTCTCGTACAGGGCGGCCAGCACCTGGGTGGTGATGTTTCGCGGCAGGAGCGTCTCGAGGATTTCCTCTTCGGACGGCTCGTACTCATAGGTCGCGCCGTTCAGGTCGATCGGAGGGGCGTCGCCGTCGACGACCGCCGGGATCAGCTGTTTCGGCGTCGGGATCTGGGCGATGACCGACTGGAAGCGGCTGTAGAACAGGGTCACGACGTCGGCGTTGCCGCCCTCGAACTCCTCGGCGATCAGGGCCGCGATGGGCTCCGCCGCCGGGAGGCCGATGACCTTGTGGTCCGACATCTCGAACGTCTTCACCAGCTTGTCGCCGTACAGGCGGGCCAGACCGTCGCGGGACTTGCGGCCCACGGCGATGATGCGGACGTCCTTGCCGGCGGCGATCAGGCTGTTGATCCGCTCGCGCGCGGCCCGGATGACGTTGGTGTTGAACCCGCCCGCCAGACCCTTGTCGCCGGTGGCGACGACGATCAGGTGCTTCTGGTCCTTGCCCGTGCCGGCCAGCAGCTTCGGCGCGCCGTCGCCCGAGACGCCGGCCGCCAGATTGGCGATCACGGCGGCCATCTTGCGGGCGTAGGGCCGGGCGCTTTCAGCCTGGTCCTGGGCGCGCTTCAGCTTGGCCGCGGCGACCATGTTCAGGGCTTTCGTGATCTTCTGCGTCGACTTGACGCTTCCGATCCGATTGCGCATTTCCTTGAGGCTGGCCATCCGGCGCTACTTTCTCGCTATCCGGTCCGGTCTCAGGCGAAGGTCTTGAGGAAGGCGTCCAGCACCGACTTCAGCTCGGCTTCGAGCTCGGCGGTGAGGTCCTTCTTGGCGCGGATGCCGTCCAGCAGGCCGGCGTTCGACGACTTGATGCGGGCCAGCAGCTCGCTCTCGAAGCGGCCGATGTCGCCGACGGCGATGCCATCGAGGTAGCCGCGCGTACCGGCGTAAACCGAGACGACCTGCTCTTCCATGGTCAGCGGCGA
The DNA here is from genome assembly GCA_964398675.1 of uncultured Brevundimonas sp. Lineage (GTDB taxonomy): Bacteria > Pseudomonadota > Alphaproteobacteria > Caulobacterales > Caulobacteraceae > Brevundimonas. The sequence continues at coordinate 1,760 of CAYNNT010000170.1, forward strand.
GTACTGGGGCTGCTTCAGCAGCTCGGTCAGGCGGGCGCCGCGGGCCAGCAGTTTCTGGGTCGAGGCGTCGAGGTCCGAGCCGAACTTGGCGAAGGCGGCCATTTCCCGATACTGGGCGAGCTCGCCCTTGATCGAGCCCGCGACCTTCTTCATCGCCTTTGTCTGGGCCGAGGAGCCCACGCGCGACACCGAGATGCCGACGTTCACGGCCGGGCGGATGCCCTGGTAGAACAGGTCGGACTCGAGGAAGATCTGGCCGTCGGTGATCGAGATCACATTGGTCGGGATGTAGGCCGACACGTCGTTGGCCTGGGTCTCGATCAGCGGCAGGGCGGTCATCGAGCCCGAGCCGTAGTCGGCGTTCAGCTTGGCCGAACGCTCCAGCAGGCGGCTGTGCAGGTAGAAGACGTCGCCCGGATAGGCTTCGCGGCCCGGCGGACGGCGCAGCAGCAGGGACATCTGGCGATAGGCGACGGCCTGTTTCGACAGATCGTCATAGACGATCAGGGCGTGCATGCCGTTGTCGCGGAAGAACTCGCCCATGGCCGTGCCCGAGAACGGGGCCAGGAACTGCAGCGGGGCCGGCTCGGAGGCCGTGGCGGCGACGACGATGGTGTAGTCCAGGGCGCCGCGCTCCTCGAGCGTCTTGACGATCTGGGCGACGGTCGAGCGCTTCTGACCGATGGCGACGTAGATGCAGTACAGCTTCTCGCCTTCCGACGCGGCGGCCGCGTTGGTGCTCTTCTGGTTCAGGATGGTGTCGATGGCGACGGCGGTCTTGCCGACCTGACGGTCGCCAATGATCAGTTCGCGCTGGCCGCGGCCGATCGGGATCAGGGTGTCGATGGCCTTCAGGCCGGTCTGCATCGGCTCGTGCACCGACTTCCGGGGAATGATGCCCGGGGCCTTCACGTCAACGCGGCGGCGCTCGGTGAACTGGATCGGGCCCTTGCCATCGATCGGCTCGCCCAGCGGGTTGACGACGCGGCCCAGCAGGCCCTTGCCGACCG
>CAYNNT010000171.1:0-2749 GCA_964398675.1 uncultured Brevundimonas sp.
GACCGACAAGATCCCCGTCACCGTCCTCACCGGCTACCTCGGCGCCGGCAAGACCACCCTGCTGAACCGCATCCTCACCGAGGACCACGGCAAGCGCTACGCCGTCATCGTCAACGAGTTCGGCGAGATCGGCATCGACAACGATCTCGTCGTCGGCGCCGACGAGGACGTGTTCGAGATGAACAACGGCTGCGTCTGCTGCACGGTGCGCGGCGACCTGATCCGCGTCGTCGCCGGCCTGATGAAGCGCCAGCGCCCGGGCAAGCCCGCCTTCGACGCCATCATCGTCGAGACCACCGGCCTGGCCGACCCCGGCCCGGTGGCCCAGACCTTCTTCGTCGACGAGGACGTCAAGGCGAAGACGCAACTCGACAGCGTCACCGCCCTGGTCGACGCCAAGCACGTCATGGCCCGGCTGGACGATTCGAAAGAGGCGCGCGAGCAGGTCGCCTTCGCCGACCGCATCATCCTCAACAAGACCGATCTTGTGACCGAGGCCGAGTTGGTCGAGGTCGAGCGTCGCCTGCGCAAGCTCAACCCCCTGGCCCCCATCACCCGCGCCGAACGCGCCAACGTCCCGCTGGACCAGGTGCTGGGCCTCGGCGGCTTCGACCTCGGCCGGATCCTCGACATCAATCCCGAGTTCGCCAACCCCGCCCACGGCGAGGCCGGTCACGTCCACGACGAACACTGCGGCCACGACCACCACGATCACGACCATGATCACGCGCATCATGACCACGATCACGACCATCACCACGGCGCGCGCGGCCATGCCCATGAGGACGACATCAAGGGCATCTCCCTGTCGCTCGACCGGCCGATGGACGGGACCAAATTCACCGCCTGGCTCGACCGTCTGCTGGGCGAGCAGGGCCAGAACATCCTGCGCGCCAAGGGCATCATCGACGTCAGCGGCGAGGACCGCCGCCTGGTCTTCCAGGCCGTGCACATGATCCTCGAGGGCGATCTCCAGCGCGAATGGGGCGCCAACGAACGCCGCTGGTCCCGCGCCGTCTTCATCGGCCGCGAGCTCGACGAGGCCGCGCTCAAGGCCGGGTTCGAGGCCTGCGCCGCGTGAGGGCCGAATTCGACGCCCAGATCACCGCCATCGTCTTCGACGCCGAAGGCGCGGTCTTCGCCCTGGGCGACGGCTCGGTCCGGTTCGAGGACGGCGCGTTCAGCGCCGCCCATGACGGGGCCATCCTGTGCGCCGTCGTGCATCCGTCCGGAAACGGGGTGATCACCGGGGGCGACGACGGCCGCCTGATCTGGCACCGCCGCGCCGACGCCGGGGTCCTGGCCACCAGCGCCAGGGGCCAGTGGATCGACGCCGTCGACGCCTCCGCCGAAAGCGGCCTGATCGCCTTCTCCGCCGGGAAGACCCTGACGGTCCTGGATGCGAAGGACGCCGGCTTCCGCCGCGACTTCCAGCACGAGCGCACCGTCTCGGGCGTGGCCTTCGAGCCCAGGGGCCGGCGGATCGCGGCCTCGACCTACGGCGGCGCCGCCCTGTGGTTCGCCCGCATCGCGGAGCAGAAGCCGACCTTCCTCAAATGGGCCGGGTCGCACACCGCGGTGACCTTCTCGCCCGACGGCGCCTTCGTGGTCACCGCCATGCAGGATTCCCAGCTCCACGGATGGCGGCTGAAGGATCAGAAGAACATGCGGATGGGCGGCTATCCGTCCAAGGTCCGGGCCTTCGGCTTCCTGTCCAACGGCCAGCTGCTGGCCACCTCCGGCGCCCAGGGCGCCGTGCTCTGGCCCTTCGTCGGCTCGAACGGACCCATGGGCCGCGAGGCGACCGAGATCGGCTTCGACGAAGGCAGCCTCGTCGCCCTCGTCGCCGCGCAGCCGAAACATGGCCTCCTCGCCGCCGGCCTGTCCGACGGCCGCGTCTGGCTGGCCGATCCGGCGGGTCAGGGCCTCAACTTCCTCAAGGCCGACAAGGGCGCCCCGATCACCGCCCTCGCCATGAGCGCCGACGCGACCCGGGTCGCCTGGGCCGACGAAGACGGAAACGCGGGGGTTTCGACCCTCTAGCTTTCGTCATCCCCCGGTCTGCGCGGCTGCGCCGCTCGCCGGAGGATGACGAAAGCAAGAGAACTCGCCCTTGCCCCCCACCGCCGCCCGTGCTGCCATCCCCCCATGTCGGGGGTGACCAGAACCGTGAAGAAGGGCCGCCCCGTGCTGACCCTGATCCTGCTGCTGATCCTGCTCGGCTCCAGCAGCATCGTCATCCAGCGCTGGGTTTCCCCGCCGACCACATTCCTGATGGTCAGCCGCGCGATCGAGGGCGAGGGCCTGTCGTACCGCTGGCGCTCACTGGACGACATCTCGCCCCGGCTGGTCCAGGCCGTCATCGCCTCGGAGGACGCGACCTTCTGTTCCCACAACGGCTTCGACATGAAGGCCATCGAACGCGCCCTCAAGGCCAACGCCCGGGTCGAGAAGCGCGGCTCGGGCCGGATCCGCGGCGGCTCGACGATCAGCCAGCAGACCGCCAAGAACGCCTTCCTCTGGCCGGGTCGCGACTGGATCCGCAAGGGGCTGGAGGCCGGCTACACCGTCGCCATCGAGACCGTCTGGGGCAAGCGGCGGATCATGGAGGTCTATCTCAACGTCGCCGAATGGGCCCCGGGCGTCTACGGCGCCGAGGCCGCCTCGCAGCACTGGTTCGGCAAGTCGGCGGATGAACTGACCGCCCGCGAGGCCGCCCGGCTGGCCGCCATCCTGCCCTCCCCGCGTC
>CAYNNT010000172.1:0-2686 GCA_964398675.1 uncultured Brevundimonas sp.
GTCTCCGGTTAGGCGGGAGCGGTGATCCGTCCCGTGGCGCCAGTGTCCGTTTTCATACGCAACTGTCAAGGTGCGTCTCTAAAAGAAACCTACGGACACCGGCTGACTAACCAGTGATTACTTAACGGCGATCATGTTGCAAGTGCGGCATGTCGTCGGCGGCCTGCATGGCTTCGATCGAGGCCTCGACCGTGTCGCAGACGACCCAGGCCTGGCGGAAGCTGGCGGGGGTCATGCCCTCGGCGATGCTGTGTTCCATGACCGCCAGCAGCGGCTCCCAGAATCCGTTCAGATTCAGGAAGATGACGGGCTTGGAGTGCAGGTCGAGACGCTTCCAGGACAGGACCTCGATGACCTCTTCCAGCGTGCCGACGCCGCCCGGGGCGACCACGAAGGCGTCCGACTGGTCGTACATGATGGTCTTGCGCTCGTGCATCGAGGGCACGATCAGGGTTTCGACATCGTCGAACAGACGCTCGCGACTGCGCAGGAAGCCGGGCATGACGCCCAGGACCCGGCCGCCGGCCTCGTGCGCGCCGCGGGCCGAGGCGCCCATCAGGCCGACCCCGCCGCCGCCGTAGACGAGACGCCAGCCCGCGCGGGCGGTCTGTTCGCCGAAGGCGCGCGCTGCGGCGGTGTAGGCCGGGTCGGACAGGTCGGATGAACCGCAGAACAGGCAGACGGACTTTCCGTCGAAGGGCTGGATGACGACAGGCGAAGACATGGGGCCTCGGGAACGGATGGGAGACAGCGGGCGCCTCGGCGCGCTATCTGGACCGTTACTCCTAGCGGTCGGATGCAACTGATGAAACGGGCCATGTTCGGCAAGGCGGCGATAGCGGTCGTGTTGTGCGCCGCGAGCGTCGCCTGTTCGCCGCCCGCGCCGGCGGCGTCGGAGCAGGCCCGCGCGCCCGCAGCGGTGGGCGGATGGACCCGGCCGCCGATGATTCGCTCCGTGCGGCGTATTCCCGACGGTCTGGTCTTCGCCGGACAGGCGGAGCCGGGCGCCCGTGTCGTGCTGCGCAGTGATTCCGGTCCCGCCCACGCCACGGCGGCCGACGATCAGGGCCGGTTCGAGATTCGCATGGCCGCTCCGGTCGGCGATCTGCTGCTTAGTCCCGAGATCCAGGTGGGCCAGGACGCCGCGCCGGCGCCGGAACGGCTGCTGATCATTGCGGGAGGGCGGGGGCCTGTCGCCATTCTGCGGGCGGGCGGGGCGACGCGGCGGCTGGATCGGGCGCCGGCGCTGGGCGCGGTCGACAGCGACGGCCGGATGCGACTCGTTTCCGGCCTCGCCGCGTCCGCCGACGCCGCTCTCGATGTCTCGGCCGGGGGCGAGGGCGGCCCGGTCAAGCCGGACGCCGCGGGCCGCTGGAGCCTTGTGCTGACCCCGTCTGCAGGCCCGGACGAGATCCGCGTCGGCGGTCGGGCCTTCACCTGGCCGGGCGAGGGGGCCGGTGAAGCGCTCGCGGGAACCCGGGTCGAACGTGCGGGCGCGGGCTGGCGGGTGGTCTGGCGGGGCCCGGCGGGTGGACGGCAGACCACCTGGCTGCCGGACGGCGAATGATCGCTTTACGATCGATTAACCAATTCAGGGCAACGGAGGATCGTCTTCTTTCTTCGAGGACACCCACCATCACCGAACTTCTTCAGCCCGGCGCATGCGTCGGGCTTTTTTTCGTCTGACGCTGTGGTGGGGAAAGAGTGGCTCCGCGGGTAGGATTCGAACCTACGACCAGCCGATTAACAGTCGGCTGCTCTACCACTGAGCTACCGCGGAACACTTCCTCTCGGGAAGGCGGGCGCTATAGCAGCGCGAGTCAGACTGACGCAACGGGAAATATCCGATCTTGGCCCTGATCCGCATCGACGACCCCGAAGATCCGCGCATCGCCGGCTTCCGCGACATCCGCGAACGGGACCTTACGGGCAGGCAGGGCCTGTTCGTGGCCGAGGGTGAGGTGGTCCTGAACGTGCTGGTGTCAGACCGGTCGCTGTGTCGTCCGATCGCATTTTTGCTGGACAGCAAGCGGCTGGAAGGGCTGGCGACGGTCCTGGCCCGGGCCACGGACGAGACGCCGGTCTATGTCGCGACTCAGCCCGTGCTGGATGCGATCGCCGGTTTTCATCTGCATCGGGGAATCCTGGCGCTCGGAGAAAAGCCGGCCCCCCGGTCGCTCGAGGCCTGCCTGGCCGATCTGGGCCCCGAGGCCGTGGTGGTCGCCGCCTGCGGTACGGGCAATCACGACAATATGGGCGGGATCTTCCGCAACGCCGCGGCCTTCGGCGCCGCGGCCGTTCTGCTGGACGCGCAGTGCTGCGACCCCTTCTACCGCAAGTCTATCCGGGTCTCGGTGGGCGCCGTGCTGCGGACGCCTATGGCCGTCGGGCTGGAGGCGGTGGCCATGGTCGAGGGGTTGAAGTCGGCGGGGTTCGAGGTGTTCGCCCTGACGCCGGGCGCCCGTGAACCGCTGGACCGGGAGCCGCGGGGCGCGCGGATCGCCATCGTGCTGGGGCCGGAAGGACCGGGCCTCTCCGCGTCTGTGATCGAGCGCTGCCGGGCGGTCGGGATTCCGATGTCAGGCGGCTTCGATTCCCTGAATGTTTCGGTCGCCAGTGGAATTGCGCTGCACCATTTCACCCGCCGAGCGTGAATCGATCACCAAATCGCGATTAACGCTTTGTA
>CAYNNT010000173.1:0-2638 GCA_964398675.1 uncultured Brevundimonas sp.
GACCGCTTCACCCTCGGCCTCTACGGCAAGAACCTGACCGACGAAGAATACCGCGTCGGCGGCTACAACTTCCCGGGCGCGCTCTTCGACAACTCGATCATCGGCTACTACGGCCCGCCGCGGACGGTCACCGCCTCGCTGAAGGTCAGCTTCTGATCCGACGAAAAGACTCCTGAAGCCTGATCGCATCTGATCCAGGGCGGCGGTTCACCTGAGCCGCCGCCCTTTTTCTCTGGCGCTGCCAAAAAGCGACGCTACCGTTCCGCGCAACAAGAAGACCAAGTCGAGGGAAACGCCATGAGCATGACGGATCAGGGCATCGGGCCCGCCGCCAATCCGGGTTACCGCGCCTATGTGCTGGCGCTGCTGATGGTAGTCTACACCTTCAACTTCATCGACCGGCAGATCCTCGCCATCCTGCTGCCCTACATCAAGGCCGAGCTGCATTTCACCGACAGCCAGCTGGGCCTGCTGGGCGGGCCGGCCTTCGCCGTCGTCTATTCGACCCTCGCCATTCCCATCGCCTGGCTGGCCGACCGCATCAGCCGGGTTTCCATCGTCGGCGTGTCGCTGGCGGTGTGGAGCGCCTTCACCGCCCTGTGCGGCTTCTCGACCGGCTTCTGGACCCTGTTCGGCGCCCGGATGGGCGTCGGCGTCGGGGAGGCGGGCGGGGTCGCCCCCTCCTATTCGCTGGTGGCCGACTATTTCCCGAAATCACAGCGGGCGCGGGCCCTGGCCTTCTATTCGTTCGGCGTGCCGATCGGCACGGCGCTGGGCTATCTGTTCGGCGGTCTGCTGGCCGAGCACATCAACTGGCGCATCGCCTTCATGATCGTCGGCGGCGTCGGCGTCCTGCTGTTCCCGCTGCTGAAATTCACCGTCAAGGACCCGGTCCGCGGCGGCTTTGACCGTGCCGAACCGGTCGCCGGCGCGGCCGAGACCGCCCATGTCCCGACCAAGGCCGCCGGCTTCGGCGAGGTCTGGAACGTCCTCCTGAAAAAGCCCAGCTTCTGGTTCCTCGCCTTCGGCGCCGCCTGCTCGTCGGTCTATGGCTACGGGGCGGCCTTCTGGCTCCCCAGCTTCTTCCAGCGCTCCATGGGCATGGAGGGGGTCGACCGGGCGCTCTATATCGCCGGCATCGCCTTCATCGGCGGCACGGCCGGCATCTGGCTCGGCGGCTGGCTGGCCGACAAGCTGGGCAAGGGCGTCAGGAAGGCGGCCTATCCGCTGGTCCCGGCCATCGGCTTCATCATCGCTGTGCCGATGTTCTGGCTGGCCATGAATGTGCCGGACCGGTCGTTCGACATCCTCGGTTTCGCCGTAGCCGGCAAATGGGTGGCCTTCGCCCTCTTCCTGGTGCCCCAGGCGCTCAGCCTCGCCTGGCTGGGGCCGGTGGTCACCTCGGTCCAGCATCTGGTTCCGGCTCATATGCGCTCGACCGCTTCGGCCAGCTTCCTGCTGATCAACAACCTGGTCGGCATCGGCCTCGGGATTTATCTGCTCGGCGCCGTGTCGGACTATCTGACGCCGCGCTTCGGCGACGAGGCGCTGCGCTATTCCCTCTATGTCGGACAGTGGTTCTACGCGCTGGCGGCCATCCTTCTGATCATCTCGGCGCGCAGCCTGAAGCGGGACTGGGTGGACTGATCGCGGGGTGACGGTTGCACCTGCGAAGGGGCGCGCCCTATAAGCACCGCAACTCCTCCCAGCAGTCCGGCGGCGCCTCTCCATGAACATCCACGAATACCAGGCCAAACAGGTCCTGAAGGGCTTTGGCGCACCGGTCGCCGAAGGCGTCGCCATCACCTCGGCCGACCAGGCCGAGGCGGCCGCGAAGCAACTGCCCGGCCCGCTGTATGTGGTGAAGTCGCAGATCCACGCGGGCGGCCGCGGCAAGGGCAAGTTCAAGGAACTGGGTCCTGACGCCAAGGGCGGCGTCCGTCTGGCCTTCTCGATCGAGGACGTGGTCAAGAACGCCCGTGAGATGCTGGGCAATACGCTCGTCACCGCCCAGACCGGCCCGGCCGGCAAACAGGTCAACCGCCTCTATATCGAGGACGGCGCCGACATCGACCGCGAACTCTATTGCTCGCTGCTGGTCGACCGTTCGACGGGCCGCGTGTCCTTCGTCGTCTCGACCGAGGGCGGCATGGACATCGAGGCGGTCGCCCACGACACGCCCGAGAAGATCCTCACCATCGACATCAACCCGGAAGCCGGCGTCACCCCCGCCAATGTCGCCGAGATCAACGGCGCCTACGGCCTGACCGGCGATGCGGCCAAGGACGGCGAGAGCCTGTTCCCGATCCTTTACAAGGCCTTCGTCGAGAAGGACATGGCGATGCTGGAGGTCAATCCGCTGATCGTCATGAAGGACGGCCACCTGCGGGTGCTCGACGCCAAGGTCAGCTTCGACGGCAACGCCCTGTTCCGCCACGAGGACATGAAGGCGCTGCGCGACGAGACCGAGGAAGACGCCAAGGAGATCGAGGCCTCGGAATGGGACCTCGCCTACGTCGCCCTCGACGGCAACATCGGCTGCATGGTCAACGGCGCCGGCCTGGCCATGGCGACCATGGACATCATCAAGCTGTACGGCAAAGAGCCCGCCAACTTCTGCGACGTCGGCGGCGGCGCC